>NZ_BAAHBD010000005.1:0-141598 GCF_054776975.1 Spirosoma harenae | reverse complement strand
CAGTATTCATTAGAAAACCTCCTGTTTTGTAGTTTGGCGACCACAAAGTTCAGGAGGTTTTCGCTTTTTTAGTCAGACCAAAAATTCGGGATGACTCATGTTTACTGTGGATGACGACATTGAGAGTTTTACTCTCTAGGGTCTCGATCATCGTTTAGCGAATGGATAACTACCTTTGCTAAACCGATGGCCCCTTGTTTTAAGGTTGCCGTATCGCCAGGCATACGAGCGACTACGCTAAACACATGATTGTTGAATAACACATGTAACGATTTTTTGCCCGGTTCCCAGATGGCTTTATCGCCCACTCCGCCGATTGCTTGTCCAGTAGCCGTATTTTTAGCGGGTGCAACCAGGGGCGGTGTCGGTTTGGTGATACCTTCGAGAGGAGCCCCAGGATCAGCACCACGCGCGGAATCCTGCTTTGGCGTAGTATCACTCATGTTGGGCGAAACCTCCGCGCCAGTACCTTCAGGAGCCGGGCCAGATAGGGGCGGTTTACTGTCCGTGTTCTGGTCGGCAACTTGGTTGGCCCTAGGCTCAAATAATTTATTAAAATGATATTCGGATTGATAAACCGATTCGAAGGGTTTGTTGCTTTCCAGGTAAAAACCAATCGAATTCGACCCCCAGCGAAGTTCACAGCTATTCAGTTTGCTCACTTTTTCCAGTTGTAGCTTCTCCTCTAACTTGAAGAGGTTTTTGACAAACTCTTCAGGCAGATAATTGCAGGGTTCTTGGTAGTGGTAATCGGTGCTGAGCAGGTAAACGCCGGTGACGCGTCGTGCCAGGTGACCGTCTCCCTCACCCATCTGAGAGCTGTTGTCGCGTTCCTGGGTAGAGCAGCCTATCAGACTCGTTCCCAGAAGAAATACGGTTAGTGATTTTATTTTCATTTGTGTAAACAGTAATGGCTAAACGGCCGATTCGTTGCTGCTATAACATCATTACGGATTGGCTAACCACTGCATTTACGGCTATTGTGAGCATTCGGTCTCCTGCTATGTCGCCTATGCTGATACGTAACCCGTTCCCTCATTTCCCTCTTTTTCTGGTCATCATTTGCCTGCCAGGGAGGTAGTGTAGGTACGAAATTGATTGACGGAAAAGCATATGAAAGTAGGCGAACGACTATTGAAACTCCTCAGTAAGAAATATGAACCAGCCCGGATGGTAACAGTGCGGTTTGGCCGCTACGACGTGGCGATAAAGACCGACGAAGAGGGTAATCCCATTCTTGCATTTGTGGGTAAGGCCAATGATCGGGGCATTATTAAAGGGGATCAGTACGCCCGGCGATTACATAAAGACGCGAATGGGCTAATCATTAAAGACCATTGGGATTACAAGGGTACTGTATAACAGACGGAGCAGATCGACATGGCCGGTCAGAGAAATTAATTTATCATTAATCAGAAACAGGTTGAGTCATTGGTCTGTCTTCGGACGGGCTGTTGGGTCAACCTGTTTTGCTTCGTCCGTATTCATATATAGCCAATCCATTTCCACAGAAACTAGAAAAAGTAACCCCGCCAAATGGGTTATTTCATCTTCAATTAGTTCCATACCTGTTCGGCGGTTACTCAAAATCAGGCTCTTGCCACCTACTGGCAGCTGAAAATCGATTGTCCTCCCTGAACGAAAAGGCTCCCATTCAACGATCAGATTGATTACCGCCTGCGATTGGAACGGCTCAATCTGTAAATGATCGAACAACCACTTGCAACAGAGGATGATAAATCAGCACCAACAATGAATAGTTCTGCGCCTTCTCAGGCTTTGGTTAGTATAGATGATAACTTACGCTTAACTTGAATGCATGCTCATGAAGAACCTAATTTACCTGTTTCTGGCTTTACTTTTGGGAGTTGGTAACGCCCGGAACGTGTTTGCGCAGGCAAAAAAATCCCCCATCAAGGTGTTGATTGTCGATGGGCAAAATAACCACGAACAATGGCCTAAAATCACCTACATGATGAAACGCTACCTCGAAGAAACGGGGAAGTTTACAGTCGATGTACAGCGTTCCTATTACACCTGGAACGGCGGTGACCTGGTTGAAAAATACAAAATAAAGGGAGTGCCTGCTACACAGTCTTTGCCGAAGCCCAAAGCAGACTCGGCTTTTCATCCTGATTTTTCAGCGTACGACGTAGTGATCAATAATTTTGGGTGGAATGCTGCTCCGTGGTCTGATGCAACGCAGGCTGATTTCGAAAAATTTATCAAAAACGGAGGAGGATTAGTCGTTATCCATGCGGCTGATAATTCGTTCCAACAGTGGCCTGCCTATAATCGAATGATCGGTTTGGGGGGCTGGGGCGACCGCACAGAAAAAGATGGTCCTTACGTATATTATGATGAGAGCGGAAAACTGGTGAGAGACAACAGCGTAGGAAAAGCAGGCTCGCACGGAGCGCAAAAGGAGTTCTTGATAACCTTACGCGATTCGAAACACCCGATTACCAAAGGAATGCCGCTCAAGTGGATGCACGCCAAAGACGAAATGTATGACCGTTTGCGCGGCCCAGCCGAACAAATGGAAGTACTGGCAACCGCTTACTCTTCACCTGATAACCGGGGCACGGGTCGCAACGAACCCATGCTCATGACCATCAACATGGGCAAAGGACGAATTTTTCATACGCCACTCGGCCACGTAGATTATTCGGTTGAGTGCGTCGGCTTTATCACATGTCTTCAGCGAGGTACGCAATGGGCGGCTACGGGTAAAGTAGATATTCCCATTCCTGCCGACTTCCCAACAGAAAGTGCGGTAAGCCAACGAAAATTCACGGATAACCCCTAGCAAGGATTAAACTACACGTATCAAAATAAATTCCTCGAAAAACGAGGTCATTTGATAAATGAATGCCTCTTTCTATATGAATGGTAGTAAGGCTATATTATCTAGCATAGATGCTTTTTTCGTTTTATGAAACAAGCTTCGTATTCACTGGCCGATTTTTTAGTAGATACCGACTTTCGGGTTTTACACTAGAAAAACGCATAGTTTTTTTAACTGAACGATAGATAACGGGGTGTAAAAATCGACACGCCATTTGGAACAAATAAGCTTATGAATAGACGGGAAGCAGTGACGCGGGTAGCCTGGATACTGGGCGGAACCTTTTCAGTACCAACCTTACAGGCCATGAATCGCTGGGAACAGCTCGTAGTTAACGATAAATCGCCTGCTCGAGTAGGCTCGTTTCTGACCGAGACCCAACGGGAAATCGTGGCCCGCACCGCCGACTTAATTATCCCGCGTACCGACACACCGGGCGCGCTTGATGTGGGCGTCCCAGATTTCATTGACCTGATGCTGCGCGATTGCTATACAAAACCAGCGCAGAACGCTTTCCTGACGGGTCTTGGTGAACTGGAACGAAAAGGTTTCCTGACTCTCTCACCCGATCAGCAAACCGCGACGCTGAAACAGGTAGAGGCCGATTCTCAAAAGAGTACTTCGCCCACGTTCTGGCTCATTACCAAAGAGTTAACCCTGTTGGGGTATTTCACATCCGAACTGGGCGTTAAAGCGTCGTTCGACTATCAGCCAATTCCGGGGCGATTCGAAGCGATTAAAATTAAACCGGGTCAGAAAGATTTCATGTACGGCAATCAGGCGTGAAGAGAAATCACTCTTTCGCTCATTCACTCTATCGCTCTTTAACTATGAACCTCAATATAAAAGCAGACAAAGACCAAACCTATGACGCCATCGTCGTCGGATCGGGTATGACCGGGGGCTGGGCCGCCAAAGAACTTACCGAAAAAGGCCTGAAGGTGCTGGTGCTCGAACGAGGGTATGAACTCAAACACGTTGCAGATTATAAAAACGCCATGAAAGACCCCTGGGAGTTTGAGCACCGGGGAAAGATCAGCAATGTAGCGGCCGAGGAACACTATGCCACGATGTTCTTTTCGGCCAAAGAAGGCTCGCAGTATCTATACACTAATGATAAAGAAAATCCGTACATTCAGAAACGGCCATTCAACTGGATTCGGGCGTACCATACCGGTGGCAAATCGCTGTTGTGGGGTAAACACACCTATCGTTGGAATCCTCAGGATTTTCTAGCCAACGCCAAAGAAGGGATTGGTATCGACTGGCCTCTGCGCTACGAAGAACTAGTGCCCTGGTATTCCTATGTCGAGAAATTCGTGGGTGTCAGTGGACAGGCCGAAGGGTTAGCCGTTTTACCGGACAGTCATTTTCTGCCGCCAATGGCTATGACCGCCCCTGAGGTCCACCTGAAGAAATCCGTAGCGCAAAAATTGAATCGCCCGATTACGATTGGCCGCGTTGCCCACCTGACCAAAGCTCAACCCCAGCATCTGGCCGTAGGTCGGACGGATTGCCAGTTCCGAAATCGATGCTCACGAGGTTGCCCGTATGGTGGGTATTTTAGCTCACTGGCCGCTACGCTTCCGGCAGCCCGGAATACGAACCGGCTGACGATGGTGCATAACGCGATCGTAAAAGAAATTATCCTGGACGAAAAGTCACAGAAAGCCAAGGGAGTACGCGTCATTGACCAGAATACGATGGAAGTGCGGGAGTTTTACGCTAAAGTCATTTTCCTCAATGCGGGCACCATCGGCTCTACCTCTATTTTGATGAATTCTAAGTCGGCCCGTTTTCCAAACGGACTTGGTAACGACAGCGATCAGTTAGGCCGGAATTTGATGGATCACCATCTGGCTATCGGCGCTCGAGCGGATGTAGACGGATTTGAGAACGATTATTATTTTGGGGCTCGGCCGGGCAGTCTATACATTCCGCGTTTCCGCAACTGGGGAGCCGACAAGCGTAGTTACCTACGGGGTTTTGGCTATCAGGGTGGCGCAAGCCGGACCGACTGGTCGCGGGGGGCAACGGAAACGGGTTTTGGCGCTGATTTCAAGAAAAGTATGACGCAGCCCGGTCCCTGGAAGTTTAGTCTTACGGGTTTCGGCGAAGTCCTGTCTAATCCCAATAATCGCTTCTATCCCAGTGAGACAGAAACTGATAAATGGGGACTGCCACAGCTTGTATTCGACGCTGATTTCGGTGAGAATGAACTAGCTATGCGGAAAGACATTATGAACGATGCCGCCGAAATGCTCGAAGCCGCCGGGTTTAAAAATGTGACGCCCTACGATAATCCGGTAGCACATATGGGCCTAGGTATTCACGAAATGGGAACCGCGCGCATGGGGAAAGATCCCAAAACGTCGGTGCTCAATAAATTTAATCAGGTGCATGCCTGCAAAAACGTGTTCGTAACAGACGGTTCTGGTATGACGTCATCGTCTAACGTAAACCCGTCATTGACGTATATGGCACTGACGGCTCGCGCAGCCAATCATGCTGTCGCGCAATTGAAAGCGCGGAACCTGTAAGCGAACGTCTACTAATATAGGCTGGTCCATAAAAGGTAGTAATGCCTTTTATGGACCAGCCCCAATCTTCTCGTGTAAAGTAACGGCTTTGCCAGTACACCTATTAGTCAATTTTACTTGGCGTAACTCCGAACTTATTTTTGAAGGCCCGGCCGAAATAATTAGGGTCGTTAAAGCCAACCTCAAACGCAACTTCGGTCACGCTTGTACCGCCTTCAAGCAACTGTCGGGCGAGCATTAGGCGGTAATCGTTTAGGTATTCTTTCGTACTCAGGCCGGTTAGCGTTTTTAGTTTCGTATGAAGCTGCGACCGACTACAATTCATTTGCTTCGCCAGCACATCGGCCGTTACATCTTTATTTTTATAGTGCTGATTAACCAATGCAGCAAACCGGAGCACAAACTCCTGATCTTTATTACGCTGAGGCAAAGCACTACGTAATGAACCCGTCAGATTGCCCGTTAATTTAGTTTTTAGTAGCGATACCGTTTTCAGTTGGTTACTCAGTATCAAATCCAGTTCTTTCAGACTGAACGGCTTACTGATGTACCCATCAGCACCATTGTTCAGGCCGTCGATAATGGTTTTATCATCTTCATTATCAAGTAATAAAATAACCGGGATGTGCTGAGTCTGAGGGTTGCTTTTCAAAACCAGACAGATGCTTCTGTGTTCTTTGTCGTGTATATCGCTGTCGCACAGAATAATTTCGGGTAGCATCGTTTCGGCTTTCTTCAAGGCTTCGCCAAATGTGTTGGCCATGCTAATGCGATAGGTTTCTCCGTAATGGCGTTTCAGAAACTGAGCCAGCTCTTTAGACCGTTCGATAATCAGCAGATTAGGTTTGTCGTTTACTACGGATTCATCTGCCGAATTACCAGTCAACTCCCTGTTCGACGACAAATTGTCTGGCGTATCAACAATATGCTGGTTTATTGAGCTGGGTAGTTTGGTTGCCAGGGTATTCCTACTAACGGGCGTTTTTTGAATGGGTAGTTGAAGCGAAAGCTGAGAACGACTGTTCGGCTCCGAAAAAGCGATCCGACCCGACAATAATTTCAACAAACTGAACGCCAGTAGTATACCAATACTCAGCGAATTATCCTGCCCAAAAATTTCCTCAGGATTCCCGGCATACTGATAGCTCGTTTCGATACTCTTCATGAGCTCCGGCTGGCTGTCGAACGTGAAGGTAAGCCGCAACTCAGTCGGTCCATTGTCCGTCGTATTTACTACCTCAACATCGAAGTTCAGTATGTCGCCTTCCGCTAACTGGTCGACCAGGTAAAAGAAGACATTACCAATAATCATTTCCAGCTTTCCGGAGTCAAACGATGCCATCAGATAAGGGGGCGAAAACGTAAGCCGCTTCTGAATCTGGCGGTCTCGAAGCAGCGGGTCAAATCCCTTTAGCGTATCTTTTATGAAGGCAATGATATCTGCATCGGCGAGGTGAATTTTCTGAATTTTGTGACCTGTTTTTCGGAGTTCGGTGATCTGATCAATTAATGCCTGCAACCGCCGGGCGTTTTTCTTGATAATTCCATAGTTCGTGGCAGAATCAGCGCGCCAGGCCTGATTGTTTTGAATCAATTCGTCAATCTCGGCAATGATCAGGGTGATGGGCGTTTTAAATTCATTGGAAAGAAATGTAAAGAAATTCAGTTTCTGCTGATTTAGCTCTCTGCTTTTTTCCCGTTCTACCCGTTCCATCTGCACGGCCATTTTCTGGCGGTTCAGATACGTGATGACCCGTCGATACAAGATCAGCAAACCAATGCCAAGCAATGCATAGAGAAGATAAGCGTAGTCGGTTCGCCAGAAAGGCGGTTTCACCACAATCTGAAGCGTACGCTCAGTTGGCGACAAATCGCCGTTTGATTGATAGGACCGAACGTGGAACGTGTACCTTCCGGGCGATAAATTCGTGTATGTCTGCGAGTTAACAGTGGTTTTGGGTCCCCAGGTTTTTTCAAATCCTTCGAGATAATACGTATAATAATTGGTCTGTTTCGAAAAGTAGTTGATGGCCACAAAATCGAACGTGATGACATTTTGCGCGTATTTGAAAATCAGTTCTTTGGTTTCATCAAGCCGTTTGGTTAGCATGAGTTCGCCGTCGGCCTTAACTTCCTTATTGAAGAGTTTGAGGTCGGTAAAGTAAACGGGCGGATCAAAAACCCGTTTGGCAATGCTGTCGGGATTAAAATAACAAAGTCCGTCGACGCTTCCGAAATACAGATTGCCGTCTCGATCTTTCAGTGCCGATTTAAAATTGAATTGAGTAGCTTCCAGTCCATTACTTCCGTCGAATACTCGGTGCGTGTTTTGTTTCGGATTAAAAGAAAGAAGACCGTTATTGGTTGAAAACCAATACGTTCCATTGGTATCTTCCAGCGTTTCATAAACTGTCTGGTTAGCCAGATACGTTTGTACGGGATGTTGGATAAACTTTTTTTGCCGATAATTCCATTGACATACACCGCCATTCAGACTGCTGAACCAGACATTATGATCCGAATCTTCATAAATGCTCATGATCTGATTGCTCCGTAAAGCGGGGGTATTACTGGCATCATAATGAGTCAACTTGTCGCGTTTAGAATCGTACAGGTACACACCTGAGTTCGACGTAGCAATCCAGATTCGTCCCGACGTATCGCCCAGCATGTCCATCACAAATCGGGGGCCCAGTTCCTGAGGTTTGAAGAGTTGAAAAGTCCCCGTTTTCTCATCCAGAATATTCAGTCCACGGGTTGTACCTATCCAGAGTTGACCGTTCTGGTTTCGGTAAAGTGAGCTGATGTAATTACTTGTGAGTGAGGTCGGATCGTCTGGATTATGCAGAAAAGCCCTCTTTTTCCCTGTTTTCGGATCGATTCGGTTTAACCCTCCCAAAAACGTACCAACCCAGGCAATCCCCGACTTATCAATCAGAATGGCATGAACGTTATTATCGCTCAGGCCATTCAACCGATTGTGGTACGTATAACGCCCTGTAGCCCGGTCCTGAATGCTGATGCCACCATCTTCGGTACCAACCCACAGCCGGTCCTGAGCGTCAATGGCAAGTTGGCTAATGGCTTTTCCTGCAATGGTTTGCCCTTCGGTAGCCGGGAAAAGATGCCCAAATGAAATACCAACGGGTTTTGTGTAATTAACGCCACCAAAATACGTACCCAGCCAAACTACTCCATCCCGGCTAACGTAGCTCGAATAAACCGCCCGGTCAGTCAGACCGTAGGGCGAGGCTGTGAACGATTTATCATAGCTACGAGTGGTCCGACGTTGGCTGTCAACCATAATAATTCCCGCTTCACCACCAATCCAGACGTTACCGGCCAAATCTTCGACAACGGTACGTATAATCCGCACTTGTCCGCTTACGAGTCGCGCAAACCACTCTAACGGCTTGAAAGACATTGTTGTCTCATCTAATTGAAGCAGATCGTTTTCCGTACTTAGCCAAATAGCTCCCCGCCGATCTCTGAATAGTTTGTGATTGCGAAGTGTATGAGATTTTCGGTGATTTTCTCCCTCAATAGTGAGTGTAACGATCGTTTCTCCAGCTGAGTTGACGATGCTGGGTGTATTGTTCTGCAAAATCAGAAAAGAGCCCTTTCGAAATTCATAGATATCATGGACAAGTTTTCCGGCCAGCATTTGCCGGACCTGTTCTCGCGCCGACAAAATATATATGCCATCTGGACTACCAATCCACAAATCACCAGTCGACACTCGGCGGATGACCGTTACGTTTACCGAGCTTTTTCCAAGTGACACAGGCACGAATTCATCCTTGTCGAACAGGTAGCGAAACAGGCCCGCAGCCGTACCTACCCAGAGTTCCTGCCCAACTGTGTAAACGACATTAACCCGTGCCGCTTCAGCGTTGGGATCGGTATCATTCAACGGGTAATGTTTGATTCGCTGGCTATCGTAGCGGCTGACACCTGCCCGCGTTCCGAACCAAATAAAGCCCTTGTGGTCCTGCGTAATGCTAAAAACACTATTGTGCGACAGGCCATGTTTGGACGTGAGCGCATTAAAATAAAAGTTTTGAGCTTCACTTGTCGTAGTAGTAAATAATAACAAGCTAGAAATCAATACAATATGATTCTTAATATGTAGCAAAAAATAGCTTATATGTTGCATTAGTCCAAAACAGTCATATGTTTTTGCAATCGCACAATTATTCAGAAGTGGATATAAATAGGTAAAAATTGCACAATTGTCCTGCTTTTTTGATCAAAAGTCAAGATTGTATAGTAGGTAACTTCTTAAAATTGCAAAATCATTCCTTTGAATTATGCCACGCTTTTAAAAGCAGAGCTAATTCTCCTAAATCCTATAACCAAACTTATTTCTATGAAGAACAACTACAGATTGAGGCCAATCTGGTTGATTGGCTTGCTGCTACTTCTTCTACTTGGAAGGCAAACCCAGGCCCAGCAACGCACACTTTCAGGGAAAGTCCTCGGTGAAAATGGAGGGCCACTACCGGGGGCTACCGTTGTGTTGAAAGGCACATCAACAGGTACTTCGGCCAACGCCGACGGGATGTACACGCTCCCTGTGCCGACCGAGCAGACAAGCAACACATTAGTCGTTTCGTTTATCGGGTACCTGACCAAAGAGGTACTGATCGGAAATCAAACAACCATCGACATCACTATCGATCCAGATTCCAAAGGCTTGCAGGAAGTGGTAGTGGTGGGTTATGGTACGCAGAAAAAAGAATCCATAACCGGGGCTATTTCAGCCGTAACATCCCGCGATGTGGGTCGTGTTCACGCTTCGACCGTAACAGGAACACTGGCCGGTAAAATTCCGGGCGTACAGTTCCGACAACCCGACGGACGACCCGGCGCAGCGGCCAACATCCAGATTCGGAACATGGGTGGTAACCCACTGTTTATCATCGACGGTGTGCCGAAGGACAAAACCCAGTTCGATAATCTCTCACCCAACGACGTTGAAACCATTACGGTATTGAAAGATGCTTCGGCCTCGATCTATGGGTCTCGTGCTGCCAACGGCGTTATTATCGTAACGACCAAACGCGGAACAGTTGGCCAGCGAAGTACAATCAATCTGGATGCTTACTACGGTTTTCAGAACTGGACGCGCTTTCCAACTGTCGTGAACGCTTACGAATGGAACCTGGGTAAAGCGGAGGCAGAGGTAAACCGCAATGGCACTACCGCTATCACGCAGTCCGAATTAGATAAGTATAAAATAGGCACAGAATACGGTTACCAGAATTTCGACTGGTATAATTTCATTATTCAACCCAACTCTCCACAATCGAACATCAATCTGAGCGCAAGTGGCGGTTCAGACCGTATTAACTATTACATCTCAGCTACCCGACTAGACCAGAATTCAGTGATGGGTCGCGAGTTCTTCTTTAACCGGACAAATATCCAGTCGAATATTGACGCCCGCATTACGGACAAAATCAAAGTGGGATTAACTATCGCCGGGCGGCAGGAAACCCGCGAAAATCCGGGTGTGCCAGGTGGTGATGACTACGTAGCCCCCAAGTTTGCTATCCTCCGAAACCGGCCTACCGAACGGCCTTACGCCAACGACAATCCTGATTATATCAACACGATCAGTAACCCGGCTTCGAACTGGGGCTATCTGAACTATACCCGATCGGGTTTCCTCAAAGAAGTCTATACATCGGTCACCCCTCAATTTACCGGCGAATACATAACACCTATCAAAGGTCTGACACTGAAAGGGTTGTATTCATACATGTTCCGGGATTCGCAACGTGAAGTGTTCGAATACACCTATGATACGTATACCTACAACCCTACGACCCAGCAATACAATCGGACGGGCGGTAGTCAGAATCCATACCGACAGCGGGTCGTGAATAAAATTGACGAAAGCATCGGCCAGATACAGCTTGTTTATGCGAATACGTTTGGAAAACACTCCATCAACGCCATCGCACTGACCGAGCGGCTCCAGAAGCGCGAACGGAATGTAGAGGCCCGTACTGTCCCGAAAACCAATACGTTGCCGGTCATGCAGTTTGCCGATATTGTTGCCTATGCCGACTTCGATGCTACGCAGGCTCGGGTGGGTTATATCGGTCGGGTTAATTATGGCTATGCGGATAAATACTTTCTGGAAGTAGCTGCTCGGCGCGATGCGTCGTGGAAATTTTCGCCGACTAAACGATGGGGTACGTTCCCGTCAGTGTCGGCTGCGTGGCGTGTCACGGAGGAACCTTTCTTTAAGTCGTGGACCAACAACGGAGCCTTTCTGAGCGACCTCAAACTGAGAGTTTCGTATGGACAATTAGGGGATGACAACGTTCGGCCAAACAACGCTGACCTCGATCCCTATGCCTATAACCCCGGCTATAACTACAACACGGGTGTCGGTATCATGTCGGGAACAACGACCGTAGCCGCCCGTGACCGGGGTATTGCCTTCGACCGTATTTCGTGGCTGACCGCCAAAGTGACCGACATTGGACTCGATTTCTCGTTACTAAATAACAAATTCACCGGTACGCTCGATTATTTCCGCCGTGTTCGCGATGGTTTACCCGCCGTGAAAAGCGACGTATTTGTTCCTAGTGAATTAGGGTATGCACTACCACAGGAAAACCTGGAGAGCGATGCCGTAGTTGGTGGAGAAGGTTCGCTGACGTATAACGGTAATGTCCGGGGCATCCGGTTTACGATTGGCGCAAACCTGTCGTATGCTCGTAGCCGGTATCTCACGCCCTACAATCCACTTTTCGGAAACTCGCTGCTTGAGTACCGTGAATCGCTGACGAATCGCTGGAGCAATATTTTCTGGGGATACGAAGTTGTCGGTCAATTCCAGTCGCAGGACGATATCAATAACTACGCGATCAATAACGACGGGCAGGGCAACCGGACGATGATTCCCGGCGATTTGATTTTCCGTGATCAGAATAACGATGGCGTTATTAACAGCCGCGACGAACGACCCATTGGCTACGGCATCAACAATACGCCGATTCTGTCGGGCGGTCTGAATCTTACGGTGCAATACAAAGGCTTTGATTTTGCCATGGACTTCTCAGGGGGTACGATGATGGCGATCAACCGAACCAACGAGCAACGTAACGCTTATCAGAACACCGGTAACGTGCCACACTTGTTATTCGATAATCGCTGGCGCCGGGCCGACCCATTCAATCCCGATAGTCCGTGGATTGCGGGTACCGAAATTCCGCTCCGGTACAACGATACAGGGCATAGCAACATCAACAAAAATTCGAGTTGGTGGCTGCTCAACATTACCTACCTCCGCAACCGGACGATGGAATTGGGCTATACGCTGCCTACGCTGCTGACCCAAAAAATTAAGATTCAGAAAGCGCGCGTGTTTGTAAACACCTACAATCTGTTCTCCATAGATAATACTCGGCCCTATGGCATCGACCCCGAAGTACAGGATGAAAACGGGTTGCAATACCCGCAAACCAAACTCCTCAATTTTGGCCTAAACCTGAGCTTCTAAACTGCCACCGTCATGAAAAAATACATTTTCTCGCTTGTCGCGCTCTTTTCGCTGACGACCGGCTGCAAGGATGACTCCGAATTTCTGAATATCAAATCGACCAATATTCTCCTGGTCGATGAGGTTTACAGTGATCCCCGGCTTGTATTGTCGGCAGCAACGGAACTCTATAACCGCATTCCTGATCTACAGGAACCGGCCAGTAACCCCATAAGTATTTATGCGGCTTTTGACGAAGCCTTCTCATCGGGCGATTACCCACGGCATCAGAACCGCGAGTACAGCTATGACGACTGGAGTTTCTGGGATTATGGCTACATCCGCGAAATCAACCTGTTCATCGAACGGGTTAATGCCGCCACCAAATTAACGGCAGCCGATAAGGCTCGGTTTGCCGCTGAAGGCCGGTATCTGCGAGCGAACGCTTATTTTGAGTTGGTCAAACGTATGGGTGGAGTGCCGCTTATTACCGAATCGCTTACATACGATTATAGTGGTAATGCCGCTTACCTACGCAAACCCCGCGCTAAAGAGTCGGAGATTTACGACTATGTTATCAGCGAGTTTGAGGCCGTCAAGGCAATTCTGCCTAAAACGCCCAACGAGAAATCACGCGCTACCTACGGACTGGCGGTAGCTTCTAAAGCTCGGGCTGCGCTCTACGCGGGTTCCATCGCTAAATATGGTGTCAATACGCCAACAGTTTCGCTACCCAATGGCGAAGTCGGTATTCCGGTAGCAAAGGCAAATGCGTATTTTCAGACGGCGCTGGAAGCGGCTCAGGAATTGATTAACTCCGGGCAATATTCACTTTACCAGAAAGCACCTGATCTCTCGACCAATTTCGCCAACATTTTCCTGGATAAGGCGAACAATCCAGAAGTGATTTTTGTGGAGGATTACAAACTGCAAAGTGGTAAGGTTCATTCGTTTGCATTGGATAATCAGCCTCGTGCTGTTACTGAAGAAGGCGAGCGCGGTGGCCGTCTGAACCCTTCTCTCAACCTTGTGCAATCGTTCGAGAAGTTAGATAATACGTTCGCGCCCCTGGAAATAAATAAAGGTGCGGCTACTGACTATATCTATTACGATAAACCCGAAGATCTCTTTGCCGGACGCGATGCGCGGTTACAGGGGACGGTGTTGGTACCGGGTAATCTGTTCAAAAACCGCTCAATCGACATCTTTGCCGGACTGATTTTAGGCAACGGCAGCATCCTGTCGGGCGATCAGTTGGGACAACTCAAAACGGTCAACGGAGCATCGGTGCAGGTAGTAGGTTTATCAGGGCCAATTGAAGGGTATGACGGTTCGGCACAGGGAGGATTTTACATGCGGAAATACAACGACCCCGTAACCGGTTCAGGGCAGATTGGTACGATGAGCGAAGTCTGGAATGTACGCTATCGCTACGCCGAGGTGCTGCTTAATGCCGCTGAAGCTGCTTTCGAACTGGGCCAAACGGCGATAGCTGCCGGGTATATGAAGCAAGTACGCGACCGGGCAGGACTAACAAAAGCGTTAACTCCCTCAGAAATCACGTTCGACCGGATCGTGCATGAGCGCAAGGTGGAACTGGCTTACGAAAATCATGAATTATGGGATCTGAAGCGGTGGCGTATTGCCCATATCGTATGGGATGGCAGTAACTCCGATCTGACCACCCAACCCGGTAAAGCCACTGAACCGAGTACTCGGGTATATAGTCTGTGGCCTTACAAAATCTACGATCCAGGGGGAGCCAATCATAATAAATGGGTTTTCCGGAAAGTGCTGTCGGGTCGGGTAACGCAAAGCCATATTTTCCGGCTGGGCAACTACTATTCGCGCATCACCGATGCGATTATCAACAACAACCCACTGATTCTCAGAAATCCTAACCAGTAAGCAGTGCGATTTCACTCCTTAAAAATATGAAGACATACCTAGCACTTCTCCTGTTTATCCTCGGCCTAACCGGGTGTGAACTAGATAATTTCGAGCCCCCCAAATCTACCTTCGAAGGGCGGCTTGTGTATAAAGGTGAACCGCTTCTCATGCAGAGTGCGAACGTAGCCGTGGGCAACAACTCCGATTTTCCGGTTTTTCTGGAACTCTGGCAGAAAGCCTATAACAACCGCAGTTCCATCCGGATTCCGATTAAGCAGGATGGGTCCTTTTCGTCGCTGCTGTTTGATGGAGAATACAAACTGATTGTTCCCAACGGGCAGGGTCCTTTTCTCTGGAAACGAACAGCTTCTAATACGCCCGACAGCCTGAATATCACAGTCCAGGGGAGTCAGACGTTAGACATCGAAGTGATGCCTTATTATATGCTTCGTAACGCCAAAATGGCGCTCAGTGGGCGGAAAATATCGGGTAGTGTTTCGCTGGAAAAAGTAATTACAGATGCTACTAACGGTAAGGCTGTCGAGCGGGTCTCTTTATATGTGAACAAAACACAGTTTGTGGATGCGGGTAATAGCCTGAATAAAGCCGATTTAGCCGGAGCTGACATTAAGGACTTAGCTAATGTAAGTCTGACGACAGGCGATTTACCGGCTCTGGTGCCTTCACAGGCTTACGTTTTTGCCCGTATCGGGTTGAAAATTGCAGGCGTTGAAGATATGATCTATACGCCTGTACAGAAAATTAATTTGTAGGTTGGTGATTGATGACTAAGCCGCAGAGGATCACCGGACGAGTGAATCGTCAGCTTGCAAAAGCGGTGACCTTTGTGCTTAGTATGTCAACCATGATTAATAACCTATATAGAACACGTACAATGAGATTCTGCTCAATGAGAAAACTCCTTTTCCTGCTTACTTTTCTTGGGTCGATAACCGCCCGCGCTCAGGTAAAGGTTGATTTGTCGAAATACACCAAAAGCCCCACTACTGTCTCGCAGCAGGGTAGCGATGTCATATTGACCTGGCCAGCTGCGGGTAAGGAAATGGGGAAACTGATTGTTAGTCTGGCTCCGGATAAACCATTGTTCAGTCACATCCAACTCTCGAAAGGTGGAAAGTTCAGTGAAATTGCAAGTGACATGAACCCGGCCTTTGTCCTGACCATCGGTAAACGGGATTTAGTGTCGCAAAACGGCTGGAACATTTTTTTCGATAAAACGAACCGACTTCCCAGCAAATCCTACGCGGTTCAACTGACCAAACGGTCGGCCAGTGTCAGCACCGTTGGTACGCGAACCGTGTTGCGGATCGGCGATACGGAAGCAGATCGTTTTCGGGGAGCCATCGAAATTACGGTGTATCAGGGAAGTTCGCTTTTCAATGTAGCGGCTGTCATGTCGACGCAGGTTGATTCAACGGCCATTCTCTACGATGCAGGCTTGGTAAGCAAAAAGCCGAACTGGACTACGTTAGCCTGGTCGGATACGGACAACAAGATGCAGGAGTCTCCGCTCAATCCAACGGCTCCCAATAAGGCACAGGCGGTAAAATACCGGACGATTATGGGCACTGGACCAAACGGAACATTGGCTGTTTTCCCGGCTCCGCACCAATATTTTTATCCGTTAGACGAAGCGTTCAATCTCGATTTTACGTGGTATGGAACAGGCTACCGAAGTCTCGTTCCTGAGTTTGGCATTGGTATCCGACAGGATTTGATGGGCGACAAGCGCTGGGTTCCCTGGGTCAACGCTCCTCCAGGCACCCAACAACGGCTCAACTTTTTCTGCCTGCTCAGTACCGAAAAGCCTGCCGAAACGCTGGCCGAAGTGAAGCGATTCACGCACAATGACAAGTATCCAGCGGTGCCAGGCTACAAAACGATGTCGAGCCACTTTCACAATGAATTCACGATGAAAGTGGTGCTGGCGGGGAAGCCTATACCGGAGAATCCAAACTTCGTAAAGGTGTTCAAAGATCACGGCGTCAATATTGTTCACCTAGCTGAATTTCATGGCCCTGGTCATCCAAAAGGTCCTGATAGCTTGCGTCTTCGGGAGCTAAAGGCGCTACACGAGCAATGCAAACGACTATCGGGCAATGACTTTCTGTTACTACCCGGCGAAGAGCCCAATAATTTCTTCGGAGGGCACTGGCTGTCTTTCTTTCCGAAAGATGTGTACTGGATTATGTCGCGCAAACCCGAAATGCCGTTCGTGACGAATGAACCAGGCTACGGCAAAGTCTATCGGATTGCGGACAAGAACGATATGCTCAAGCTCTTAGAAGCCGAAAACGGTCTGGCATGGGTAGCTCACGCCCGTACCAAAGGCTCTACGGGGTATCCCGATAAATACAAGGAAGAAGATTTTTTTAAGTCGGACCATTTTTTCGGAGCGGCCTGGAAAAATATCCCTGCCGATTTATCAGAACCCAAACTAAGTCGTCGTGTACTGGATTTGCTGGATGACTACTCGAACTGGGGATATAAAAAACACGCCATTGCAGAGACCGACATTTTCACGATGGAACCGGAAAACGAAACTTATGCCCACCTGAATGTCAACTACATGCAAATGGACAAGTTGCCTGATTACAATTCGGGTTGGCAGCCGGTTCTGGACGTCATGAAACAAGGTAAGTTTTTCGTAACAACCGGCGAAATCTTGCTGCCAGCTTTCACGGTAAATGGCAAAGGATCAGGCCAAACGGCTACGTTGGCTGCCGACGGAAAAGCAACTATCAATCTGGATGTAAACTGGACCTTCCCGCTCACGTTCGCCGAAATTGTATCCGGCGACGGCAAACAGGTCTACCGCGAACGTATCGACTTGACCAATACATTGCCCTACGGCAAAAAAGCGTACCGATTCGACACAAATCTTAAAAACCGAACGTGGGTCCGGGTTGAAGTCTGGGATGCCGCCGTTAATGGCGCTTTCACTCAGCAAGTCTGGCTCGCCCCCCCGCACTAATCGCCCAACTCTTACTCCATGAAAATACCATTTCTTACTCTCCTGATAGCCCTCGGGTTATATCAGGGCTGCACGAGAACTGCCCAAACGGGAACAAATTCGGGACAGAATCGTACTACCGACGTAACCGCTCGCCGGGGTGAAGTGCTGTTTCTAGGCAACCGAAGTAAGCACCACGATTCAGGAAAATATGCTCCCTGGCTCGCTATTTCGCTCTTTAAAAAAGGCGTGAACCTGACCTACACCGTCAACCTCAACGACCTCAATCCTGAAAATCTGGCGAAATATGATGGCCTGATTATCTACGCCAATCACGACACGCTTCCACCTGCTCAGGAAGCCGCTCTGAAGGAGTTTGTGGAAGGTGGAAAAGGCTTAATTCCACTGCATTCGGCGTCAGGCTGTTTCAAAAACTCGGATTGGTATATCAACACGATTGGTGGACAGTTCAAGTCGCATAAATCGGGTCCGATTACGGAGAATATCGTCGCGAAGAATCACCCCGTTATGCAGGGGTTAGCTCCTTTTACGACGTCCTGGGATGAAACGTACACTCACCAGCGGCTCAACCCCGACATGACCGTTCTGACGACTCGTCAGGATGGCGACCGACAGGAACCTTATACGTGGGTACGAAAGCAGGGCAAAGGCCGTGTCTTTTACACCGCCTACGGTCATAACGATAGCACATGGACAAATCCCGGTTTCCGCGAACTGGTCAATCGGGGGGTGTTGTGGGCCATTGGCGAACCCGTAACTAAGCAGATTGCGAAACTGGGAATTCCGAACGTAGACATTTACGAGTCGGCCAATATTGCTATTGACGATTACACCAAGCGGCATCGGGTTCCGGCGATGCAGGTGGCGTTAAAACCCGAAGAGTCGAAAAAACTCATGCAGGTACCGACTGATTTCGATATTCAGTTATTTGCCGCCGAACCGGATATTACGAATCCAATTGCCATGTCGTGGGATGAACGGGGGCGGCTCTGGATTGTGGAATCAGTCGATTATCCGAATACCTTTCTGGAAACCGATGGAGCTGCCAACGACCGCATCAAAATTTGCGAAGACACCAACGGCGACGGAAAAGCCGATAAGTTTACCATCTTCGCCGACAAGCTGAACATCCCAACGAGCATGGTGTTTGCCAACGGTGGCGTAGTGGTATCGATGGCTCCGCACTTCGTTTTCCTAAAAGACACCAATGGCGACGATAAAGCCGACGTTCGGGAAAATATTATGTCTGGCTGGGACAAAAACGATACGCACTTCGGTCCATCGAACCTGCAATACGGCTTCAACAACAAGATTTGGGGGGTGGTTGGCTCCGGCTACACTGGCACCACCAAAGACGGTCTATCGCTCAATTTCAGAACCGGCGTTTATAACGTAAATCCCGACGGAACCGGATTCGATTTCCTGGCAAACACAAGCAACAATACGTGGGGTTTGGGTTTTACGGAGGATAATAACGTATTCATTTCTACCGCCAACAACACCCACAGCGCGTTTTATTCAATGCCCGCCCGCTACATGCAGCGTAACCTGCCGGGTGCTACGTTACAGGCAGTCCAAAAAATCGACGGCCATTACGATTCGCACACCATGACCCCGAATCTACGCCAGGTGGACGTAGTGGGCGGCTTTACGTCGGCAGCGGGACACCATTTTTATACCGCCCGGAATTTCCCCAAATCGTACTGGAATCGGGTGGCGTTTGTCTGTGAGCCAACCGTTCGACTGATTCATAATGCCATTATTGAACCAAAAGGAGCTGGTTTTGCCGAGCAAGACGGCTGGAATATGCTCGCCAGTACTGATGAGTGGGTTGGCCCTGTGCAGGCCGAAGTTGGCCCCGATGGTGCCCTCTGGGTGGCTGACTGGTATAACTTCATCATCCAGCACAACGTATTTGTGGAGCGGCAGGCCCCGTCAGAAATGGTGTTACCGTTCAAAGATCAGCCGCGTGGGCAGGGGAATGCTTTCAATAGTCCACTACGCGATATCAATTTTGGCCGTATTTACCGCATCGTTTACAAAAAGGCGAAACCATATCAGCCCATTACGTTGTCGAAAAATGAACCAACAGGTCTGATTGCCGCGCTCAAAAGCGACAATATGTTCTGGCGTATGAATGCCCAGCGACTGATTGTTGAATCGAAAAACACGGCCGTGATTCCTGAACTTTACAAAATCATCGCGAATCCTGAGGTAGACGAAATTGGCCTGAATAGCCCCGCCGTTCACGCCTTATGGACGCTACACGGTTTGGGTGCGCTTACTGGCTCCAATTCCGAAGCCATTCAGGCGGCTTCCAAAGCGCTGACGCATAAAGCCGCCGGCGTACGTAAAGCCGCCATTGAAGTGCTTCCTGCTACAAGCCAGACGCTGGACGTATTACAAAAAGTGGGTTTACTGGACGATCCAAATCTGAACGTTCGAATGGCTGCTACCTTGGCGATGGTGCAAATGCCTGCATCTGATGCTATTGGAGCTGCGCTCTACCGGGCCTCGCTACGTCCTGAAAACGATTCTGACGAATGGCTTGGTCGTGCCTTATTTGCCGCGGCTGCCGTTCACCGGACCGGTTTTCTGGCCGAAGCCGCTAAAGCTACACCACCCGCAGAAAATTCACTGGCCAGTCGGTTGCTGACAGGCATTAATAAAGAAGTGTATGCTCTGCAACGACGGGCTGTTATCACCATGCCGCCAGACGTAACGGGTAAGGAAATTATCGTAAAAGGGTCAGCAGCCAAAGGTTTTCGCGCGATGGAAGGTTTCATTGTCGGGCAGGGTGGAAAAGATGGCGGATACGGTCTATACGTGAAAAATAATCGCCTGACGATGGTAGTGAAGCAGGATGGTCAGGTGTATTCGGCCAGCACCAAAGAAGCACTCCCTGACAATTTCGAGTTTGAAAGTCGGCTATTGAACAACGGGGAAATGGTGCTATTCGTGAACGGGCAGGAAGCCGCCAAAGGGAAAGCGCCTTCGCTGTTTACGAAACCGCTGATAGGTAGCATTCGGATACAACGTGATTTTACCAATGAAAACTCGATGGGAACGTATGCCGGTGCTTACGAAACTTCGTCGTCCTTCGATTTTATTGGAAATATGCAGAATTCTACATTAGAGATACGTAATCCAACCAGCGAGTCTCAACCAGCACCTGCTAAAAAATCCATATCCGATAAGGCGACGGTGGTGACTATCAAGGTAGTAGAAGAGCAGATGAAATACGACACCAAGCAATTTACGGTACGTGCCGGGCAACCAGTTGTACTGACGCTCGAAAATCCGGATATCATGCAGCATAACATCGTCATCTGCAAAACCGGTGCCGCCGAGAAAGTTGGAAAAGCTGCCGATAAAATGGCGCAGGACCCAAAAAGTGTGGAGAAACATTACGTTCCGCAATTACCGGAAGTGATAGCCTCCAGCATTTTAGTCAATCCAGGTGAATCGTATACGCTGGAATTTGTGGCCCCAACCAAACCCGGCGATTACCCATTTATCTGTACATTCCCCGGCCACTGGAGCATCATGCGGGGCGTTATGCGCGTCGAAAAAGGAAGTGAATCAACAATCAGTCGCTAATTAGAATTTAAACTGATAAAGTAAGTACAATGAGTAGTTTTTGTCATGCTGAGGAACGAAGCATCTTAAGCTTCTATACTCTCAGGTGAAGAGATTTAAAGATGCCGCTTCGGCGGTCCGATTCGTTCCTCAGCATGACAAAACACACCTTCGACTTTAAACCAAACACCATGAAACTATTATCTTTTCTTCTGCTGCTGGGGGTAAGCCTATCCCTTATGCAATGCAAAACAAGTTCATCCACGACTGCCAAAGCTGGTAAACCTCTCCGGGTGCTGGTGGTGGGTGGCGGTACGTCGCATAACTTCGGAATGTGGTACCGCAACGTAGACGGGCAAACATTAAGCCGCGATGGTTTTGCCACCGTCAACTACGTAGGCGACCCTGATTCCATGTTGACCTATTTACCACAGACCGACGTATTGTATTTAAGCAACAACCGCCCTATTACGAATCCGGCGGTACGTCAGGCGATTATGGACCATGCCAACGCGGGTAAGGGCATGTTGATTGCTCACGCAGCCATGTGGTACAACTGGAAAGACTGGCCGGAATACAACCTGAATCTCGTCGGTGGCGGCACCCGCAAACACGATAAATACGGCACGTTCGATGTAACGGTGACCGATACAAATCACCCAATTACGAAGGGTGTCGAACAAAAATTCAGCCTGAAAGACGAGCGGTATTATTACATTCCTGACTCCGCCGGACCCGGTATTACAGTACTAGCCAGTTCAAGCTTAACGCCGTCTGACCCAGTTTATCCATCGGTGTTCATCGTGAAGCATCCCAAAGCACGTATCGTCGGTCTGGCGCTGGGTCACGATGCAGAGTCGCACAATTTGCCCGTTTACCAGACGCTGTTGCGGAATTCTGTGGCGTGGGCTGCCCGCAAGTAACTGTTTTCGACAGGATTTACAGGATGGACAGGATTAATTTTATAGCTAGAAATCCTGTCCATCCTGTAAATCCTGTCGAAGAAAAATTTTAATCAGTAAATCAAACTAAGTATCATGAGTGATCAGAAAATTACCGTTGTCATTGTTGGTATGGGCTTTGGCAAAGAGTTCATTCCCATTTACTTACAACACCCCAATATCAACAAAGTGGGCATCTGCACCCGCAATCCGAAAACCCTAGAGGAACTCAGAACCAAATACAATCTCGATCCAGAGCTTTGCTTTGAACATTTTGAAGATATACCCGGTCGCGCTGATGTCGACGCTATCCACGTAGTGACGCCCGTACCCGACCATGCCCGCATGACGCTGGCTTCGCTCAACGCCAATAAACACACGGCCTGCACCATCCCGATGGCAATGACCAAGGAAGATTGTCAGGCGATTGTGGAAGCCAAACGACGTAGCGGCAAGGTGTACATGATGATGGAAACGGCACTCTACACCCGCGAATTTCTCTACGGTCTGAATCTAGCCGATACCGGTCAGTTAGGCCGTATTCAGTTTGTTCGGGGCTCTCACATTCAGGATATGAGCATGGAAGGCTGGGGCGAATACTGGAAAGGCTACCCGCCAATGCTCAACGGTACCCACGCGATTTCCCCGCTACTACGTATCAACAACACAACCGCTGAAACCGTCGTCTGCCACGGTTCAGGGCGGCTGAGCGACGATTTAGCCAGCCGTTACGGATCGCCTTTTGCCGTAGAAACCGCTACGTTCACACTCAAAAATTCTGACGTAATCGCCGAAGCCACCCGCTCGCTATTCGACGTAGTGCGACAGTATCGGGAAAGCTACGACGTGTATGGCACCAAAATGTCGTTCGAGTGGGAGCAGTTGCAGGACGAAGAACACGTTATTTTCGATGGTGGCGAAAATGCCAAACGGATCAACGTACCGGACACCGACGAGTTGCTCATCGAACCGATCAAGCACTTCACAAAGCGCGAGAAAATCGACGATCCTAACCACGTATCGTTTTTGCAGGGAGCTGGTCACGGTGGCTCACATCCGCATTTGGTGCAGGAATTCATGGCTGCTATCATTGAGGGTCGCAACTCGGCTGTAGATGCCGAATTGGCCGCTAACTACACACTCGCTGGTATCTGCGCCCACGAATCAGCGATGAAAGGAGGAGAACGTATTACAATCCCGGCGTATTAATCTTCGGAAATAAGTCCACAAATGAGCTTTTTTGTTATGCTTCCGCTCCGGCGGCCCGGCTTCGTCAGCATGACAAAAATGTTTGTTAAAGAATATGCTCAATGATAATCCACCAGTAACATGATTCAATTTGGCGCCAGTACGTTCATCTGGGTATCTCCGTTTACTACAAACTCCTTTGATCTACTTTATAAAGTGGCCGATATGGGCTACGATATTATTGAAGTGGCGATCGAAGATAAAGACCTGATCGACTGGCCAAAGCTCAAAAAACTCGCTCGCGAAACAGGTCTAAAAATCACCATCAGTGGCGCATTCGGCCCAAACCGAGATATATCCAGCGACGATCCAGCTAACCGCAAAAATGGCCTTTCTTACATTACAGACTGCCTGCGTATAGCTGAAGAGATGGGAAGCCCCATCTTTACGGGACCAGTTTATTCCGCCGTGGGAAAAACGCGACTAGTTTCTGCCGAACGCAAACTGCAGGAACGGAATTGGTGTATCGAAAACCTACACGAGGCAAGTGAAATAGCTGAACAATGTGGCGTCGTAATCGGCCTGGAACCGCTCAATCGCTTTGAAACCGACATGGTCAATACGGCTGAGCAGGCGCTATCGCTGGTGCGGGAAGTGAACCATCCATTCCTCAAAATCTCGCTCGATACGTTCCACAATAACATCGAGGAGAAAAGCATTCCAGCCACTATTCGAACTATCGGGAAAGAGTTACTTTGTCATGTACAGGGCAACGAAAGCGACCGTGGCACGCCTGGTACTGGTAATGTTGACTGGCCGGGAATCAAAGAAGCGCTGGGCGATATTGGTTATGACGGAGCCATCGTCATCGAAACCTTTGGCGCTCCTTCCGAAGAACTCGCCAGGGTGGCATCTATCTGGCGACCGTTGGCAAATAGTCCCGACGAACTGGCCAGCGAAGGGTTAGATTTCTACAAATCCCTCTTTCGGTAGTGTATGCAAAAATCCATCGTCATTATTGGTTGTTTCGATACCAAAGGTCCAGCGTTCGCTTTTCTGCGAAACTGTATTCTGGCAAAAGGCGAATCCGTCCTGACAATCAATACGGGCATGATGGAAACGACAGTCGATTTCCCAATCGATTACGATGCGGAAACCGTTGCCGAAGCCGCAAATGATTCGCTGAATAGACTCCGCACGAGTCGTGATCGTGGACGAGCCATTGAGATTATGGGCACCGGAGCGGCTACCATCGTAGCGAAGCTAGTTCGAGCTGAGCGGGTGAAGGGAGCTATTGGGATGGGTGGTGGTGGAGGGACATTCGTAGCGCTCGCAGCCATGCAGACTATTCCATTTGGGATTCCTAAACTTTGCCTGTCTACAATGACTGGCAAGGATTTAACCCGGCAGGTCGGTACAAAAGACGTAATGCTAATGGCGTCGGTGGTGGATGTAGCAGGTCTGAATGGAATGCTGACTCAACTCATTGAACAGGCTGCTGCGGCCATTTGCGCGATGGCTAACGTAGCATCGACGACGTATCAAAAATCAGCGGGCCGAATCGCTATTAGCATGTTTGGTAACACAACCACCTGTGTTGGTTATTGCACAGAACTGCTTGAAAAGCAGGGCTATGAAGTGATTGCGTTTCATGCCAACGGCCTGGGCGGTCGAGCTATGGAAAGCCTGATTGCAGAAGGTCATTTCGATGCCGTGCTGGACGTAACGACTACTGAGCTGGCTGATGAACTATGTGGAGGTGTTTGCAGTGCTGGGCCAGATCGATTAACTGCGGCTACCCGAATGAATCTGCCACAGGTAGTAGCCCCCGGATGCCTGGATATGGTTAATTTCAGCCAGCCCGACACGGTTCCGGTACGCTACCAGCACCGACAATTGTATCATTGGACACCCACCGTTACGCTCATGCGAACCGATGCGTCTGAAAACGAACAGTTAGGAAAGTTGTTTGCCCAAAAAGTGAATGGGTCAACAGCGGATGTAACGGTGGTTTTGCCACTACATGGTGTATCGCAGATTGACACGGCAGGAAACGATTTTTATAATCCTGAAGTAAACAGAGTACTTTTTAACACAATAAAAAGCAATCTTTCCGAACGAGTTCAACTGATTGAATCACCCGCACACATTAACGACCCAGCGTTTGCCGAGGTACTAGTCGCGAGTTTACTGGAAATACTACAACGAAAATAAAGCAAGACATATCGCATGCCGAATCAATGGACGGGAAAAGGGAATCCCTACACGAGAGCCGAAGTTAGAGAGCGTTTACAAGCGACGCTGGATAGTCAGAAAGCTATTATTGCCGCCGGTGCCGGAACGGGCATCAGCGCCAAATTCATCGAGAAAGGAGGGGCTGATCTGATAATAATTTATAATTCCGGACGATTTCGGATGTCGGGGCATGGCTCCACAGCAGGTCTGATGGCTTACGGTGATGCCAACGCCGTAGCGATGGAAATCGGTGAGTTTGAAGTGCTGCCCGTTGTCGAAGAAATTCCGGTGATTTGTGGTGTGCATGGCTCCGATCCACGCCGACGTATGTGGCATCACCTGCTGAAAGTGAAAGATATGGGTTTTTCTGGCGTCAATAATTTTCCTACGCATTGCATTGTCGACGGGCATTTCCGGCAGGTGTTGGAAGAAACCGGAATGGGCTTCGATAAGGAAGTTGAGATGGTTCGTCTGGCGAGTAAAATGGACCTGTTTTCCATCGTCTATGTCGCCACGCCCCACGAAGCCCGCCAGATGGCCGAAGTCGGAGCTGACGCGATCATTGCTCACGTAGGCACTACCGTGGGTGGATCAATCGGCGTAACAGACGCAAGCTGTTCCATGGACGAAGCCGTTGAGCGAACGCAGGCGATCATTGACGCAGGCAGGGCTGTAAATCCCGATGTTTTCACGTTGACGCACGGTGGTCCCATCAACACACCCGATGATGTTCGCATCGTGCTTGATCGGACGAACGTTCAGGGTTTTGTGGGTGCTTCGTCGCTCGAACGTATGGGTGTAGAACAATCATTAACTGAACTAACCCGAAAATTCAAGTCGCTTACGCGTTGATAACTGAGACTGCCCAATTTTTGGTGCCTATAAAACAACAGGATTTTTTATATATAACGCACTTATGTAAGATCTGTAACCTGGTTTTTAGTTGGCATATGACGGGTATATTTATCTACCTATTAACTCTGGGCTCAATTTCGGCCGGACAGACGACCTGACTATTGAAGCTAGCTGGACTGCCGAAGAAACGCAGGCTAGTACCAGATAAAATCTATAGAAAGTAGTTGATCAGTTGCCCAAAAGACAGCCGGAAGTTGTATTTCTGAAAGTGTGCGAAAGCCTTTCCAACGACGATATTGCCCAGGTAGTCGGGAAACATGCCGTTGTTCTCACTTAATTTCGGGGATAGTAGCGATTTATCGAATAAATATCGGCCCGCAAAACTGCTGCTGGCGTTAGGCTTGGGCTAAGGATATAAAGGCGATCGGTAAGCCAGGCAATCTAGATAGTTTTGATCGTCGGTTGGCTGATGAGTTGAGTATGTATAATTCATTCAATCAACACGAAAGCGGCCCAGTAGGCAGGGTCGTCGGTTGTCTGGAGGGTTGCCTGGGCTTGGCGGAAGGCGGTTCGGACTTCGCTGCCCGCTTTAAGGGCCGTGTAAAAGGTGTTCATGAACTGTTGAGTGCGTTCATCATCAACCGACCATAGGCTCACTATCATCTTCTCGACACCCGCCAGCCGGAAACCACGTTGTAGACCTAACAACCCTTCACTGCTGGCAAACAACCCAATATCCCCAAGACCGGTTTCGCAGGCGCTCAGCACTGCGAGTCGGGTCTGGCTCAAGTCAAGGTCGGCGATTTCGTAGGCAGTCAATAGCCCGTCATGTGCGGCTCCTACGGGACTGTTGCTGTGCCATAGCTGATTGGCCCCCGACAGAGCCAGCGCTGAGCGTGTCAGGGCATCGTCGCTATAGATAAGAGCTTCGGCAGAATCGGCATCCGCCCGGTAAGGCAGGTAAATCCCGTGGGTGGCGATGTGCAGCAGTGTTGGGGGTTTGGCCATCAGTTGCCTGAACCGCACCTCGGTGGCGTCCCGCTCGCGTAATAGGCTATTGTTTGGCAACAGGCTGGCAATCGCGCTGACCTCCGGCCCGGTTGCTCGCAGGGGGTTGAGCGGCACTAATCCCCGTTGGGCAATTGCGGCCTGCAGGTACGTCGGTGTAGTGGGGTTGTCAGTGGATTCGGTGGGGTGTTCGAAATCGATATCGCCAAGTAGGGTAATGGTCGTTTGGTTAGTTAGGCGGAGTGGCCGGATACCCTGCGCCACCTGCCGCATCTCGAATACATGGTTCAGATAGTGGCGGCTGCTTAGGTAACGTTCATAGACAGGCGTGGTGCGGGTAGTGGTGGGTAGCGGTAGAGCCGCAAGCGCAAGCTGACTGATAAGGCCTTCTGTCGACACATAAATCGAGTCAGCGCCGACCATCCAAGTTTCAATGGGTTTCCAAACGAAGCGGTAGAGCGAGTCGGCGTATGTGCTGTTTTTGAAACCTGGACCGCGTGTTTTGCTGTATAATTCGGTCGGTGTTTTGGCTTTTTTTAGCAGCAGCTTCAGGGCCTGTTCACTACCCAGTACTGCCAATCTTGGGTACGCATAACCGGGTCTGACGACCATCGCTGCATAGAGCCACTCGCCTGTCTGGGACGTGGTATCGAAGGTTGGCAGCCGTAGCGGGAATCGTGCATTGTTTTTAGCTGGCATGGTCATAAAGCGTACAAACGAAACCGCAGCTTCGGTAGGGCGCAGCTTGGCCTGCACCTGCTTCCAGGTTAGGTCGGTGCCCCGATTGGGTGTGTTGGTTTCGGGTCGCAATTCCTTAACTAATCGGGCTTCGGCGGTGGCGATTGCCTCACCGGCTTTTTCGCGTTCAGTGGCGGGCGCATTCAGAAACGCTTTGCGTTGGGTTAGCCAGTTGGCATATAGCTTCGGCAAGTTTGGGTTGGTTACTTGGGCCAGTTGATGGTGCAGCGTGGCGCGCAGTTGTCGGCTGTCGTCGAGGAGTAAGCCGCTCAGATACAGCATGGCATCGTAGGCTATTTCCTGAAGAAGAGGGTCGGTTTTATGGGGGCTTACGCAAGCCGCAAATGCAATCAGCGAACGCATATCCGTATTGGCAAGCGCATACAATTCCTTTCGTCGGCCCGAAACAGACATACTCATGTTAAGCCGGTTCTGGCTTGTCAGCAGAGGATATGTCTCGCGGATTGCGGTCGATACGGAGTCGTATCGGCCCATTTGCAAACTTAGTAGGGCCATATCCACGTAGCAGGACAGCAGTTGGGGGGCGTATTCAGATCGCTTCGGTTTCAGTATCGAAATCGCCTTTCGTAGCTTCTCATCAGCCGTTTTTGTATTGCCGCTGGCCTGGTAAAAATTGCTGGCAGCTTTCAGGGTCAGTGCTTCCTCCAGGCTATTGGCTCCGTAGAGATTTACTACTTTTTTCTGTCCCTCTTCCCAATCCACCGGCTTCCCATCCGACGCTGATTTTGACATCGTCGTTCGGCTCTGTTCGATGCCAATCTGCTTGAACAGCACATAAACGGCCTGCCGTTCTTGCTCTTTCAAGGCCTTTTCTTCCGGGCTAAGGTCTTTTTCTTTCTGAGCAAGCACTTGTTTAGCCAGCTTCTCTATGCCGCTGAACAGGTCGTTCTGAATCATGGTCTCCCGAACCGGATCATAGTGATGGGACAGACAAAAAGAGGTCGATTTCCACCCCATAGCCAGTACAGGGTTACTGCTGTTATTCGCCTGCTTACTAGCCTTTAAATAGGTATCAATTAGTGCTTTAGCATTTCTATGAGTAGGCTTAGAGAGAAACCTGGCTTCCGATCGATCTACGGTTGATGGGTATAGGTGCTGGGTACCTGTCTCCGCAGCCATGGCTTTTCCGTTGACAGACATCTGCAGTACCATGCACCAGACATGCTTCTCTTGGCAGAATTCAAGAAACGAAATCGCTCGTTGGGCTAGACTAACTGCCTGCCCCAGGTCTTTGCGCCGATATGCTTCTTGTGCTTCCTGCACAAGTTTAAGCCCTTCTGGCTTGTCAGCAGCGAGTTGGGTCAATTGAGCGTGAAGATTAGTTAGTGCGAAGCTGGCCAGCCAGCCAGTCATAAGCAGGGTGCGTAGCAACCAATGCATAGCAGGTTATGGGTTTGGTTTATCAATCCAGAATAGGTATGTCAATAACCCCGCCTGATCTATACCGATTGTCTGATTAGGGGTGTTCTGTAAGCGTTTTCCCAGCAATATGAGAAGTGGGTGTGTCGGTGTGGTACTAGTGACCTTCCCTCCTCTCGATTGTAGTAGCGTATCTAGATCTGGTGGCTGTGCAGACAGTAGAATTTTGAACGTCTCCAGACCCAGCGGTGGCATAATGTCGAGGATATTATAAGTGCGACGTTGGCCAGGCTGCAGCCAGAGCGAATCGACGGGGTAGTGGCTATTAGGTAACGATATACTCAGTTCGGCATTGGGCTGAATATCGATCAGCGTTACGTAGTAAGGCCGTTTGCCAGTGTTACGAAGCGTAAAAACCGCCTGTTGGTCAGTCCGCAGTATGGGTAGGCCGTTGCGTACTTTGGCGGTGTAGGTTGCCAGCACCCGATCAGCGGCAGCATCGAGTTGGGCTGGGGTTAGGCTTGCCTCTACTTGCATATCCTGATTGAACATCGTCAGATCGCGAAGCCAATCGGCCTGTGCGTGGGCCAGCAAGCGGGACGGTAATGTAGTTAAATGCGCCAGGCTAATTGTCTCGACGGGTTCTCCATCACCCGCTCTGCAAAGAGCCAGACCGTCACCAACAGGCCGGATGAGCCAGTCTGCCTCGTTCGGTACGAGGGTGATGCCTGGCAGGGCCTGGAGCCATTCGGCTATTTCCGTACGACGGGGTAGGTTGTCGGGTAAGGTAACGCGGGAATTGCCGGGTTGGAATGCTTGCCTGAGCAGTGTGGTTTGTACCTGCACCGAATCGGCATTGGGCAGAGGGTCGATTAGCTCGACAATCGATTCCAAGGGTGTGGCTTCGAGCACGCGGCCCATTAGCGAATCGTTCCGGCTGCCGTCGCTCCGTGTCACCCATACCGTCATGGTAGAGCCAGGGAGGTAACCCTGCAAGCCACCTTTCAAATGCCGGAATTTCCGTTGATCGTCTAGTTTAACTGTTGATAGTCGCGAGGGGAGTACCAAATCGCCCCCCAACAGCCGATGTTGCGCGTTACCTTCGAGAGTAGGCATTGGTGTACCTCTGCGTTGTCGAAAGGCTTCGCGTCGCACAACCGTCAGTAGTTGAGCGAATAGAGTTTTATAGGTTGTTTGCTCGTCGATGGTTAACATAGCTTCGGCGAATCCGAAGGCCATCGGTCCCGCCAGCTGGTTAGTGTAGTCGAGCAATTCGTATTGGTCTTGGCTGGCGGATGCTCCGGCTATTAGCACTACCGCGCCAGATTCCTGAACAGCTCGCAAAGCGTTCAGTGGCTCGTCAAGCCAACCCGATACGGTGTTGGTAGCCAGTGAATCGGGTGTGGGATTACGGCGGATGTTGTCCGTGCGAAGTCGACCCTGCCCGCCTGATACCGTACCCGAATAGCAAGTGTCCAGCAGCAGTAGTACATGGCCCGAAGGCCCCACCGCCCGTCTTAGCCGGTCGAGATACAGACCCAGTTCGTCGTCGCGGATAAAAAGAGTTGACTGGGCATAACCGGCAATGGTAGGTAGAGGGGCATCGTAAGGAACGAGGGCTTCGTCAAGATGATCTTTTTCGTCACCGTCAGGCTGGTCGGGGAGTTGCGTACCGTGTCCTCCGTAGTGGATAACGACTTTGTCACCCGGCCGACACTGCCTGACCAAGCTATCGAGCACATTCCGAATCGCGATGGCTCGGGCATCATGGTTGGCCAGCAATCTTACCGAAAAGCCCTGCCGGTTCAGCGTTTGGGTCATCCAGTATATGTCGCGGTTGGTACCAAGTCCCTTACGGCCCGGCGGATATTGTCCAATTTCGATCAGTAATCCATGTTTGGCAGCTGGCGCTAGATGAGCCACTAGCAGCCCAACAAGCAGCAATAGATATCGCGCAGACATTATTTCAGGGAAGTAGTTCTAGCAATTCGACGGCTACTTCATGGTCTAGATGGCTGGGTATGGTTCTGCCCGAACCATACAGTTCTTCACGGACAGTTTGGGTGAACGCACGAAGTTGATCGAAGGCTGGAGAGAAGGACATATTGTTTCAAATGCTGCCGGTTAGATAGAGGCTAATAAACAACTAAAAATAGCCGTTTTGCTATCATCAAACAATAAAAGTTTCCTTAGGGCGTGTTGACAATTAGATTTAGGCAGATCAGTTTACTAATTGCCTCGTTCTATTCCTATCTTATCTGTCCACTTTCATTTGACGACGTACCTTAAGAGCATCTGAAATTCCTTCTCTTATGAAAGGAGTATACCTGTTCGAATTGCTACCCGAATTCACAACCCGTATCTATAGGTGCCATAAACATACCCTTACGTTCTGGACGATTACTATGAAATGTACAAACTCTGGGTCGTGTCTCCGTTAGTATTTTAATACTTGATCGATTAGAAAATTGACCGATAAATAGCTACGTTCGGCCTGGGAAGTTGGTTATTTATACTATACAGACATTTACAGGCTATGATAAATAAGCTAAACCTGCGCCAGAAGTTAATTACTGATACTCGTTGCCATGGCTTACGGCTGTTGCTACTGCTTACAGCAAGTTTATTGACTTTGGTATGCACTGAGCAAGCTTTTGCTCAAACTAAAGCGCAAATGGTACGAATCGCTAAAATTGTGGTTGATCCGGCACAGTTGGAAGCTTATAAGGCGCTTGCGAAAGAAGAAATTGAAGCGTCAATACGGCTAGAACCAGGTGTATTGACGCTATATGCCGTAGCCGAAAAAGATAACCCCACACACTTTACAATTCTGGAAATCTATACCGATGCCAATGCCTACAAAGCGCATATACAGACCCCACATTTTTTGAAGTATAAAAATGGAACAAAGGACATGGTAAAGTCGCTGGAACTGGTATCGGTTGATCCGCTAGTGCCCGGTATGAAAATTAAAGATTAGACCGAGGAGGAGCAAACCGTATTCAGACGGAGACACTACCAGGCTCTGCTTACTGTAACCCTTTCAGCAGTTTATAAAAAGCCTCGGCATACGTATCACTGATCGGAATGATTTGGTCTGCAATCTGAATTCTGTTTTTCTCGATGTGATCAATTTTGTCGATAGCAACCAGAAACGACTTGTGCACACGGGCAAACTCATGAGATGGCAACAACTCTTCTAGTTTGGCGAAACTCAACAGCGTCATAATCTTCTCCTTAGGAGTATAAATTCGTAAATAGTCTTTCATACCCTCCACAAAGAGTATATCGCGGGTCGCCACTTTCTGAATGCGGTGGCCCACCTTCAGAAAAACATACGCCTGTTCAGGCTTCGTTTCCGCTTTTTCCTCCTTTTTTTCCGGGGAATGCCTGGAGCTTTGTTCCTGGTACAGCCGTAAAACGCTTTTGTAAAACCGCTCAAACGTAAAGGGTTTTAGCAGATAGTCTTTCACTTCCAATTCATAGGCCTTTAGCGCATACTGATCATAAGCTGTCGTTAAGATAATCATGGGTTTTGGGATCAACATCGGAATGAAACTTAGCCCATCCAGATCCGGCATGTTGATATCGAGAAACAGCAGATCAGGGCCGTCTTCTGCTAAATAAGGAGCGGCCTCCAGAGGGCTCGCATAAGAGCCTTTTAACGCCAGGAAAGGGACTTTCCGGATGTATTCTTCCAGTATTTCCTGAGCCAGATGCTCATCTTCAATGATGGAGCAGGTGAGCTTTTGGTTCATGCGTCTGTAAATGAAGACCGTGAATGGACAGATTGACCGTAAACGTTTCGCCAGTATTCTCAATGGTAAAGGTATGCTGATCAGGATACAACAAAGACAACCTTTTGCGGACATTAGGCAAACCGATGCCGCCAGGTTCTTCCAGCGCATTAACCGACCGTTTGCCAATGGGGTTCTGTACACTGAAAGCCAGGCTATCGTCTTTTATTGCCACCCTGATCTTCAGCTCGCCTTGTCCTAGGCGGGCGGGGCTGTGTTTGTAAGCGTTTTCCAGCAGGTGGATAAACAGCAAAGGAGCGACGTAGCAGGCTTCTATCTCCCCTTCAACCTGTAGGTCTACCACCGGATTGTTCTTATAGCGGAGCTGCTGCAAACTTATATAATCCCGCAAATAGTCCATTTCTCTCGACAGCGGAACCGTGGACGCATTGGACTCATAAATCATATAACGCATCAACGAGGCCAGTTGCATGACGGCCTCTGGGGCTGTTGAGGCTTGTTTATAAACCAGTGTATGAATATTGTTGAGTGTATTGAAGAGGAAGTGCGGGTTGATCTGCGATTTTAGGTAGTGCAATTCAGCCTCCGCGGCCTGTTTCTCTAGCTGTTCTTTCCTGATCGTATTAAGTACCAGGTTCTCAGTGATCCTGGCCAGCCAGCTTAGGAAAAGAAAGATGGGTATAGTAGATCCCAGGTGAATCCTGTAATACCCCTGAAAAAGAGGCCAGGTGTCCAAAGCTTTGTGATGGAAGGCCAAAAAAGGGAAAGGGCCGGTCAGCACGATTCCCGCCAGTATCAGAAAATAGCCCCATCGCTTTCTCTTACCTGTATAATGGGTCAGTAGATAGAAATGGCTATAAAAAACGTATAAACAGGTCGCTATAAATGCCCAGGTTGTGGTAAGCCAATGGGTATCGCCTTCACCCCCAAGTTGCACGCCAACCAATAAGGTGAATATGAACCAGACGGATAGGTGAATCAGCCGAAAGATTTTTTTAATTCGATCCATAGAACAAAGTTCTTTTTTTCTGCCATACCCAAGCCACCTTCTCGACTAGATGCCCATTCCAATCTACGAAATGTGATATAGAGCCTGCAAGCGCTTTGGCAGAAGCAAAGCCATCCTTGGTCGATTACTTCACTGCATTCGTATATCGGGTTTCACTTTCCGACCCGGTACCCATTGCTTCGCACCGGAATAGATAAAGAAAGCATCGGCAAAGGTGCTTCTCTTCCCTCAATTTAAACGATCAACCGAAGATCATCCGCTAAAATGGGAAATCACCTGTTGGGCCTGTCCATTCGTAATGTCTCTAAAACTTATGTGAATGGCCGGTCCGCCGATGTCGTACAGGCATTAACGAACGTGTCGCTAGACATTCCGCCGGGCATGTATGGACTGCTGGGGCCTAATGGCGCTGGTAAATCAACCCTCATGCGCACGCTTGCTACGTTGCAGGAGCCAGACGAGGGGCAAATATTTCTGGGCGACATCGACGTAGTGAACCAGAAGGAAACTGTCCGCCAAACGCTGGGCTACCTTCCTCAGGAGTTCGGTGTCTACCCGAAAGTTAGTGCGGAGGAGCTGCTCGACTATTTCGCGGTGCTGAAAGGGATTACTAACCGAGCTGTGCGACGGGAAACCATAGAGGCTTTACTCAAACAAACGAACCTCTGGGAAAAACGCAAACAGAAGCTGGGCGGTTACTCAGGCGGCATGCGACAACGCTTTGGCGTAGCAGTGGCCTTACTGGGCAACCCCAAACTACTAATCGTTGATGAGCCAACGGCGGGTCTTGACCCTGCTGAGCGAGTTCGTTTCCTTAACCTGTTAAGCGAATTGGGCGAAGCCAGCGTCGTCATTCTTTCCACCCACATCGTAGAAGATGTTTCGGAGCTGTGCACCAACATGGCCATCATCAACCGGGGCCAAATTCTGCTGGAAGCGCAGCCGCTGGATGCTGTAGCCGCTCTGAAAGGCCGAATCTGGCGCAAACTGACCAATAAACAGGCCCTGCCTGCGCTGGAGCAGGAACACCAGATCATTTCGGCCAAGCTGTTGAGTGGTCGCACCCTAGTGCATGTATATAGTCCCGAGATGCCCGGTAATGGTTTTGAAGCGGTAGAGCCGGACTTGGAGGATGTCTATTTCAGTGCCATGACCGGCCATATTGGAAACCACAAACCGGAGATCATACGATGAAGCTCTGGAAAATCTTTCGCTTTGAATTCGCCTATCTTGGCCAGCGCATCACCACTTGGCTCTGTTTAGCGGTGCTTCTTCTATTTACGCTGGTGATGAATCTGCTCACCACACCGGGCGACGGCGTATACCCAAACAATACTTTCCACATTACAGCCATTACGGTAATTGGGGGCTTTATCTGGCTCGTAATAGGAGCGTCTGTAGCCGGAGAAGCTGCCGCCCGGGACGTGAAAGTACGTATGCATCCGCTTACGTTTACAACGTCTGTTACCAGACTTGATTACCTGAGCGGGCGATTTTTGGCCGCCTTTGCGGTGAATGCGTTGTTGATCCTTTCGTTGCCGTTAGGTGTGCTGCTTTCCTTCTACGTGCCAGGTCTGGATCAGGAAGAATTATTACCGGTTAGGCCCTGGGCTTATCTGAGTGTCTACCTCCTGATCGCCTTACCGAATACGTTTATAGCCACAGCGGTTCAATTCAGTCTGGCAGCCCTTAGCCGCCGGGTAATGACCAGTTATCTGGCCAGCCTGCTCCTGGCCCTTATTGCTCAGGTGATCGTCATGGCTGCGGCACAGCTTTTTGGGAACTGGCACCTGGTACAACTATTGGATCCGGTAGGGGTTGCCGGTATTGTGGGTAGTGAGCTGCAAACCTGGACCCCAACTGAGAAAAATACGCGGCTCATTACGTTGGATGGCATGTTTCTCTGGAATCGCATCTTGTGGCTGAGTGTCGCGATCGGGTTGTTGGGGATTACCTATGTTCGCTTCCGTTTTGCCAATGTCGTACTCAGTAGCTGGTGGAGCCGCTTCAACCAACGGACTACCGAACAGACCGAAACGACACATGAGCGGTCAAGCGTTCGAACAACGGCCATCACGGTTACCGTTCCGCCAGTTCAGCGAATGGTTGGCTTAGGGGTCTACGTCCGTCAGACGCTCACGATTGCGTGGGCATCGTTTATAAAAATAGCCAGGCACCCGTTAGGACTTACCCTGGTTGGTGCTATTGCCTTGGCCTCAGCAGTATTCGGCTATCAAATCATGACGCAGTTTGACATTCCGCTACTACCAACGACTGCGCAGGTGTTAGCCTATCTGAGCCCTCCTGTAGGTAACCTCAGTACCCCATGGGCAGTTATTCCGCTACTCATCATATATTTCATGGGCGAGCTTGTCTGGCAGGAGCGCGATGTCGGCCTGGGTGATATGGCTGATGCAGCTCCCGTACCGGAATGGGTGCTCTTGATCGGTAAATTGCTGGGGTTAGGCCTCGTCATCCTTGCCTGGATAGTCCTGATGATGGCAGGAGGTATTGGAATGCAGTTGGGCCTGGATTACGATAACCTAGAGATAGGCCTGTACCTGCAGACTCTCTTTGGATTACAGTTCATAAACTACCTGCTCTTTGCCTTACTTGCTCTGGTGGTACACGTAGTGGTGAATCAAAAACAGATAAGTTACCTGTTGATGATCTTCCTGTTTAGCTTCATCGCCTTTCCTGCCCTGGTTAAGGTTGAGCACAACTTGCTCATTTTTGGCGCAGACTCGGGATGGAGGTATACCGATATGCGTGGCTTCGGACCTGCCATTGGGCCGTGGCTATGGTTTAAAGCCTATTGGATAGGCTGGGCTTTGCTACTTGCCGTAGGCGCGAGATTGCTTTGGGCAAGGGGACGAGAACAACGTCTGAAATACCGTCTTCAGGTAGCAAAGCGTCGCTTTACCCACTCAACAACCTGGGTTACCGTAATCTCCCTGGGGCTTATCCTTTCCCTGGGGAGCTTCATTTTCTATAATACCAATGTGCTGAACGAGTACCGCAACAACTCCGACATAGCTGAACGCAAGGCTGAATATGAACGGCGGTATGGACAGTACAGAAATACTCCGCAACCCCAGCTTAAGGCTATAAAACTGCACGTCGATATCTACCCCGAAAGGCAGCACGTCGAGATTCGTGCAGCGTATACATTGTTAAATAACACTACAGCACCAATAGACTCTATCCATGTAGGGAGTGTTTCGGGCCTGGCGCCTTCTGAGGTAAAATTTAATAGGCCCGCTGCCGCCGTGCGGATCGACAACGAACTTAGCCACCACATTTATGCACTGAAGCAACCTCTACGACCAGGCGATTCACTACTGCTACACTTTGTTGTTCATTATCAAGAGCAAGGGTTCAGGAATAGCGGCACAAACGCATTGGTGGTAAACAATGGGACCTACTTCACCAATTACGACCTGATGCCAGCCATTGGCTACCAACGCTATAGGGAACTTACAGATGCGGTCATTCGAAAAAAGTATAAGCTTGCTGCGCAACCTGCCATCCCTTCGCTGTATGATCGGGAAGCACGTAGAAAGCCAGTCAGTACAGATCAGGCTACGGTTGAGGCCATTGTCAGTACGGTAGCCGATGAGGTAGCCGTTGCGCCAGGAGCTTTGCACCGATCCTGGACAAAAGGGGATAGACGCTACTTCCATTACAAAACGGACGCTCCTATCGGGAGTGAGTACGCCATCCTATCCGGGAGGTATGCGAGGCTGGAAAGCAAGTGGAAAGATGTTGCGATCAGGATTTACTACCATCCGGGCCATGCCCTCAATATTGACCGTATACTCCGGAGCGTAAAAGCGTCGATGGCCTATTATACGGAGCATTTTGGTCCATACCCATTCAGGCATTTCACGGTAATAGAGCGGGCCGGTAACCAGGGTGGAGCCAGTGCTGATGCCAGCATGATCTATTATGGAGAAGATTATTCGCTGCTGAATCCCGATGATGGACCTACTGGTTTTGACCTACCCTACTATATTTTGGCTCATGAAGTGGCGCATCAGTGGTGGGGAATTTCCAGATTAACACCTGCCTACGTCGAAGGGGCCGGAGTCCTGATCGAGGGGCTTGCCGTATATTCCGGTATGCAGGTTCTGGAAAAGAACTATGGAGACAGGCATTTACGGCGATACCTTACCTATCTACATTCGGCTTATGAAATGCCACGTTCACTGGCAACAGCGTCCTTGCTGCGGGCCAATGAAGACTTTTTATATTATCGAAAGGGTGGGCTCGCCATGTATGCCCTTAGCAAGTATATAGGTAAAGAAAAGGTGAATGGTGCGCTTCGGAGCCTGCTTCAAAAACGAAGCTCAGGAGAGCTACCCCTGCCGACTACCCTGGATCTCTATCAGGAGCTACATAAGGTAACCCCCGACTCCTTACAGTATCTGTTGAACGACTTCTTTAAGAAGAATATGTACTGGCGGCTCAAAACAGAGAAACTGGCTGTAGCAAAAACCAAAGCAGGTACTTGGCAGGTAAGCATGAAGGTCCAGGCTCAAAAGGTACTAATTGACAGTACTGGTAATGAACATGACGAGCCGATGAATGAATGGCTGGAAGTGGGCCTGTATGAGAAAAGCAACGGGGTAGACAGGCCAATCTACCTTCAGATGCACCGCATCCGGTCTGGTAAGCAGACCATTAACGTAACCGTACCGCGAAAGCCTGAACGTGGCGGTATTGATCCTAACTTTCTAATGATCGACCTGAGAATCGACGATAATATGATGCAACTGGAAGAAGAGTAAAGTCAAATGTAGGGAGCCTGGTCACTGGCTGTGGTCCTGATCCGGTTGCGGAAAAGGATAGGAAAACTACGACTGGTTCGCAAATTCGCGGGGTGTTAGCCCATAACTCTTTCGGAAACATTTGGTGAAATAAGCGGGGTTCTCGAAGCCAACCCGATAGGCTGTCTCACTGACAGTCAGTCCTTCGCGGAGGTAGTAGGTTGACTGTTTAAGACGGTACTGGCGCAGCAAATCATTGGCCGATAAACCCGTTAGCGTTTTCACTTTACGAAATAAATTTGAACGGCTCAGGCTTAATTGATTCATCATCGTTTCTACATTGAAGTCGGCATCCGGCAGGTGTGTGTCCATAAGTTGGTAAAGCTGGGCCAGAAAAGGATCAGGCGCTTGAGAAGCTAATGGGGCGGGATCTAAACTATCGAGCGTCGAGCGGACCCAATCCCGTAAGCGCTGTCGACTGGCCAGTTGGTTACGCACTCGCAGTTGCAACTCGGTCACCTGAAAGGGTTTAGTCAGGTAATCATCGGCTCCCTGCGCTAACCCCTCCAACCGACTCTCAACCGACGCTTTGGCCGTTAATAACAGAACAGGAATATGGCTCGTTCGGCTATCATTCTTGAGCCGATTGCAGAGCATAAAGCCATCTAGTTCGGGTTCGGCCTGGATTGATCCAGATTGGATAGACACGACCTCAACGGGCATAAGCACATCGCTAATGACCAGATCCGGCATGAGTTGCATAGCTCTCTCCAATCCCTCCGCGCCATTTCGTGCCCAATGAATCTGGTAATCCCGGGGAAGACTTTGGGTAATAAATTCGGCAAGTTCTCGATTATCCTCTACGATCAGTACGATTGGCCTATAGGCGTGATCATCGTCGATCTCCTTGCTAATCTCCTCCAGCTCGTCCGCAGAAGGGAGTGGAGCCAGCGCCGACTCAGCGGTTACTACTGGACGACAGGGTAAGTAAAGGGTAAAACTCGTGCCCTGGCCCACCGTACTTTCGGCTTTAATCTGCCCCCCTTGTCGTTCGGTGAGTTCTTTCACCAGGGCCAGACCGATACCGGTACCTTCCTGTGGGGTGGTTCCAGTTGCTGAATCATCAGCCGAACGCGGCCGGGTTGCCGTATCACCCACCTGATAAAAGCGATTAAAAATTAAAGGCAGTTGTTCGGCCGCTATACCGATGCCCGTGTCTGTGACAGTGAGCGTGAGCGGAGAAGCGTCCTGAATGGAAACTGTAATGCGCCCGCCTTTGGGTGTGAACTTCAGCGCATTGGAGAGCAAGTTAACCAGGATCTGTTTGAGTTTGTCGGCATCAAACCAGTAGTCTCCCTCAAGGTGGCCGGTAACGGCTAAGGTAATGGTTTGGCTTTCAGCCTGCGCCTGAAACCCGCTGATAACGGTACGAATGAATTCAGTCAGGTTGCCATGCGAAGTATGAACAGGCATCATCCCGGCTTCTAATTTAGCCAGATCCATCAACTGATTAATCAGCCCCAGTAGCTGTCGGGCATGGGTTTCGATCCCAGAAAGTCGCCCCTGAATTGCCGGGGATTGCCCTTCGTGTAACAGTTGTTCGATAGGCCCCAGAATCAGCGTTAGAGGAGTACGGAATTCGTGGGTAATGTTGGTGAAAAACCGACTTTTCATTTCATCCAGTTGCCGTAAGTTATCGGCCTCCATCTGCCGCTGAACAAGCTGCTGGCGTAATCTGTACCGATTAATGATTGATCGATAGAGGAACAGCAGACCACTGGTTAGGACAATGCCCATCAGCAGTAAAAACCAGCCGGTTTTCCAGAAAGGCGGTTGTACAACCAGCCGGAATGTCTGTTGCCTGGTCTCCCATTGGCCCGCTTTTAGCGCTCGATTAACGACAAACGTATAGTTACCAGCAGGCAATTGATAATTGGCTGTAACATCGAGGCCCTCGTCCACATTCCACTGCTGATCGAAGCCTTCCAGGCGAAAGCGAAACGTTGACGAATGCCAGCTCGCGTAAGGGGAAAAACGGATACTGAGTAAGTCGTTCTCCTGGATGGTCAGTGTTATTTGTTCCGGACTGGATGGTCCTAGGCTATCACGCTCTAAACGACGTTTATCAGAATTAGTTTCTAGCCGGGTTCCGTTAACCACTACGTCCAGTAGATTTAAGGGGGGCAATGGCCGCATCTGTTTAAGATCATATTCGTATAATACCCGGCCCGCTGTCACCCACAGCCGATTGGCCGCATTGGGCAAGCAGTCAGACGGTAGCTGCATGGGATGCTGCAGTTCGATGCGCTCAATAACGTCACGCTTTGTATAGCGATATAAGGCTGTCGGGGTCAGGAAGTAGGTATTCCCCTCCGGATCATCAACAATGTCAAACACGGCCTGGCGGGGAAAGCGGGTGGAAGGAATCAGGCGGAATCGCCGGATCTGGCCGGTCGCCGGGTTCAGTAGATCAACTTCGTTATCCAGGCCGACCAGAATAGTGCCATCGGAGCGGACGCACAAGCCGTACGTAAGTAGACTGCCCAGCGATGTAGTCGGATGCTGTGGGTCTGGCCGATAGGCTGTCAGGCTTGCGGTAATGGGGTGGTAGACATATAATCCCTGATCACTGGTAAACCAGATTCTTCCCTGCTTATCCTGGGTAATCCAGCGCACATTCGCTTTCTGATTGAAAACATGATCAACGACTCCTGTGCGCGGGTTAAAGCGGATCATGCCTTGTCCACGTAAACCAATCCAGAGATTAGCCTGGGTATCGGCGAACAGGTAGTGGCAACCATACTTGGCTAAATAATCACGGATCAGTCGTGTGGTGTCGGCCACGCGCCGAATCTGTTGCCGCTGAGGGTCAAAGTAAGGTAGCGCATAGCCTTCATCCTGTTTTAACCAGATGCGACCATCGGGAGAGAATACACAATGATAATAGTAATCTCCTTGCTTGAGCGCTGGATCATGAAATACCCGAAATTGCTTTCCGTCAAACTGCACCAGCCCGTTATGGGTAGCCATCCACAGTCGCCCCTGCTTATCTTCTTCAATTTCGTTGGTTTTCAGGCTAATTCCCGGCGTTTCCCCAATCTGACGGATTAGCCTAGGCATCACCTGCTGGGCCAATAGGTGCCCACTGGTCAACAAGGCCAGCAGGTATCCGGCCAGAATAAATTGGCTAGATTGTCTCAAAAACGTAACGATCATAGTTGCCGAATGCTATCGGTACCAGGTGATTTTTTGATGCCACCGGGCAGGGATAAAATTAGTGAATCAGCCAGAGATTTAATAAAAACGGCACCTATAACGACTGACCAGGGCGATTCGCTCGGCAAAAGAGCTTGCATTGGATGTGCTAAACCGGAATTGTCTCTGCGTTTTATCTTCAGCAAAAAACACTAGCAATAGATTTCTGGCCGATACCAGCCTGGCAAAGTGCCCGCCATGCCTTCTCCAGAATAGTGGACAGAATTTGGGGATTACCACCTTTGTAAGCAAACTGACTACCCTATCAATTAGTGATAATCAGGCAGGTCGATACCTTCTTTTTCTTCCTCGGCATCGTCGGAGCTGAATAGACCGACTACCTTCTGAACCGGTTTGCTGGCCACAATCCCAGCCACCGTATTGAGCACCGACACGCCGAATTTCGTTTCGGGATACACCAGCTTGGGGGTACCCGGCGGTAGTTTCTGCACCTCGTCTACGTAAGGGCGCATCAGCTTTTCGTAAGCCGCAAAGGCATCCTCGTGCCGTTCGTGTCGCGACAGTTCACCGGCTAGCACATAAGCTCCCACAATGGCCAGAGTCGTTCCTTTTCCACTGATGGGTGTAGGGCAATAGGCTGCGTCGCCAATCATCGCGACCCGCCCGTCTGACCAGCGCGGAGCTTTGATCTGTCCGGCTTTGTCGAGGTACAGGTCATCCGTTCCGTCAATGGCCTGACGGATGCGGTCGGCTTCCCAGCCCGCACCGGCCAGTTTTGCCTTCAGTATGTTTTTCTGCTCGTCGATCGGTTGTTTCTCGTGGGTTTCACTCTTGTCTTCCAGGAAAGCCACCGACGCCCGAATAGTGCCCTTGTTGTCGGGGCGGAGCATGAGCACCCGGCGGTCGACGGCGGTGTACCAGCGCCACCAGTCGTTGTCGTTTTTCTGCCGGGGGATGGTCATGTAGGATATATACAGACCTAGTGATTTGAACTGGGGTTCGTCGCCAAACATAAGCTGCCGGGTTTTCGACCGAACCCCATCGGCCGCAATGACCAGATGAAAGGTTTCGGTTTTGCCGCTGGCGAACGTTACTGACACATCGTCGGGATGCTGCTCCAGGGCCGTTATCGAATCGCCGAATCGATAATCGACGTACTCCTTCGAGCAATCATAAAGAATCTTAACCAAGTCGCCCCGCAGAATTTCCAGTTCGCGGGTTCCAGTGAGCGATGCATCTTTGGGAAACTCACCCGCTACCTCGCCATCCTGCCCGATAATCTGTAAACCGACTTCGGTGGTATTCTGAGCCAGGATAGCGGCCTCGATGCCCATTTTTCGGACGACCTTCCGGGCTGGACCATTGACGTCGATATTCTGCCCACCCAGGCGCAGGGCCGGTGCCCGTTCAACAACGGTAATGGCGAATCCGTATTTGGCCAGCCAGAAGGCCATTGTTGGACCAGCAATGCTGGCTCCAGCTATTAGTACTTTTTTGGCTACTGATGAAGGCATGATTCACAATTAAGCTTTTGACTCATAAAGCATTGTAGCTTTATGCCCGTCATTACCGACGAACGATAAAATAACTATTTCGTATCATTGTTGTTTATTTAGTACGAAAATAAAATAAATATGCCCCACGTATCGGCTATTCCCGTTCTGACAGCCTGGGAGCGTTTCTGCGACGAGCAACCACAGGGGAGTCTCCGTGAGTTTGCCAGCTGGCTGCTTAATCATCTCGATCCGCTGCGGCAAACCCCGGAACTACCCAACTCCGAACCCATCATGAAATCGGGGCAGCGGCTGTCGGAAGCGTTCGACAACGACGATTTTCTAGCTGGTTTTTTTATCGGGCGACTTGGTCGGTACGCCAAATCCTACGGCAAGTCGATTATGGCCGAGCATGGTTTCGCCAGCTCCGACGAGTTTCTATTTTTGTCGCTAATTTCCCGGATGGATCAGCCGACCAAGAAGGAAGTGTGCATCGCCAACGCAACGGAGCTTACTACGGGCATGGACATCCTGCGCCGACTAGTCAAAAATGGGCTGGTTCAGGAAACGCCCGATGCTCGCGACGGGCGGGCCAAACGTCTGTCGCTAACTGACCGGGGACAAGCCATGATCAACCGAGTCTATGCGCAGTTTGAGCAGATTCCCACCAGCGTACTGGCCGATCTGGACGAGGTAGAGCGTAGGCAGTTTATCCAAACGCTGACGTACCTCAATAACTACCATTTCCAGTTTTACAAACCCTGATGCCGGTTGAGGCTACGCTGAGCACTTGGTTCCAGCACTTTGGCAAATACAGCCGCTCCCGTCTAGCGAGCTAACTCGTCTTCGGTTCAATACGAACTGCCAGTGTTTTCAATTTCCATAAAAAGCTCCTACTTGAGACGAAGGATTATTCATGTATTTGCCTTCGGGTGATTCAAGAAATGGAAGTTTAGCAGGGTTAGGGTAATAAAACCTTACGTATTTTCATAGAAAACAAAACCCGGCCCTCCAGCGAGACCAGGTTTTGTTTGAATCGATGATAAGAAAACTTACTTCAGGGCTTCACTACTTTCGTGTTCTGGCGCTGATCAGGCGTTATGGCCTGCAACAGGCATACCCTACTCGCCTGACCCGACATCGACTACTCGATGGTCTGAGTAGCCTCCACCTGTTCCCACTGCTCTCCCTGATTAGAATTGTGGAAGGCCCCAGGGTAGGATATGCTTGGCGTTTGGCGAAGTTTGAAGCAGAATTTGCTGGGAACTGGTAGCGATTGGCGGTGTCAGCGTTAGCTCAAACGTGTAATTCCCAACAAGATCTTTCTCCGCCTTATCACCGATCTTAATACCCAACTCGGTATTCTTGCTGGTAAAAGCGTAAATCTGGTCACTGCTGGTTGCTAATTTCGTGACGCTGGGGGGAAATGTACCTTTGTAAGACTTGAATTGCGTAAAATAGGCTTTGGATACGGGATCATACTGATAGATAACGAATGACAAGGCAACGGAGATGCGAGTCATACTCAACATCGTAATCATCTTGATGGTTTGGGCGTTGGCTGCTGTAATCCGGCCTTTGAGAACAATATTGTCATTGGGTAGCATTGACCAATTGGCACTACTAAGCACACCGACCACCTGTTGGTTGAAGATGCCAGTTGCTATAGCTTTGATGTCGGGCGCAATAGGATTATGATCTTTAAAGTTCAAAGCGATTAGGTAGCCAAAAGTAGTGTGCTGGTCTTTGTTAAAACGATAGCCTTGGTTCAGGTCACAGGCGATGGACAATTGGTTCGCAGCAACGCGCGCTTGGCCCGGTTCAGATGGGGGAACAGAATCAGTCGTTGAGCAGGAAACGATAGCTAAATAAAGAAGGCCAAAGGCCAAGGGACGACGAATAAAGGAATTCATTTTGATGGAGAGTTAATGAGGACTGACTAATTAAGAAAATTGGTTGCCAGTGTACATCCAAGGTATCTGTTCCCAACAGGCTTTGCATAAAGCGTGGGCAAGATGATGAGGGTTGGATAAGCTTGTCTGTCAATTGAGAGTGATCGATAAACGGGTAGCCAAGTGAACCGCTTCTCAGTGTTCAAGGCCGGGGCGGGTTTTGATCGGTGTGTCGGTTCGATTGTTGCCCAGATGGGTATGGTTACGAACTGGTTTACATTGCCGATAGGGAAACAGACCCCACGGGTACATTCACTACAAACTGTAGCTAATTGTGCGAAAAAAGACAGTGCGTTGCATGGGTATATAATTTTTGTGAAAACAACTGACCGCCCTGGTCAGTCTTGCCGAAGCGTTCACAAAAGTGGCCTATACAGGGCCGGGTGGGCTATAAAAAATGATCCAAATACTATAAAAAATCAACCAGCTGCCTTTAGATAGGCTAAACTGGTGCCTTAAGCGTCTATCATTAATTTCTGGTAACGAATTCGGGCAGGGTGAGCTGGTAGCAATCCGGTTATTGATACGAGTACGAAACAGATTTTGTTGAAAAGCTGACCTTTGTGTAAAGTCTATTTTGGATAATTATTTTCGCACCCTACCTACGAAAGTATAAAATGGCACATTGCTTGTTAAGCAACTTAACTAGCCGAGTGGGGTTGAACAAGTTAGCCAACTCTGGAGTTCTACGTTTCAGTAGATTGGAATGCCAATCTGTTATAATAAGAATTGCCATTAATAGTCCATGCCAGAACGATTTCGTATTCTACTTGTCGATGATGAACCCGATGTTGCCGAAGTGCTAAATCGGGCAGCAATATATACCTTTCCCGAAGCTGATTTCAGCTATGTTAGCAGTTACTCCGACGCAGTCGCTTACTTAGATGGCTTGAATGGATTAGGGCCTAAGTTGGTGCTGTTGGATATGGACTTACAAAGTGGGTTCAACGGGTTCGACTTTTTAACCCTAGTGCGACAACACCCCAAAGGCTGCGCTTTACCCGTGGTTATGCTCTCCTCCCACACGGCCGAGAAGGAGTGTAAGGAAGCCTTTTTGCGGGGCGCCAATGCCTTTACCAGTAAGCCGTTTGGCTTTAAAGACTGGAAATCCTACGTATCCCAGCTACGCACATACTGGTATCAAACGGTCAGCACCCCCAAACTCTATTTCGACGAAGCCGACGAACCGTTTTAATGGCTGATCAAGACAGGTAATTTCCTGGCCTGGGTTGTGAGTAGGAAAGGATTTAGCCAGTTAACAAGCCGACGGATGGTAACCAAACCGCACTGCTAGCTCCCGCCTGAGACGAGGGAGCCGGTCTCCATAAACATTAGTGCTATTTCCCATCGCTACATTATAGGTATTTCGGGGCAAACAAATACCTAAACCCGTAAACAGCTTATCCCCTGGCGATGAACGCTAAGTAGGCAAACGTATAGGGAGTACGGTTACTTAACCGTCCACTTAGTAAATAACGACCAGGTTTAAAACTATTAGTATCAACGTCAAGTAGTTAGATTCAGTTTTCACGACTTCTAACCCATTCTATGAATAAAAACTACCTGCCATCGGTTGAGCCTACTGATGCTCCTTTAAATCCGCCTTTTATTATTGCCATCAAGAATTGGCAAACAGCCATGGCGCAACTCTACCGAATTCATCAACATATCGAAAGTCAGTTGCTGCTTGTCAAGCAGCAGGATATGCCCAATCCCAAGAATCAGAAAAAGCTTTGCCAGTTGCGAGATGGCATAATCACTATGCTATTAGCTTTTCTTCACGATACCGACAGCACCCATTGCCCCTTAAGCTTGTCCCAGCTCAACCACCATCGGCTACTAGTTGATCAGAAATGTCGCTTGGTTAAAGTCCAACTGGAAAACCTAAATTAATCTTCAACTCCGCCTGTACTTCTGAACAAGCGTGGAACTATCACTCTTATCTATCTCACTTATCGACTGGGTTTGGCTACCACTAATTCATTTAACAAAATGGTCAGATCCGTATTCATTAATCGAATTTGAGTTTCCAGTTGGTTTAGCATAGTCGTGCGGATCAGTAGCTTTTCGGCTGAATATGGCCCACCCGACTGAAAATAAAGGCTTTCCTGGGACAAGTTAATGGTCTTTCTCCCTAGGTGTCGCTTCTTTTCTTCGGCAACAAGGGGTTGCCAATTGGCCCGTAATTGCTGGGCAATAGAAGTGCCTCCCGAAAGGGCATGGGTCAGATAATACCACACAATAGGTGGGAAATGAGCGATATTTGATTGGTTTACCCAAATCGCCTGTAATGGATTAGCTGGATGTTGATAGGAAAGTTGATAAGGCTTAAGCCAGAAGACACTCGAACCGAGTCCGGCTTCTAATAAACCTCCCCCAATATCTACGTATTCACTCGACGGATTGATGTCCTGGATTTGCAGCACCCCACCTAGCAAGGCCGTGAATGCCCCCACCGTAATGGCTGCGATCGTAATTTGTTTCACCCGCGAATTGTCGCGTTTGGTCAGTAAGTCAGCGGCCTGGGATGCGCGTCGGGCTTCGCAATCTAATACGGCCGCTGTACTCGCCACATCAAAATTGGCCAATTGAATTTGATCGGTTATTTGTTGCCGCAAGGCCAGATACCGAGCATCTTTCCAATGACCTGCCGTATCTGCTTCCAACGGTAGCAGTTGCACCAGCTTAGGTGTAAGCCCCATGGCCTGAGCGATCCGTAAGCTGCGGGCGCTGAACCGTTTCACTAACAAAGACTCTTCGGCTGATCCGGCCTGGAGTGCCGCTGGATGAAAAACATAGCCGGAGGTTGAACTCGAGTCCATCTGACACGTTTGGCGGGCGGCTTGGCGAAGGGCGAGTAATGACTGATTCGATGAACAAGACGCTACACTCAGACTGAGCGTCAAAAGCCCGAATAAGCTCTGATAGCTTACAAATTGTAGACCGGATTTCATAATGAGTTGAGTGAGTAAGATGGCTAATGAAAGTACGCCAGCTCTACGTCTGCTTATGAGTCGATGAAGCCAGAAGGGTTGTTTCAGGAACACCTATCCAGGCGACGAGCACAGCGATCAGTGCAATGGCAGCCAATACGAAATAAGTAGTCGTATAGCTGGTACGTTGCAGAACGGCTCCGGCAAAGGCATTACTGAGCGATGCTCCCAACCCAACGGCCGTAGCAATGGCTCCCTGGGTCGTATTAAACAGGCCACTCCCAGCAGTCAGGTCGGAAACAATTAAAATAGACAGCACACCAAACACGCCAGCACCTATTCCATCCAGCACTTGAATAGATACCAGCAGAAGGGGGTCGGATGTCAAGGTGTATAAGATGCCTCGAATGGGTAGAACGGCAAAACCTATGAGCAATAGTCGCTTACGGCCCCCGGGAGCCAGCCGACCCGTTAAATAGCTCACCGGAATCATAACCAACTGAGCCACAATAATACAGGCCGACATATAAACCGAAGAAGTACCAGCGGCAGTGCCTATAGCTAATTGTTGTCCCAGGAGGGGTAACATGGCTGCATTCGCAAAATGAAATAACACACAGGCCAGGGCGAAAAACAGGATAGGCCGATTTCTCAGAATAGCCTGCAACGCCGATTGGTTAACCGCTTGCTGATCGGTCTTTGGCTGACCATCTCCGCGAGCTAGCTGATGATCAATATCGTCTTCCTGAATTAGCCAGACGGAAATACTACTCAGAACTGACATGGCCGCCAACAGGAGAAAGATTCCTTTTGTACTCACATAATAGCCTAGTAGGCCAGCCAGCAAAGCGGCAACTACATTTCCTGCATGATTGAATGTTTCATTACGACCAACACGTCTATCGAACGATTTAGGCCCAACCAGCCCCAGTGTCATAGCGGCAATTGCTGGGGTAAACCAGGCGGCTGCTACACCCATAATGGCCTGTCCTCCAAGGATTACCGGGTAAGTTGGTACGGTTATGGTAATAATGGCGGCCAGGGCAATCAGCAGCGAGGCCACAATCGAGTAAGCGCGCTTCCGGCGGGTTCGATCAACCAGCGCACCCGCCGGTGTTTGAGCGACTACAGTGGCAATGCCCATCACCGACATAGCAATACCGATGGTTTGTGCATCCCAATGCAGGGTTGTTAGCAAGTAAATGGCCAGGTAGGGGCCTAGCCCATCCCGGACATCGGCTAAAAAGAAGTTGGCCCCATCGAGCGCTCGTAAACTACCTGCTGTTGGCCTTTTCTCCACGGAGTTCGCCGACTGAGTTACCATTTTTTGAAGATGAAAAAGACGGCGATAACAATGAACATAAAGCCCACCAGATGATTCCAGGCCAGCTTGTCGGTTTTAAAGAAAAAGAGGGTAATTAACGTGAAAACGATGAGAGAGACGGCCTCCTGAATCGTTTTAAGTTCGAATAGCGAGAAAGGGCCACCTGTTTCAGTAGAGCCAATCCGGTTGGCTGGTACTTGAAACAGGTATTCAAAAAAAGCCAGTCCCCAACTAAGCAGGATGATACCAAACAAGGACAGTTTGGCTAGAAAAGGGTATTGTTTAAGCTGCAAATGGCCATACCAGGCCAGCGTCATAAATGTGTTGGATACCGTCAATAAGGCAATGCAGTAGAGCGCTTTCAAGATGATTAGTTGGATTACAAGGTTTATGCACTTCTGGAAGCAGAACAAATCCGCTCAACCTAACTCGTGTAAAAAGTGTACCAACTTCCTTGTAAGGATACATTAAAATTTTAAAACCTGATTGTTAGCGCGTTATCTCTGGATGTGTTATTCGTTTACTATAATAATATGTAGTATAAAATACTCATGTCTGTCTAGAAATGTACTCATGCTATAGCGGCTCGGATGTAGTCAGATAAGCCCTGAGTCACGACTTTCCTCAGCCAGTCAACAGCCCAACAAGCTGGCTACGGTTAGTTGTTGAGTCTTAACAAACGCTTTCTTAAGGAGATAGAAAGAAGGTTGGGTTTAGCTATAGATTGAGTCGTGGTGACACACCACCAGACAATTAATAAAGGAGGAGGCCGGAATTGAGCTAATAAGCGTGAATTACAATCGTCTTTTCGGCATTCAGTGAAAACAGCATGGCGTCAAACTTGGGTGGTCCAGACGTCCCTTTCGCATCAATGGAGCAGCCCCAGCCTTCTTTGGGCACGCCCAACAGGCTTTTGTTTAGCTTTTGGTTGTTGTTTTCGTCGATAAAAAACCGGACGGCATATCTACCCAGCACGTTTATAGAACTGCTTTTCAAATGGGGCATTGGGTTTGCCTTGGAAACTGCCCAAAGAATAATGGCCGTCAAAAAGGATGGTGACGAAATAAGCCACATAAAAAAGCATGCCTGATCGGGCATGCTTCCAAAACGTTACTGGCTATCGCTACCAATTAGAGGAGTTTGACTTCAACTGCGTTCAGGCCTTTCTTCCCTTGCTCAACTCGAAACGTCACCTGGTCCTGCTCCCGAATCTGATCAATCAGACCAGATACATGGACAAAGATATCATCACCACCGTTACTTGGGCTAATGAAACCAAATCCTTTGGTCTCATTAAAAAATTTAACTGTTCCTTCTTGCATTTTTTGTATGATTTGCCACAAACAACGACAATCTAACCGGCGATTCCTATTAATTACCTTTATTTACTTGATTGCCAGCGTATCCTTACGGGCGAACAAACGTAAATAAACTCGCTTTCTGTGGCATTCGTAAATAATTAAACCCAGGACGCAACTTATTCACTACCCTAGAGGTTCTATCTATAAATGTGGCCCCAATCCGTCGAAACAGGTAACCAGGTTTCGACGGATTGGGGCCACATCGTTTTTAGCCCGGTAGTTGGCTGGAAGCTTTTGCTAATCGTTCACTAAACCAATATTGCCAATGGGTAGATCGCAGGAAACATTTTCTAAAAAAGAGAAAGAAAAGGCCCGGGATAAAAAAAGACAGGATAAAGAAAAGAAAAAAGAAGAGCGCAAAGCCAATCCCACCAAAGGACAAAGCCTGGATACCATGCTGGCTTATGTGGATGAGTATGGTAACCTAACCCATACGCCCCCTGACCTGCAACGCAGGAAAGAGGTAGCCATTGAAGATATTGTGATTGGGGTAAGCAGGCAGGAAAATGTTCCGCATCGGACTACTCGCGAAGGGGTCGTCAGTGCGTATACCGAATCAAAAGGGTATGGTTTTATCAAAGAGGCACACGCTCAGCAGACGATATTTTTCCATAAAAGTGGGCTGATTGATCCAATTCGTCTGAATGACGCTGTCAGCTTCCAGGTTGAAAACACGCCAAAGGGCTTAAGCGCCATCGACATCCGAAAGCTTCGTTAATGTTCGATTTGGGGTAAGTTCCTTCATTGCCAGCAGGATCACAATAGTTGGCCTGTATACACGTTACCTTAGAAGATCAACAGGGTTTTTGTTTCACCCGGATACGCTCTCCACCTTGACAAACTGGCGGTTGTATTCATCTAACCGTCCATCATGTCATTCGACTCTTCTGCTCAACCAGGATTGCCTGTCGGCCGCTTATGCCTAGTCAGGGAGCCTGCTTCGAAAACCGCTTGCTGTTACCGACTCCAGTAGTCTGAGCCAACACGCCTGGGCGCATTGTACACGACCTAAATTCCCGGTAGTGACATGCCTATCGATTGTTGACTGGTGGAGCAGGTCATCGTTTGTCTAAAGTCAAAAATACGGTTAACGCGTCTCTCATTCTAATAAACTCTATGCAAAAAATAACGGCAAAAGATCGGCAACGAATAGCTCACCAGGCAACTGAAGCCAGTAAAAAACCGTACTTAGTGCGAAATATGCCTAAAACGGTGCTTTACCTAACCTGCGAGCAAGCGGCAAAACGCACGGATTTGATTCCCCAGTTTATGCCTACTGCTAGTTGATATGGCAATTTCTGAGGCCAAATACAGATGCAGTACAAGCTATACTAAGAAGTTACTCCTACACCCCTACATACTATGCTATCGATAAACAAACAGGCTTATCTTCAGACCGTACTTAATTGGGTCAGACTAGGTGGATATACAGACATTAAAGCCAATGCCGAAGGCTATCCGATGCCAGCTAGCTATGGACAACGAGGGGGTGAAAAGTCATTTGTCCCCGATGTTACCGGGCAGCAAGATGGCCAAACCTCCTATTTTGAAATCGTCCTTAAAACAAAGGACACGGAAGAACTAACCATTAAGCTGAAACTGCTCCATCAACTAGCTCGATTGCGGGGTGGGCAATTGATTTTACTGACACCAAAAGGCCACGCTATTTTTGCTAAAGCCATTGCTGATGCCAACCAGATATCAGCCGAAATTATCGTACTACCTGATCGTAAGACGGTGAGCTGAACCGGCTCTTAACCCGGCGTTGATCACCACGTTTTACCTATACTTAGACTCAATTTTTCATTTATCGTATTTCCAATGGCTTTTATTGATAAAGTTCTTCAACAACCTTCCTACGGGTGGATTGATCAACATGGCGAATTAATTGTTCCGACAACCAAAGAACTCTATCGTGAAGCCTTTTCCAGAATTAATATTTTTGCTTCCAGAAAGAACTGGATTTCCGCTGTAAGCTGGCTGATGGCGGTTTGTCTGATACCTTTCGTTCTGGTTGCTTTTTTAGTCTATTTTTCTTTCCCGCTATTTGCCTTTGGCATTGTGTACGGTATGATTATCATGAGTACACATGCAACGATCTGGTTTCATCGGTATTGTACCCACAAAGCCTATACGTTTAGCCATCCAATCTGGCGGTTCATCACCCAAAACCTGGTTTTAAAAACATTTCCCGAAGAGATTTATGTGGTATCGCATCATGTTCATCATGCCAAATCTGACCAACCCGGCGACCCTTATAATGCCAGAGGTGGTTTTTGGTATTGTATGTTGTCCGACGTAAATCACCAGAGTATTGCCAAGGATTTAACTGAAGAGGAGTATGCCAAGGCGGCCAATTTTTTGAAACATACGGGAGTATGGATCAACAGCTATCCGGATTATCTGAAATGGGGTTCAGTGGCTTCTCCATACTACACGATTGGGTTATGGCTACTCAACTGGTCCTTTTGGTTCACCGCTTTTTATCTGGTTGGTGGCGTAGGACTGGCTTGTGCTGCCTTCACAGGAGCTTTATTCTGGTTCGTGCTGGTACGTGCCTTCAACTATACGGGCCATGGAAAAGGGGAAGAAAAACACGTGGATGGAATTGATTTTGATCGACGCAACCTTTCGGTGAATCAGACGCGTCCGGGCCTTTTTGCGGGTGAATGGCACAATAATCATCACTTATATCCGAGTAGTGCGCGAGCCGGCTTTCTTCCTTTTCAACTCGATCTGGCCTGGATATATATCTACAGCTTATACAAACTTGGGGCCGTTTCGTCTTACCGAGATCACAAAGCAGATTTCTTAAAAAAGTACGTCAACCAACCGCAACATGAAATTGCCCAATCTTAATTTCCTCCGGCATTTTTAGTCCGCATATGTAAGCTGTATAGCTCAATAATAATCCTTTTTACCAATCTGCCTTACTAATTCATTAGTTAGCCCAATACTGTAGTAATTATAAATTACTGATTATCAAAATAGTCTCCCAGCTGAGACGAAGTAACCATTGACAGAATGTGTTGAATAAACTCATGCTTCCCGCCCGTATAGCCACCTAGGCCAGCATGCGCTTCAAGCCTAAGGCGATAAGCTGAAAAATCTATGCTAAAAGGCTCCTGAATGGGACGTTTTTCTGAACGGTGGTCGAGTAGGAGGGAAGTGTGTAAAAATGGCCTTTTTTGCGTTCAATAAACCCGTTCATTTTAGTAGTTCAGCGTTTTTGATAGAACTGAAGTTTAATTGAACGATCGAGATCAACAAAGCCTCACTTACATAAATGACCTTAACTTTTCGACTAATTGATAAACAGTCGTACTTGACTCTTCTTTAGCTGGGTTTCGATAGCCAGACCTGTTATCGTATTAGCTATAAAGTCGTTTAGCTAATGGATATCCCGAACCGTTAGCAACCTATTTTCTTGTGGCATAATGCGCAAGGCTTTCTCTAAATGGTAACGGGCTTTAGGCAATCTTTTCTGCTTGAAATAAAATGCTCCTATGTCCTGGTGCGCTTTTTGAGCCTTTTCAGAGTCCAGCTTGTCTCTATTATACCAGCCGATGGCTTCCAGATAATATTTTTCTGCCAACGTATAAGTATGGAGCGCTTCGTAGCAGTAAGCTAAATTTTGAGCAACGCAACCTTTTTGAATCATCGTATTGGTCGGTATTTCGTTGACGAGGGTCGTAAGTAAACGTAATGCTTCCCGGGGTTTATGGTGAGCAATATGATCCTGGCTAATAATACCAGCTGTATTGTAGAGTGCGTACAAAGGTTGTCGCTCCTGTCTCCATTTAGTAAGCGATTTCCTATACCATTCCAGTCCTTTGTTATAGTTTCCTATTTCCACATAAATTTTGGCGAGATCACTATAGTATGTAGCCGCTGAGGTTGTATCGCCCGTCTTGTTCATGCTTTCAATGCACAAGAGTGAGTAAAGAAGCCCTTTATTTAACTCACCTTTCAACCGGCCCACTACCGCCAGCAAATTGTAGATATCATAGAACTTTAGGTAGTTAATGGTTTTATATCGCATCAATACGTCCAGTAATCGGGCCTCTGCAATAGCATAATCGCCCTGAATCAAATACGTAACGGCGATTTCTTTTAGCGCTAAAAGTTCATTTTGCTGATCGCTTATGGCTCGGTAAATAGTTGCAGCCTGGCCAAATTGGCTAATCACGTGGCTGTAATTCTTATCGATATTTCTTAACCAAATGGCGTATCTAAATCTGGCTACAGCTTCTGACCGTTTATCGCCTGTTCGCTGGCATTCATCCAGTAATCGACGGAATCGTGACTGACCAAGTTCATTATTTTTTCCTTCCATATCGGCAATGACAAACAGACTTTCTGTCTCGTGTTGCCATCGTACCAACTGGAGTGAATCACTTAGTTTTTTTGCCTGGTACAAATAGGTTAGGCCACTATCCAAATCAATTCTTGTTTCCCCCGGCTTATAAATATGAAACTTACCCAGCTCGACTAAACGTTGAATTTTGGCCTCATCGGTTCTGCTTTTTTGTACTTGTATCAGGAGCCGGTTTACCTGTTGCCGGTTTATAGTCTGCCCAGTCGCATTCAACGTGTAGAGAAACACACATACAATCGTCAATGTGTTTTTCTTTTCGCTAACAAACCATTGACCGATTGATCCTATAGCCAAACAGATTAATTCCTTCATAGCACTGTTTAGTTAAAGTCGAGCTGGAGGACGGCTCATAAAAAAGATTGGTCTCGGTATCAAGGCCTATCTGTAGTTGTGTTTCTTATATGCTACAAAAGGCTGTCATTAGAAAAATGACAGCCTTTTGTAGCATATAAAGCTATTGGTTTGTTACGAGTTAATAAATGCCAATAGGTCTGCGTTAATGGTGGCCGCTTCGGTGGTAGGCATCCCATGCGGAAAGCCAGGATATGAAATCAGTTTTCCGTGTTTTAACAATTTCACTGCCTTGGCACCTGAGATAGGGAAGGGAACGATCTGGTCATCCTCGCCATGCAGCACCAGAACAGGTATATCCACGCTTTTAAGGTCTTCAGTAAAGTCTGTTTCTGAAAACGCTTTAATACCATCATGATGAGCTTTAATGCTTCCCATCATGCCCTGGCGCCACCAATTGTCCCGGATGCCTTGTGATACGTTCGCTCCTTCCCGGTTGTACCCATAAAACGGAAGGGTAAAATCCTGGAAATATTGGGGGCGGTGGGTAGCCGTACCTTCCCGAATTTCATCAAATACAGACATAGGAATACCGTCTGGATTGGTTTCGGTTTGAACCATGAGCGGGGTAACCGCGCTGATAAGCACGGCTTTGGCGACCCTGCCCTTGCCGTGTTTTGCTACGTAGCGAATCACTTCGCCCCCGCCGGTTGAGTGGCCAATGTGCACCGAATCTTTAATGTCGAGAAACTCCATAAGCTCTGCTACATCCGCTACGTAGGTATCCATATTATGGCCTTCCGAGGTCTGAGATGACCGGCCATGTCCCCGGCGATCATGGGCGATGACGCGAAACCCTTTGTTGACGAAAAACATCAGTTGGGCATCCCAGTCGTCGCTCGATAAAGGCCAGCCGTGGTGAAAAACAAGGGGTTGACCTGTGCCCCAATCTTTGTAGTAAATTTCTGTTCCGTCTTTTACAGTGATCTTGCTCATGTTTTTGGGATTAAAAGTTGAGAGTAAATAAAAAATTAGCGGTTGATAATCTTCGTTTTCGTCAGTGCAAACCTACTGGAGGAAGGGCTGAAGAACGTAGTATAAACAGCTGGTTTTGCGGTAAAAAGTATGGATTTTAACCGCAGTTCCTATATACCACTGGTCTGCAATTGTATCTCCTCCCGATCCAGCTCGTTCTCCAATTCATGAAACAGGTCAACGTCAATTAGTTGACCGTCGCGTAACGTCAATAATTCGGCTCGTTGCGCCTGAATGGATGACAGGGTCAGTTTCTGGCCAAGTTGATGCTGGGAAAGCGTCTTTTCAGAATCACCCCGTTCCAGTTCATCGACGCGTTCCTGGTGCCGATCGATGATTTCCTGAACTGCGGTTCCGGTAAGCCCTTCTTTACTGACCACACGATGAATGACGGTCAGGGCTTTTTGGGAAAGCCGTTTGCGAATTTCCCGCCGGGAAAGATAATCGGTAGGCTGCTGCCCAAATTGCAAGGCCCGAATGACAAGTGGAAGTAGACTGCCCTGCCCAACCAGCGTAAACAAAATCACGCAAAAGGTAATAAACAGGATTAGATTTCGACCTGGGCAGGGAAGTCCATTGGGTAACCGTTCAGGAATCGATAAGGCAGCCGCCAGCGAAACAATGCCCCGCATGCTGATGTAAGCTAGTAGTGTCGTGTGTTTATACGATGGAAAAACCGGCGGAAGATGAATCGTCTTTCGAGCCTGATTGGAAACTGTATCCGCCAAAAAGATACCCAGGAAGCGAATAACGACAGCCGTTACACTAATGAGTAATCCAAACCAGACCAGTTGTCCAATTGACTGCCCTTTTATCGAGGCTACTACATGCGGTAGTTGCAACCCAATCAAAATAAAGATAAGTCCATTCAACAGGACAACCACAAAATCCCAGACAGCTACCGCCTGCATTCGCGTGGTTGGACTATGTACGCTTGATTGCTTATGGCCTAGTAATAATCCCGCCGTAACTACACTGAGCACTCCACTTAAATGAAGGTGTTCGGCGGCTATATAAGCCGAGTAGGCCGTCACAAATGTTAGCACGGTTTCCAGAGCGGGTTCCAGATTGCCGTGTTTATGGAGCCAGAATGATAAATAGCCGATAGCTAGCCCCACCGCAATGCCACCCCCGGCTAATCGGATAAAATCCACTATCGAGTCAGTTAGTGAAAAACTCCCGGTATTCATGGTCGCCAGCGCCAGTTGAAAGAGAACTAATGCCGTCGCATCATTAACCAGGCTTTCGCCTTCCAGGATGGCGACAATTTTTCGAGGTACTGCCAGAGTCTTCATGATCGCCGTAGCGGCAACGGCATCGGATGGCGAAACGATGGCTCCTAATAACAAGCCCGTGGCTAGCGTAAAGCCCGGAATGGCCGATTGAGCTACGTAAGCGATACCGATGCTGGTAGCCAGCACCAGACCTAAGGCGAGTACAACGACAGGTTCTAAATTCCGGCGAAAGTCGCTCCAGTTTGTATACCAGGCCGCACTGTAAAGAATGGGCGGTAAAAAGACCAGAAGTACAACCGACGAATCCAAAGCCACGGTTGGTAAACCCGGGATGAAGCCGATGACTAAGCCACCTACGGTCAGTACGATCGGGAAGACCAGATTGAGCCGCCGGGCAATCAGGGCCAGCCCAATGACAAAAATCAGTAACAGAAGAACCGTTTCAAGTGGATGCATGCTTGCTTTAATAAGGTATGCTACCTGCGATACGTCCTATCAAGGTGAGTGCCAGCTTTCGAGATTCGGATAAAGCATGAATTTGAGTTGATGAATCGATTTAAATCCCTCAATGTCAAGTAAAAGTGTGTCCTTCCAGAATTTGCCGATTTCTTCAATCGTCTTTTATATTCTGGAGTTCTCCAGAAAAACTGGAGATTTCAGTATTTTTCGTAGACGGTGTAAGGGTGCAGAAACCGCATCAGGGCGAAGTAAAGCGCAGATATCAGTATATTTTATGTCGATTACTTCGCTTTTCATCCTTGTTCTCAGCGCCTAACTATATAATGTAGCTAATTTTCATACCATGTCTGATAACCCTGGCCAGAACGGGAATACTTCTTGTAGACGTATAAAAACGCGGTCAGTGCAGGCTATCCTCTAACTCATTTCGGACTATGCAACCACCTGTTAATACTCCTCTTTCGCTAACCTCGGCCTGCAAAATTTTAATTGTTGAAGATGAATACATTATCGCCAATGATCTGGAGCTCATCCTGGATGAAGCCGGCTATCCAGTCATCGGCGTTGCCGACTCCGTTGCGGAAGCTTTAGCGCTTATGGATCAGCAAACCCCCGATATTGTCTTGCTGGATATTTACCTGAAAGGGAAAGAAACGGGTATTGATCTGGCGAAACAACTGGAAGAACTCAGCATTCCGTTTATTTATATATCAGCCAACGACAATAAAAGCGTGCTGGAAGCGGTAAAAGCCACCCAGCCAATTGGCTATATTGTCAAACCGTTTCGGGAGAAAGATATTATTACTACGTTGGAAATCAGCCGGTATCGGCATGCCCACAGTGTGGAAATGAAACTCCGGGAAGAAAAGGCACTACAGATTGCCCTGACCGATGCGCTGTCGGCTCCAGGAAATTGGGAGCAAAAGCTACTGAATGCAGCGATGGTTCTCCAGCCGCAGATGCCGTTCGATTTTGTATCGATTCAATACCAGAAAAAAGGCACTACGCAGTGTTTCAATTACTACCGGGTTGGCTTTGAGGAATATCAGACGATTAGTCTGACTGATATTCAGCAGATGACGAACACGCCAGTCGATCAACTTCTTCAGTTTCAACATGACTATGTGCCTGTCAGACCTGTACGCTACCCGGAGGAAACCTTCGGTGTTTTCTGCCAGCAGAATCGCTTTACTCAGATATTGGCGAAAACGTTTCGGCTTGAATCTGCCTTAGTGATGCCCCTGAAGGTAGGGCCAGCGGATGCATTTCATGTCACATTCCTAAGTCGTAAGCCTGATACCTACCTTTCCCGGCACCTTAGCCTGCTGGAGCGGCTGGAACAACCAATTGTCCTAATGCTGGAGCGGGTTCTTGCCTTTGAGGAAGTAGCCCGACTGAGTGAACAACTTAAACGGGAGAATACCTATTTGCAGGAGGAGGTAAAAACGCTGGCCAATTTTGACGAAATTATTGGGCGCAGTCAACGGCTGTTACGTGTTTTTGATCAGGTTACCCAGGTAGCGAATACCAATACCACGGTACTCCTATTAGGCGAGAGTGGTACCGGGAAAGAGTTGATTGCCCGAGCGCTGCATAATCTATCATCCCGGAAAGATAAAATTCTGGTAAAAATTAACTGTGCAGCACTACCGGCTACACTGATTGAATCCGAGCTGTTTGGTCATGAGAAAGGTGCATTCACAGGGGCCTTCGAGAAGCGGATTGGCAAGTTTGAATTAGCGCAGGGAGGAACTATTTTTCTGGATGAAGTCGGGGAGATGCCCCTTGAATTACAAGCCAAACTCCTGCGTGTACTCCAGGAAAAAGAGATCGAGCGGGTAGGGGGGAAGAGTCCTATAAAAACGGATGTGCGCGTGGTGGCGGCCACTAATCGGCATCTGGAAAAAGAAGTAGCCGAAGGGCGCTTTCGGATGGACCTGTATTTTCGATTAGCTACGTTTCCGATCACCTTACCAACCTTACGCGAACGCCCTGGCGATATACCGCTATTAGCCCAATTTTTCGCCCAACGATCGGCCCGTAAATTAGGGAAACCCTATCGAGGAATTAGCGAACCAGTACTCAATGAGCTAATCAATTACAGTTGGCCCGGTAATATTCGGGAGTTGGAAAATGTGATTGAACAGGCTGTCATTATCAATGATGGGCAATCGCCCCTAACACTGGGCCGCCCCCTGATTAATAGCTTATTTTCCATGACGATGCCGGACCCCATGATTCCGCTTGATACCAGTTTGAAATCTGGAAGCTCAACGCCAAAGGATTTACAGGGTGTTAAACAGATTCAGCAGGAAACCGAACGGGAATACATCCTGGCGATTCTAAAACAAACCAATGGACGTATTCGGGGCAATGGAGGAGCCGCTGAATTAATGAACCTAAAACCCACGACGCTCGAATATCGAATGGAAAAACTGGGCATTCGAAAAGTCCTTTCCGTTCAGCCGCCCACTTCTTCAGATAGGATTTAGTCGCTTATTGCTGCCAATGAAACAGTACATTTTCCTGACGCTATGGACACTGCTAGCTATACCTGCTAACGCGCAATGGGCGCCGTCTCAGATTGACAGTTTACAACGGGTATTGACTAAGGTAAAACAGGATACGAATCGGGTAAACGTACTCTTACAACTGAGTCAGTGCTACGTTCTTAGACCCGGTGAAGAAGCGCATGATCTGGATACAGCGCTGCAGATGAGCCAACAGGCTACCAGGCTGAGCCAGTCACTACGTTATCAGTCCTGTATGGGTGAAGCGGCCTATACCTCGTTTTTGATCTGGCTGGAAAAAGGGGACTTTACCAGGGCCCGAACGTATGCGCAACAGGCGGTCGATTTTTTTTTACGCCATAATCAGTGGAAACAGCTTGGCTATGTGTACATGAATCAAGCCCGTTTTTATACGCTTGAAGGGGATGAACTGCCTAAAAAAATACACTACTACGAAACAGCCCTTGCGTATTTCAAACAGGCCAATGATAAAGTGAAACAGGCGGATATGTATAAGGAACTGTCTGATCTCCATCAGATACAGGAAAATTATGCGCTGGCCCTAACCGAATTACAAAGCGCCTTAACCTTATTCCGCGCCATTGGCCACACCGATTTAGCGATGGTATATGATCTGCTCGGTTTTGTGTCAACCAAGCTAGGTGATTATAAAGAAGGCCTTGCCTTTGGCTTGATGGCGGTTCGGGCTGCTGAATCCGTTAAGGATAGTTCGTTATCCATGTGTACCATCTACAACCGGGTCGGTCTCACCTATTATGGATTGGGTCAATTTAATCAGGCAAAATTCTATTTTCAAAAGGCACTGGCTATTGCCTTGAAACATGCCAACAACGCGTATATCTTACATCTGGTGGGTAACCTGTCTGATTTATTACTTCAACAGGATAAACCTCAGCAGGCCCTTCGGTATTTGCAGCGAAAATCTCAACAGTATCCGCCCACGACCGCTGAAAGTCAGCTCCTGGTCTACTTTCGCTTTGTTTCCCTTTATACCGAATTAAATCAGTTTACACAAGCTCAGGCCTACTGCGATCAGGCATTGGATTTACTGGCGAAAAGAGGGATAGGCAGTTTAGGACGCGCCCGGATTTATCAGGCTGTTATTAATTTTTTTATTAAAAGCGGGCAGTTTCAGCAGGCCCGTCGCTATCTGGCCCTTAATGAGTCGCGATGCCAACTGAATGGATCGATTATGGCGCTGGCTAAAAATCACTTACAATGGTTCCGGCTTGATTCGACCCAGACCAATTACGTTTCTGCTATCCAGCATTACCAACGCTATAAAGTCTTGCAGGACTCCTTACTAAATACTACAAAAAGTCGGCAGATCGCGCAGTTGGAAATCGAGTTTGAAAGCGAAAAGAAAGATCAGCATTTAAAGCAAAGTCAGCAGAATATTCAGTTCTTAACGGAGCAAAGCTTAGTGCAACAGACCCAGTTACAACAGGCACGTACCATTCGGAACGGTATTATTGTCGGTACGATCATGCTGATTTTATTGCTGGGCCTGAGCTATAATCGCTATCACCTTAAACAACGTAGTAACAAACTCCTGGAAGCGAAACAGCTGGAGATCAATCAGAAGAATGAATCCCTTCAAAAAGCGGTCCATGATCAGGAGCATTTACTTCGGGAGCGGGAATGGATGCTTCGGGAGATTCACCACCGGGTAAAAAACAACCTGCAAATCATCACAAGCCTGCTTCACTCCCAATCCACCTATCTTAAAGATCCAGCAGCCCTGGCTGCCATCCGCGAGAGTCAGAACCGGGTGCATGCGATGGCATTGATCCACCAGAAATTATATCAATCGAACCGGTTGTCCAGTATTCCAATGGCTGAGTACATCAACGAAATCGTTGACTACCTCATGGGTACATTTGCTATAAAAGCGAGTATCAACAAGCAGATTAGCATTTCACCGGTCGACCTGGATGTTACCCTGGCGGTTCCCCTTGGCCTGATCATTAATGAAGCGATCACGAACTCATTGAAATACGCGTTTCCTGCGGGACGAAATGGAAACATACAGATTGAGTTGAAACGGCTCGATTATCAGGATTATTGGCTACTCATTAGCGACGACGGCATTGGTCTACCGAATAACTTGAATCCAACCCGAAGTCGTACGCTGGGCATGAGCCTGATTCGGGGGCTGAGCAAACAACTCGGGGGCGAACTGCAAATCAACCAGTTCAATGGTGTCCAGATCAGTCTGACATTCACCGTTGAAAAGGTAGTTCAGCCCAATTTAATCGAAGCGTAATGTTTATAAATACTCAAGCATATATTCTAAACGGCCGTTTTTGTCATGCTGACGAAGGAAGCATCTTAAATGATCCAAACTCTCAAGCCTGGACGCTTTAAGATGCTTCCTTCGTCAGCATGACAAAAATAAACTAATGGGTTTTTAGTGAATTACTTATCTGCTGCAAACGCGGTTAAGCAGATATGGAAAAGGACTGTATGAAGCATGGTTTTAACGAACACAACTGATGTCAAACGGGCTATTGGTTCTTCACCGAAGGAATAAGTTGACTGGCCAGCTTTCAACAAGCATTGCTTTTCTGTACGTATCGATAGTTGTCTTTCTAGGGGGGAGCCCTATATCTTCTTCGGGACAAAATATTACCCGGGAAATGGCCAATCAATTGATTGTCAGGCTGGAGAAGAGTACAGCTGATACGTCCCGGCTTTCTACCTTGATTGAACTGGGCAAGTTTCAGATCTATAAAGCTGGCGAGGTAAAAACGGATCTAGACAGCGCTATAACCTATCTGAATGCGGCAAACGACTTAAGTAGAAAATTGCAGTTGCCCAAAAAGCAGCACGAAGCAGAGATTCTGTTGAGCGTAGCCTACATCGAAGGGGGCAGTGTTCAAATGGGGAAGGATCATTTCACCAAATTGATTGACGACTGTCGGCGTACAGGAGACAAAGAGATGGAAGCCGATGCCAACTATCGCTTCGCAACCTGTGTGCGGTATATCGTTAAAAATTACCCGGAAGCATTTTCATACTACAATCAGGCGGAAGCCCTCTACAAAGCGCTGAACAGGCCGGAAAAAGAAATTCAGATGGCTGAGCAGATTGCATCCCTCCATGAGGATCTTGGTCATCTGGATCTGGCAGAAGAAAAATTTCGTACCGTATTGAAACGGTACAAAGCGATAAACTATCCTAGATTACAGTATATCTATAGCAGTCTGGCTAGTGTGAATCGATTAAAAGGAAATTATGATAAGGCCTTGTATTATGCCTTACAATGCCTGAGCAGCATGAACCGATCGCGGGATACGTTGTCAGCAGCCGCTTTCTACGGCACTGTCGCAGAAATATATGGCGATTTAAATAAGCCTGCTGAAAGTATCTACTGGTATAAAAAAACACTTCAGCAATGGCGCTATGAAAAGCTGCCTAACTTTTCGTTGTACAATGCCGCCTACCATGTTGTTCAGGATTTAGTGATTCATCACAAAACACAGGAAGCGCTTGGTTTGATAGCGGAACTCGTCCATGAAATAAAGCCCATTAATAATATTCAAAAAGGCTGTGTGGCGCAGGCATTAGCGTGTTGTTATGATGATTTGAAAAATTACTCGCTGGCTGAAAAATACTATCTGGAAGCCGTTGACTGGTATGATCGGTCGGGTGGGGATTTCGAGATGTCCCAAAAAGTGCAGGTAGATGTTGGCCAGTTTTATCTAAAGCGCAACAATTATAAAAAAGCTGGTTTATTTCTCCGGAAATCGCTGAGCTATACCCCGTTGAAAAACTCGCTGTCAACGATAAAGGATGTTCACCTTATGCTCTACAAAGTGGATTCTACGGAGGGGAATTATGTGTCGGCCATCAATCATTTCAGGCTACACAAAATGCTGAATGACAGCATTTTTAATGAAGCAAAAACGAGGCAGCTCGCTGAACTGGAAGTGCGCTATGCCACGGCCCAGAAAGTGCAGCAGATACAGCGTCAGCAGCAGGAACTGACGCAGGAAAAAACAACGCGCAACGGCATATTAGCGGGGACTTTTTTATTGTTAGGGTTGCTAGGCGTCAGTTATAATCAGTACCGATTAAAACGACGTAGCAATAAACTACTGGAAGCCAAACAGATTGAAATCAATCAGAAAAATGAGTCTCTTCAATCTATTTTGACCGAGAAGGATAATCTGCTGAAGGAAAAGGAAGGGCTGCTGGAAGAAAAAGAGTGGATGCTCAAAGAGATCCATCACCGGGTTAAAAATAACCTTCAGATTATTACGAGCTTACTCAATTCTCAGGGCGTTTATCTGAAAGATAAGGCCGCTCTTTCAGCCATACAGGAGAGTCAGAACCGGGTGCACGTAATGGCCCTTACTCACCAGAAACTCTATCAATCAGACCGGTTGGCTACCATTCCAATGGCCGAGTACATTGAGGAGATCGTCGATTATTTGCTCGTTACGTTCGCCCGACAGGATACGGTCATCAAAAAAATGGCCATTGCTCCTGTTCAGCTTGATGTCATTCTGGCGGTACCACTGGGGCTCATCCTCAATGAAGTTGTGACCAATTCGCTAAAGTATGCTTTCCCGTCTAATAGACGAGGAAATCTTACCATTGACTTTGCCGTGGTAGCCAATCAGACGTACCGTCTCACGGTCAGTGATGATGGCGTGGGTTTTCCACCTGATTTAAACCCGAACCGAAGTCGAACATTAGGTATGAGCCTGATTCGGGGGCTCAGTAAACAACTGGGTGGGAAGCTTCAAATCGACCAGCTAAATGGGGTGCAGATCAGTCTGACGTTTACGGAAGAAAAGGTAGGTTCGTCAGCGGTAACGTAGTGTCTACTACGTTTACTCTATGTGTGGGCGAGCTCTGCTGACAAACCGAATGAAGCTTGCAAATACGCATTGCTGACGCGGTTAGGACCGAGTAAGTTTCGTCGGTACTCGGTAGGCGTAGTTTGGTAATACCGTTTGAATAATTTGTTCAGATGGCAGATATCCGTAAAATCAAATTCGTCAGCTATTTGCGAGATATTCATCCCACTCAATCGCAACCGGGTTTCAACCAATTGAAGCTTATACCGAATAATGTACTGACTGATGGATTCACCGGCTTGTTGTTTAAACAGGGCGGCCAAATGGCTCTGGGAATAATTGAATACATCTGCCATTTTTTCCATGCGCAGGTACTCAGGTCTGGTAATATGGTGGCAGATATACGCCCCAATTCGCTGCACGAGCGATGACGAATGAACAGTCGTTGCCGGTAAACCCTGTTGCTGACTGAGCTGCCGATCAACTAAACTTAGAATCGTTTTCATTAACGCTTCCACGATCTGGTTTGAAACTAATGGTTGGTGGTTGTTCTGTTCAGTTATAACCATCTCAGCAAGCGCATTTAGATGTTGTTGTTCGATACGGTCGGTAACGATACTCCCCACAAGTTGTTGGCTATCAGTAAGCCCTCTTTCTCTTATACGTGGCCAGCAGTCTGTTCCAGGTGTTGTTAATCCGCGCATGTAAAGCTCGGTGAAGGAGAGGCTGCAAAAACAGGTTAGTTTGTCAATCACAAAATAATGGTTGTCCAGCGGTCCCAGGAAGAATACATCTCCAGCCTGGAAAGCATGTCGGTTTCCATTAATTATGTGCTGTCCACTACCGCTTCGAATCAGGATTAGTTCAAAATGATTATGCTCATGAATTGGGTACGGCCAATGGTTTGTTTCAACGACTTGAACAGTTAGAAGTTCATGCTGGATCCTACGTTTCATCATGGGAGTAGTTCTAAATAGAGGTCTGTTAATCCGCCCCTATGAACTACTTTGCCAATAAAATGCCACTTTGAAAAGCGTACTTATATGTACAGATAACTTAAGTTAATATGTTGAAAATCAATAAATTGACTTTTTCGTAATTCCAAAGCCTACCTCCAGTTATAATGGATTCTCCAATGTTTTTGGAGGTAGCTTTGGAGGGTCTGTTCCGATATGAACTTAGTTGGCTATTGTGCCGCTAATAACGGAAGAGCCTTTTCAATACGCCCCCTTGATGATTCGTACTGCTTCGGGAGTTTTAAATGACTACCCAGTTCCTGCAACGGCTCGTCGACTGTAAAGCCGGGATTGTCGGTAGCAATTTCAAACAGGACACCACCGGGCTCGCGGAAATAAAGCGAGAAGAAATAATCACGATCAATTTTGGGGGTTATCTGTAATCCCTTACTCAGAATCTTCTCCCGAAACTCCATCTGGATGGTGTCATTTGCGACCCGGAAAGCTACGTGATGATTCGTTCCAGCAGCATTTTTACCAATTGTACCGGTTGGTTCTTCCAGCAAATCAACGATGGAGGCAGTGGGAGTTGCATCCGTAATGAACCGGTAACGATTCCCTTCCTGCCCCTGTAGGGTATAGCCAAAAATATCGGTTAGTATGCTGGCAGTTGCCTCAATTTTTTGCAGGCTCAAGGTAACACTATGAAATCCCTGCGTTGCCATGTCCTGTTTAATATCCTCTGTTTCCCAGGCTGATCGAGTATCCGAATGCTGAATCAGGGCAATGCCTAGCCCATCCGGGTCGGTAAATGGTAAATAATTCTGGCCAAACCGCTCCGCTTGTTCCCCCATTGTTACACCAAACTCCCTGAAACGCCCAGCCCAGTTGTCCAGACTTCCAATTGGTACGGAATAGCCGATCTCTGTCGCCATACCCACACCGTTTCTACCCGGTCCAATGCCTTCCCAAGGGAAAAAAGTGAGGATAGTTCCGGGCGAGCCGACCTCGTTGCCGTAGTAAAAATGATACGTGCCAGGATCATCAAAGTTGACGGTTTTTTTTACCATTCGTAGGCCCAGCACATGGGTATAAAAATCATAGTTACGCTGCGCGTTGTTGGCAATAGCCGTGATATGATGAAGCCCTAAAATACGGTTATCCATAGTTGGTTCGTGAATGGTTATCACTTGAGTTTTATAATTCATTTAATTTCCTGATAGACAGCCAGAATGCTTGAAAAAGCGGCCTGGTTGTCATTTATCTAGTAGCTGTCAACCCAATGGAAGGGATAGGAAACAAACTTTGATCGCATCAGCAATCTGATCATATTCGCCTACTCGCACGGGTTTCTTGATAAAGGAGTTAATCCCTTTTGCATAAGCTGAGATGATTAGTTCGGGCTGGTCACTGGTAGAGAGCATGACGACTGGCGTAGAAAACAGTTGACTTTTCGAACGAATAAATTCCAGAGTTTCCAGACCATTTAATCCTGGCATGTTCATGTCCATAATGACTAACTGAATAATATGTTTCCCCAGTAGGTCTAAGGCTTCTGCCCCATTTTTGGCCTCCAGAATAGCTGAAACGCCGATGTTTCGCTCGATGGCCTGACGAAGGAAATAACGATCATCGTCACGGTCCGCCGTTGCGGTCATCATCGGTCAGTAAAATGGTCGTCTGGCTTTGGTACATAGTCTCTTGTAGTAATCAATGAGCGGATTCTTCCTAAACGATCAACTGTCTCCCTAGGACCTGAGCATTCCCAAATTTCCAAAAACAGAACTCCCACTTTCAAGCTAATTCATTCCAAAAGTGGGAGTCATGTCATTGTTTACATCGACTTTACTTTTTTAGCAGCTTCTAAAATGAACGCTGCGACTTTCTCCGGCTGAGCCAGCATAGCTACGTGACTGGATTTTACTTCAAGAGTGGTTGCCTTTAGTTTCTTGGCCAGCGTCCGTTCCAGATCTGGATTAATCATACGGTCATTGGCAGCTACGACGTACCAGGAAGGTTTGCTTTTCCAGGCTGCTTTGGTGATTTTTTCTTTCAATGCCGTGAAAGCCTGTGGCCCTTGAGTCGCCACCATTAGCTTCCGCTCAGATTCGGGTAAATCCTGAGCAAAATCTTCGTTGATCCCTTTAGGCGACATGCTGACAAATCCATAAGCATCCGGTCTTATTTGGTCATTGCCGGGCGTGGATGCCGCCGTCTGTACCAGTTCCAGGAACGACTGGCCTTCATCAGGCGCAGCTGCGGCTACGTAAACAAGCCCGGTTACCTTATCGTGGTTACCCGCTTCGGTAATGACCACCCCACCCCAGGAATGGCCGACCAGTAAAACGGGACCATTCATCAATTCGATTGCCCGTTTGGTAGCCGCTACGTCATCGCCTAAGGAGGTAAGAGGGTTTTGTACCGCAATGACATTGAGCCCTTTCGCTTCAAGCAATGGGATTACTTTAGCCCAGCTTGAGCCATCTGCCCACGTGCCGTGAACCAGTACTACATTTTTTACACCGGTGGCGGATGCCTGAGCCAAACCGTCTTCGGTTGTTGAAAGTGTCATGATAATAATGAATAGGGCGCTCAAAATGGCAGTATTAATTGTATTCATGATTATTGATGATTTTCTTGATAGTATGTATTGATACAGTTCAGGTAATAGCGGCTGTTAAGGAGGTTTCATGTTGATCAAAATAACCATTGCTTATTTTGATTAAAACAATTGAGATACATAACTGTAATTCAATCACTTATCAAAAATGAAATTTCTGTTTTTGATGAAACAAAGCTATGAGGGGCTAGCCTGGAAGACACGGTACAAACTGATGGTATTCCAGTAAAAAGAGGGGATTTCCACTAAGCTGATGTGGGACCAATCATAAAATGGCCTAGATAGGTAGAACCAGTAGTTCTAGAAGAATAAGTGGATTAACAGATGGGTCTGTTGATTGTATTAATAATCAGATAATGCGATAATCAGTACTACTGGTTTTAGTCAGGCTCGAAGTTTTGTTCTTGCTGTTAATCGTCTTGTACTATTAGTATATATTGGCGGAATAGTCTTGAAATCGTTCAACGAAAGACTTCGATTTATAATCGATTTGACACTATAAATAACTAAAAATCAAATGAATATTTTCATTTGAGGTGCTTGACAATATCGTCCACGAAAACCCTTCAATAACTGAATAAGACTGGTTATACCAAGAGTTCCTTGGTTGGAACTTTTGGTTAATCTGTAAATTTAAGTGGGGTTACTAATCGCCATTCAGACTCGGGATTATTGCGCTCAAACATGATGTTGAAGGCGAACTCTGTATTTTCTGCCTTAACATCGGTTAGATTATGTCCGTCTGGCTGCTCCTGATTAAGATGCTTATAGAGAGCAACTTTATACCGGGTGCTTCGGATATTCATTTGGTTAAGACGTTGTGTTAACTCTTTGGTAAAGCGTAATGAAATTGAATGCATGTTTATCAATTGATCCCTCTTTTATATATCCCTAGAACGAGCGATCGCATTCCTGAAGTCTTCCGTTAAATCTGATTCTCTTAAAAAAGTTGAACTATAAAGTCCGTTCAACAAAAGCTGTACTAGTTAAAACTAGGCTTGACTTGCTAAGCGGGATCATTTCCACACTATAAATCTGTTTTCACCAAGGAGATATCTCGTCAATTTATAGACGGCTTGAAATGACTTCGCTTTACCACTAGTTGCATAGCTGCTGAGAGATAATGGGATGGTTTTCTTTCCTCTGTCATCCTATCAGGTGGATTCGGTTTAAAAGATCATTCTCTTAACAAAGCCATGACGGAAGTCATGCCCCCTCGTTCCACTTACATTTTTTTAATCATGTCAGGGCTTAAATCACATGTCTAAAATGATTCTGCTGGATATTACATATTATTTACGCGCTCGTTAATGATGTGTAAAATAACCGTGGAACACTATCATGCAGCATGCAAACCTTTGTGGCCTACTACCGAGTGAGTACCAAGAAGCAGGGGCAATCCGGATTAGGACTCGATGCCCAGCGTAGTAGCGTACTCAGCTTCGTCAAAAATCAAGTGCTAATCGTTGCTGAATTTTGTGACATTGAGTCGGGCAAACAGGATCGGCGACCCGAGTTGCTTAAAGCCATTGACTATGCCAAGCAACATCAAGCCCGCCTGGTGATTGCCAAGTTGGACCGGCTCAGTCGCAACTTGACTTTTGTATCGTTGTTGATGGACTTCCATGTCAGCTTTGTATGCGCCGACATGCCTGATGCCAATGAGTTTACCATTCACATCTTCGCGGCTTTGGCCCAGCAGGAACGAAAGCTGATTAGCGAACGCACCAAGAAAGCCCTGGATGAAAAATTATTGCGGATCGGTCAGTGGCGTAGGAGTGGTCGCGTATGTCAGGATCCAGTAGTTTCGGCAAAAGCGGCCCAGTCAAATCGAAACCGGGCCGCAGAGAATGAAAATAATCGAGAAGCTACCGCTTTGGTCCAGGCCTTACTCGGCGCAAAATTCACATACGTGGCCATTGCCCACCAGTTGAACAAAGCGGGTTTCAAAACGGCTCGTGGCAGTGCCTTTCAAGCTACCCAAGTCATGCGCTTAGCTCAGCGGGCTAGGAATGAGCCAATGGAAAAAAGCTAAGTATGTCATAACCCAGGCATGCTGCTATGTGAAATGCCTTTGCAAATCGTCAAATAATAGCTACTGATGTTGTCCGGTTTAGCGGCAAACTGAATTTGTCGGAATTGTATACTATTCCTGCCGCGTCGGCGGTTTCGGTAGCCCAGCGACGAAATTAAGCAGGTTCCATGTGCCGATAAACCCGACCATCTCAGCTTAGCAGGTCACTCGAGAATAAGAACAGGGCGTTAACCAGTTTTGTATCACCAATAAGTGGGCATTGTGGGTTGACTTTCCCAAGGTGTTCGTGGATTGGGCAGAAGACGTTCGCATTCTATTGGATTGCCCTAAACATTGTTTTTATAGCTACGTCAATCAACCCCTACCAGTTTGTAGACTGGCTTAATGAAGTACCTTTCGCTAAAACGCGGCAAGCGGCTTTTATCAAATTAGCCCCACAGGTGGTATCTTTAGAATGAATTCGCCAACAGTATACCCTTAGAAGAACCCCTACTAAGCAAGACATTGAAGGTCAAGCGTAAAGAGTACTTGTGCCAGCAATCAAGCCAGAAGGGTACACCTTATGAGGGTTTGCACAGCATAGACCGGTTGTTTAGGCTTTTTTACTGGCTATCCACTCCGATATAACAGGTAATTACCCATGTTCTGTCTCAAGCTCGTTCCGTTCCGTAACCGTTTCTTTAGCTGGGGGAAGATTACTCTCCTGATTGTTTGTTGCTGGCTTATTTTTCAACAGACTGCGGTATCAGCACCTGATACCGGCAGGGAAAAACAAAAACAGGTAAACAAATCCCGGCTACTGGTTCACCCGAACGCACCGATAGCCGGTCGCATTCCTGCCAAACAGTCCGTAATCGACACGCTGCAGGCGAGCCTGGAGGAGAAGCGTACGACCGCTATCCAGCAACAAAACTGGAGGGAAGCCGCCGGGCTGAGCGTTACATTAAGTCAGTACTGTTATGGTAAATTTCGGTACGACGACTGCATCCGCTATGGAAACGAAGGAATCAACCAGGCCCGCAAGGCAAAGAGCCCTGCGCTGGAGGCTGCTCTTTTCTATGAATTGGGGGTGGCGTATTTTGGTAAGTTTGATTACGCGCAGGCCGTTGACTATTGCCTGAAAGCGTTGCAGCTTTCTCCACACATTACTGACCCCGGATTGATTATCAGGCTTAACAACCGGATGGGCATGATTTACAAACGCGTGGAGGATTATCCTAACGCCAAAGCCTACTTAGAGACAGCGTATAAAGAAGCCATCCGTTCGGGCACTGGTCCTTTGTACGACATCTTAATGAACCTGGGCAACGTGGAAGAGTACCTTGGCCATTACCAAAATAGCCTCTCCCTTTACCAGCAGTACCTGAACCTGCATCCCAACGACCCATATACCCAAGTGCTGGCGTATAACAACACGGGCAATGTGTACCTCAAACTGCAACAGCCTGCCGAAGCCTTGTCACTCTTTCAGAAAGCTTATGCCCTAGAAGACACCGTGAAAAATCCGCGGGGTAGAGCCTACAGCTATTACAGTTTTGCCCTGGCAGCCCACGCACTGAACAATACCACAGCCGCGATCCGCTATGCGTTGCAAAGCATTACGCTAACGAAAAAATACCGGATCAAAAGCCTGGAATGGCTTTGTTATGAGGTATTGGCGAATGGCTATGAGAAAAGTGGCGACCATCAACAAGCCAACACCTACCTGCGTAAGTTTATAGCTGCCCGCGACAGTGTGCATGCCCGGCAGCGATTAGATCGGATCGGCGTGTTGGAAGCCAGTTACCAATTCGAATTGCAGACAGGGAAAAAACAAAAAGAGATCCTTTCGCTGCAAAAAGAAAATGCCCTGAAGCAACTGGCACTTAGCAACCTGCAGAATGAAAACACAATCACACAACTACAGCTGACTAATCTGGTCAGCGAAAAGCAGTTGGCTCAACTGCAGGTCAGCAATTTGCAACAGGCCGATTCGCTGAACCAATTGAAACTGGAGAACTACAACAAAGCAATCGTGGTGAACGGGATGACCGTGAAAAATCTTCGCCAGCAAAATGAAGTAAAGAGCCTGGCGCTTTCGCTGCAGCGCCGTAATCAATTACTATTGGCGTTGGGCATGCTGGTACTGGCTGGTGGGTTTATCTATGTTTACCGATACCAACGCTTGAAAAAAGAAAGAGAACTGGAAAAAATCCGGGCTACGATTGCCGCCGATTTTCATGATGAGTTAGGCTCCACCCTCAGCAGCATTGCGCTTTCAAGCGAAATGGTTCTCTACAGCCAGGGGGAAGCCACACCGCAGCTTCAATCGGTATTATCCCAGATCAGCGAATCCGCCCGTAATACAGTGTCGGCCATGAAAGACATGATCTGGACGATTGAACCAGCCAATGATAATCTGGAAGAAATGGTTTTCCGGATGAAAACCTATGCTTTTCCCTTTGCCGAAGTAACAAACATAGCACTGAACCTGCAGATCGAGGAAACGATTAGAAGTGTTCATCTCTCGATGGAAAAGCGAAAAAACCTGTATCTTATTTTCAAAGAAGCCCTGAACAATGCCTTTAAATACTCCGGGGCTAAAACCATCCTAGTGAGTCTGACCTGTAAAAAAGAACAACTTACCCTCGAAATAAAGGACGATGGTAGAGGCTTTGACCTGTCTACGGCAAAACGGGGGAATGGGCTTCGCAATATGCAGAAGCGGGCTGCTCAATCAGACGGCACGCTCTTCGTTCAGTCGGCTCCTGAAAAGGGTACTGCTGTTTTTTTTACCTGCCCCCTGGCTGACAAGCTGAAAAAACCGCATATGTATGCGATGACTGGCCTGAAATAAAAAGAATACCTTTAAGCATTACTTTATTTAGGCTATGCCACCGCTCCCCATTCGTATTGTGATTGTCGAAGACAACGAACTCTTTCGGAAAGGTTTGAAGGCCCTTCTTGACTTTTCACCCCAGTTCACCTGTGTGGGTGATTATAGTTCGGGGGTGGAGGCACTGGCTGATATTAGGGTCTCAGCGCCTGATGTCGTGTTGATGGACATTGACCTGCCCGAGAAAAACGGGATTGACTGCACTCGTGAACTAAAAGCCACTGAACTACCCTTTCCGGCGCAGGTGATTATCCTCACCGTGCTGGAGGAAGAAACAAAGGTGCTGGAGGCTATTATGGCCGGTGCCTCCGGTTACCTGTTAAAAAGTGCCTCGCCCGAACAGATCATGGACGGTATTCGGCAGGTGATGAATGCCGGTTCGCCCATGTCACCGGGGATTGCCCGTAAAGTATTAGGCCTGGTCAAAGGAACCTACGCTTCGCCAAAAAATCAGTTTCAGCTTAACAAACGGGAGCTGGAGGTGCTGGAAGGTTTAGTTGAAGGCCTGACGTATAAAATGATCGGGGAGAAGTATTTCATAGCCGTTGATACCGTTCGCACTTACATCCGCAGCATCTACGAAAAGCTGCAAGTCCACTCCCGGTCGGAAGCCATTGTGAAAGCGATGACGCATAAGTTGGTGTAAAAAGGCTAACTCAAGTACACCGGCGAGCTTGAAAATACGCATACCTATGCGATTGCCATTTACACACAACTCCCGCAATTTTGACTTGCCGAATCAGTAGTTCTTTTGAGCCCAGGTTACTGGCATTGACCGTAAGGGGATTTCATTGCCGTTCTCACCATCATAGATAAGGATATAATTGCGTGTCACGTCTCGAAAAATTGGCCAGGCTTTTCATCGACTTTCCCCGACAGGAGGCCTTTTTTCTTTCCACATAAACGGTTTACAAATCTTATGAAAAACCTATTGATTGCCATTTGCTTCGCCTGTATGGTCGGGTCGGTTCAGGCGCAGAAAACAGTAGCCGTGTCAAACGGCGATATAAATGCGAGTAATTATGCCATTGACGAAGCAGCCATCAGAAAAGTCATTGCCGATGAAAGCGAGGCTTTTTTTACGAAAAATCGCGAGAAGTGGGCCAGCCACTGGGCACACGAACCATACGTTAGCTGGACGGCCCAGGGCGGGGCTACCAGTATCTTGACGCAGGCTAGCTGGGATGCTTACAGCCACATGTTTGAAGGCTATTTTAATGATCCAACGCCGGGTCCGGCCACGACGTTCAAACGAGACAATATGCAAGTTACGATAGTGGATAAAGCAGCAACGGTCACATTCCTGCAAACCCGGCAACGCGCCGGTTACGGAAACGACCTATTTCCGCTTCGCCAGCAACACCAAAAACTTTACGGCTACGTCTGTGATGAATATGCACGAAGACGGCTGGCTGAACTATAAAGCCAAAATCACCGATCTGATTCCGGGCACCAATCTGCCGTATGTACCCAACTCACCAGCCTGGGATTTTCCGTATAAAAATCAGATTACCATCGAGCAATTGCTGCAACACAGCGCCGGGGTTTTCGACGTAGACAATGACCCGGTTCCGGGCTTCAATGGCCTGTCCTACACCGAGGCTACCCAAACCGCTGATCCAACGCATCAGTTCAACACCGAGGAAATGGTACAGCAGTTGATCCTAAACAACCTGTCTTATTTTGCTCCCGGCACGAACCACCATTATAGCAATACCGGCTATTCGATGCTAGGCTATATTATCGGGCGTGTGTACTCGGCCAAAAGCGGGAGCGCTAAAACCTATGGCGATTATCTGCACGATTACGTAGTGGGGCCAAATGCGCCGGTACCCGTTACCGTTCATTTTCCGGTTCGGGCCGATGATACAGTCTTGCCCAGCCCCCGAGTGGAAGGTCTTGAGCTATTGCCGGGTAATGTTCAGAAGAAATACGGTGATTACAACATGAGTGCGCAGGTGGGCGAAGGCAACGGCTACGGCAATATGGCCTCCCTGAATACCTACATTCGCTCGCTGATGAAAGGCCAGAATGTATTAACGTCGGCAACGGTGAAGATGATGCAAACCGCTGTATCGCCGGGTAGCACCAACTATGCGTTAGGCACTACGTTTACCCAAAATCTGGGCTATGGTCATAACGGAGCCCGTATTGGCAACCTGGCCCTGATGGCTTACGATCCGACCACCGACGTATCGATCGTGGTTTATCTGCCGTTGTGGGATCTTACCAAGGACACTGACTCCTTCTTTAAGTGCTTCAATGCCATCTATGACGCTGGTTACGCAGCCCGATCTGCCTTAGGATACCCCGGTAAACCCTAATGAGATAAACCAGAATCAGAGCATCACTCCTGATTTGGTCACATCTTTCTTATACGTTGAGACAAAGGGGTAACTAAATCTCTACTCTATTGGTAATGACGCATTCTGTTCTTGTGGTAGGTGCCGGTCCCGTGGGCCTGGTGATGGCGGCCGAATTGGCCCGCCATGGTATTCGCTGTCGGATTATTGACGCACTCCCTCAACCATCCCCTTTTTGCCGGGCCCTGGCCGTAACCGCCCGAACGCTGGAGGTCTGGGAGAATATGGGGATACTCCACGAAGCGATTGACGCCGGAATTTGGATCAGTGGTCGACGAGTGACCATCGGCGGTGGCCCGGCCCGGGATTTCGTTAACGATTTGGCTGATTGCCCGTATGCCCCGTTGAGCCTGCCCCAGCCTGAGACGGAGCGGATTTTGACCAGGCAATTGCAAACAGTTGGTATTACAATTGAGCGGGGCGTTACGCTGACTGATCTGGTTCAGGACACCGAAGGCGTTACAGTACAACTTCTTCAGGCGGATGGTGCGATCCATGAAGGCCGATTTCGCTACGTGATTGGTTGTGATGGTGCCCATAGTTTCGTACGAAAGGCCGCTGGCATTGACTTTGAAGGAGAAACAATGCCCTTTGCGTTTATGCTGGGCGATGTGCGGATTGACTGGCAAGTGCCCCGGGGAATATCGTTCCAGTCCATTTATCCGGCAGCCGATACCGCCCCCGAATTTTTTGTGGCAATTCCCTTACCGGAACCCAATCGGTACCGGGTATCGATGCTGGCCCCCATGGATGTGGCGCCCCCTGATTTGACCCTAATACTAGAAGGTACCAATCATGGCCGTCAATCCGATCGGTCTGCACTCAGTCTGGACTACCTTCAGACAAAAGCCGATCAACTGGTTGGTGAGCCTGCTTTGTTAAGTGACTTGCGGTGGTCGTCTATTTTCCGAATCAGTATGCGGCTGGCCAGCGCTTATCAGGCCGATAATCTGTTTCTGGCCGGGGATGCGGCTCATATTCACCCTCCAACGGGTGGTCAGGGCATGAATACAGGCATACAGGACGCCTATAACCTGGCCTGGAAAATGGCCCTCGTCTTAAAGGGCATCTCACCGGCAAGTCTCTTGGATAGCTATAGCCCTGAACGGCGGGAGGAAGGAGAAAACGTCATTGATCGCTCCCTTCGGGCTGCAACGAACACTGGAGCCTCTGGTTTTAAAACCGACCGTCTGGCGGATACGCAGCTTCTGGTATCGTACCGCAATAGCCCCTGGGTTGACTCCATGCCTGAAGAGGACCGGCTATCGGCTCTGCAGCCGGGAGATCGGGCACCCGATTGTCTGGGTTTGCGTCGGGTGGGAGTCAATTATCCGCTCCGGCTTTTTGATGTGCTGCGGGGTACCGCCCATGTGTTATTGATTTATCGGCGAGACCTAATACCTCCTGATCTGGACGATCTGCATGCTCTACAAACGCAACTACAAGCTGAATTTGGGGAAAAGATTGGGGTATACCTGCGGATGGTAGTGATCAGCCCGGCAGCGAATGGACTCATTTCGGCACCGGGTATCGCCTTTTTACATGATCAGGATGGCTCATTTGCCCGTACCTACGGTGCACAAAACCAAGCCAGCTGGCTCATCAGACCCGATGGGTACAGTAGCTGGTATGGAACAGATTATATGGATCAACGTCTCCTGGATCATCTGCGCAAAATCTTCTTATCAGACAGTTTAGTTCCTGCCGAATTTAGTTAGGACAACCCAATCGTGTTGAAGTGACTTGCTAACTCCCTAACTGAAAACGAGCTCATAGCCAGGCAGTACTCTTAATTAATCATTAATCCGTATGAATACTTATATGCGTTATATTTTATTGATAAACAAGCTGTTATGCTTGAGAGGGTCAATAATTGCAAGCCAGGCTCGTTGGCACATCGTATCGACCCGGCTTGCGATTATTGGGATACTTAGTATATGTAGTCTGGTGTTGTCCTGTAACGATCACCTATTTACCGACCCGGCGCGGCAAAACCGTGTCCAGGTGGCTGTTGACAGCGTGCGGCAGGTACTGGAAGATAGCCTGGGCCAGTCGGTACCCTCGCTGACAGTACTCATCCAAACCCCTGCCCAGACCTATTTTGCCTCCTCGGTCCCGGCGGGGCGTCAACCCCTCACCCCCCAAACCTATTTCCGTTTCGCCAGCAACACCAAAAACTTTACCGCTACCGCCATCTTGAAGATGTATCAGGATGATTGGCTGGACTACAAAGCCCACATCACTGATCTGATTCCAGGTACCAATGAGCCCTACGTACCGGCTGGCGCCGACTGGAACATTCCCAGCAAAAGTCAGATCACGATTGAGCAGCTCCTGCAGCACAGCGCTGGGGTATACGACGTGGATAACGATCCCGTGCCCGGTCTCAATGGAGAGAGTTATGTCAACTACGTCCAAACCCGGGATTCCAGCCACCAGTTCACCGCCGAGCAACTCATAAAGCCCCTGATCGATCACCAACTGCGCTACTTTGCCCCAGGTACGGGCTACCACTACAGCAATACGGGCTACACCATCCTGAGCCGGATCATCGAACGGGTCTACTCGGCCAAAAGCGGTAGGATGAGGACCTATGCGGACTACCTCAACGATCACGTCACTGGCCCGGCTAGCCGGGTACCTGTCTCCGTGTCGTTTCCCTACCGGACCGATGACCAGTTACTGCCCCTGCCCAGTGTAGCCAGTCTGATCCGGCAATCGGCCAAATGGGGCGTAGGCTTTGGTCCGGTCAATATGAGTGCCCACGTGGGCGAAGGCAACGGATATGGTACGTTAACCGCACTCAACACCTACATCCGTTCACTGATGCGGGGTGAGAACGTGCTCAATCCTCAGTCTGCGTACCTTATGCGCACCGACGGTTCATCGGCGAATCCAAGGTACGGATTGGGCTGCAACCAGTTTGCCAACCTGGGCTACGGCCACAATGGGGCCATTGCGGGCTATCTCTCGGTGATGGCTTATGACCCTGACACGGACGTATCGGTCATAATCCTGTTGCCCCTGTGGGACTTCTCAAAGGGCGAAGCCTCCTTTGAAACGTGCTTTCGGCACATGTACAACGCCGGTTACGCGGCAAAAGGCGCTCTGGGATATCCTAGCAGGCGATAAAGGCCCTGTCTTCAGGCCATCAGCAGGTGACTGGAGACTTACATCAACAGGTAGATCATAGAATTCTAGTTATCGTTTAAGGATTTAACACAAATGGCCCATCAAAGTCAAACTAAACCTAGCCGTTCTTATTCAATCGCGGTCATCTTATTGATGTTTGTTTTACCGCTGAGTTCAATTTTTATTGATTTGTTCGTCAATAAAGTCCCATTCCCCGTTATGAACCTGGTAGGTAAATGGTTTTTGTTTTGGGCAGTGGGCATTCGGCTCTTTACGGCAGGTATCCGGCAGGCTATCAATCCTGCCTTTACAGCCCAGGATATTTTTCACCTTACAACTCGGGAAAGTTTTGTGATTATCAGAGAGCTTGGCTTTGCCAATATCTGTTTAGGGCTTATGGCCATACTATCCGCATATGTGCCAGCGGCTCAGGTTATAGTGGCCTGCGGAGGGGGGCTTTTCTTTGGCATTGCGGGTATTACTCACCTGGTCAAAAAGCCAGTTAGCCCAAATGAATGGCTAGCAATGATTTCGGATATTTTCATTGCTGTTGTCATGTTGGCGTTCCTATTATTTAGCGTTTTGTGAGATTATCAAACATCACTTCTTCTGAAGTACTTGTTTCATGAGCCTCTTTAATTCGTCAATCTCCGTTTGTTGCTGCTTGTTGTCAGAGTCTAACTGTTGATCTTTTTGACGAAGGTGTTGATTCGTCTTCTCAAGCTCAATACTATACAGTGTCAACTCTTCCAACTTCTCCAGCAGCATAGCATTCATCTTCACTAGATCGATGCCTTCTTTCGCTACCTGCTCCGCTGAGGGCACTCCCGGCAAATGACGGTGTTGGCCAATGTATGCTTCGACAGAAGAAAGCGATTGTAGGGGATAAGTTGGACTGAAAACCTTATCACTCCATTCGTTGGCATTATTGATGCGTAATTGATATCTAGCTTTAACAACTTCTCCCGCTTCACTAACCGTTAAAAATTGATCGGTGGTGCGGCTGGTGGGGCTGGCAGTCGTCAGGTTGGTTAAGGTTAAACCGCTAGTATTGGCCAATTGGCTGACCACTTCTAAGCGGTTAGCAGGGGCAGAGGTACCAATGCCTACGTTGACCCGATTGCCCAAGATTAGGGCATTACTAGCCGCCACCCGACTATTGGCACCGATGGCGATGGCGTTATCAAGTCCATCTTCGGACTGGCTGTTGTAGCCCATCAATACATTATCACTGCCATCCGTGACGGCAGTGCCCGAACTGGGCCCGATGATAATGTTGTTGCTACCCGTGGTTACATTATACCCTGCATTGTAACCCATGAATGTGTTATTGGTGCCAGTCGTGTTGGCCTGGCCTGCCTGGTAGCCCACAAAGGAATTTTGATTGCCGGTGGTATTGGCTAAGCCGGCATAAGACCCTAGAAAGGTATTGACTCGGCCTGCGGAATTGTTCGAGCCAGTGCCATAGCCCATAAAGACATTCAGTCGACCCGTGGTATTGGCCTGACCTGTATAGCTGCCCACAAACGAGTTGAATTGACCGGTGGTATTGCTCTGTCCAGCCAGCGACCCCAGAAAGGTGTTATCCGTGCCGGTGGTGTTATTCTGACCCGCCTGAAAACCTAGAAAGGCATTGTCGGCCCCCGTATTAGTATAGCCTGTGTTTGATCCCACAAACACATTATGGGTGCCGGTCACATTGGAGTAGCCTGACTGGTAACCAATAAATACGTTGTAATCGGCCCGATTATAATAGCCGGCCTGATAGCCTAAAAAGCTGTTGCCCGTTAGCGTTCTACTAGTAACGCCGGGGCCGATATCGCCATAATCTGAAGAGTAAGCATAGGAGGCTGCATTAGTGCCAATAAACACATTCTGGGACCCTTTAATAAACCAGCCGCCCGCATTAAAACCTACCGCAGTGTTGTTGGAGCCTCGGTTGTCGGTACCAGAGTTTGCCCCCATAAAGGTATTTCCCGATCCGGTCGGATAGTCAGGCTGGTTGGGCACTCCAGGCAGATTGTCCAACCAGCCATAACTCGTATTGTAACTACCATTGGTCGTATTATTACCAATACCCATTAACAGATTGGTTTTATTACCTTGCGCTTTTAGTAGGCTGAGAGAGCTTAGCCATCCAAGAATAGTGCAGAAAATAATTAGTTTATTCATGATTAATTCAGCGAAAAGAAAAGTGATCAATTGAACGAGCAATTGACCCATAAGCGACTGAAAAAGCAAGGATTTACTGTATTTTTAAGGGATCGGTAACTGTGAACGAGAAAGGGAATAGCCTCGGATTGGCATACCTACTTTGCGATTGTTCTTGAACCAATAACGCGCTTTACTCTAAGTGTAGAATTGGCTACTATCTCGTGAAACGCCCATTTTATGAAGCACTATCATTAATGAATCAACTGCTATTTTTTCTCTGCCAAGCCAAATACCGGTATACCGTTGCTCGGCTGAGATTAAACAACTGACCAATTTCCGGAATCGTATGCGTCTTGAGGGCATGTATCGACTTAACAGCCCTTGCCTTTGCTTGGGCTTCGCTAGAAAGGCCCTTCGGTCGTCCGCCGATTCGCCCTCTGGCACACGCAGCGGCCAACCCGCTTTGGTTCGCTCGCGGATCAGATCACGCCGGGTGGCCGGTGCCATCGAATTCGGCTAGGGATGCAAACAAATTAAATACTAAACGCCCTTGAGCCGTAGTGGTATCAATGGCATCATTCAAACTCCGAAAACCGATCGCTCCGGCGACCCGGTTCTTTACTTTCAAAGTCATTGGTCAGTGTGAAAAGCTCTTTGAGTGATCTCCCTAGCCGATCCAGTTTCCAGACTATAATTGTATCTCCTTCTCGAAGAATATCTAACCGCTTTTGAAGTTGCGGTCTTACTTTGGCCGAAGATACCTTCTCCTGAAAGATTTTCTGACAACCTGCTTTTTTGAGATCATCCAACTGGAGAACTAAGTTCTGATCTTGACCGGGCCGCCGGAGCGATAGAAACGCGTGCATATCCGAATAGCATAGAATTGTCTCAAAAAGGGTCTGATTAATATATTATGGGTTTCGTGTAGATGCAAATGCCTGATTACTAGTTGTATCTATACGAAAAAACATCTTCTAGCGCCACATTTCAGAGGTAGATCATAAAATTCATTTGTCTCAAAGGAGCGTCTTTTCTGTGATTGGGATATTAATACCGATAACTATTCATTCGGGAAAGATTGTCAGGTGAAGCCATGTCTGGTCACCCCGCCTGCATCTATTCTCGTTCGGCGAACGAGGTATAATTAAAACATACAGATTAACCTGTTTGGCTTGTACGTAGGATGAGAAACTTTTAGTGCAAATTTGCCATTTATAATGTGTATTTTTGCGCTATATATTCCTACCTAGCTTATGCAAACGGTTCTGCCAGTTACCAGCATTATCAGCCAAGCCAGACAAGGTGTTTTGCGCCGACGCGTCGATGAAGTCGCTCGCTTGGTGGGGCTCACCGATAAAGAGATGGCCCGTATCCTGAACATGTCCATCAGAGGCTTGCATGGAAAGGCCACGGCGACACGATTGAGTTTGGCCGCTAGTGAACGACTCTTGTTGCTGGAGCGACTCGTCCAGCGAGGTCTTGCCGTCTTTGACGGACGAGCGGATCTACTGGCTCGTTGGTTACGTACGCCACTGGCTGAATTAGCCTACCGTCCAGAGACGAACTCGAATCTTGAGCTAATCGTCCCTAGCTCTCTTCAAGATATGGGGACTTTTAGTCAACCCCTTGAGCCGCCTACTCAGCTAGCTATCAAAGAAACGCCCCATGCGTTGTCTAAAGACTCATTGGTAGTTCAATCCCCTCTAGCGGTGCTGGATACAGTATCCGGTTTCTCACTAGCCGAAGATGTACTGGGTCGCATCGAATGGGGCCTGGTGGGGTAAGCGAATGGACGTCTATCGTATCAACAAAGAGCCCTACCACCAGGAGCCATTATCGGTTGTGGGAAGCCATCGACATGGAGGCCGTTGGAATCCGAAAGGTACGGGGATCCTGTACACCAGTCGTACACCCGAGCTGGCACTGCTGGAAACGTTGGTGCATTTACCTCCCTTAACCTTAACCGAACTACCTCAACTGTGGTTGAGTACTCTACGTTTGCCTGTCGAAGCTGACAGTATTTTTTGGCTTGATCCTACCAAGCTACCGGCTTATTGGAAGAGTGGTACTTTAGGCGAAACTCAAACGATCCTAACGGAATGGCTGCAAGCCCCTTTTTGCTTAGCTGTAGCGGTACCTTCTGTCATCTTGGAGATGTCGTACAATCTCTTGTTGCACCCCCAACATGCTTCATATGCGGAAGTGGAGGTAGTTGGTCAATCTCTCATACCACTCGATAGCCGACTGCGTAAATGAGCCTTTTAGGAGACGGTTATGTTTTACTATCTGTCAAACGCCATCAGTCGTATACGCTTCGCTATTACCACTGTGACTAGGTATAGCTTCACTTTCATACAGTAAAAATCATTTCACTCACCTCAAATTTTAAGCTATTTATTGCTGTATTCTACTTTCTTGAATGGCTTTGGTAGCAAGGAACCTGATCGTAATCGACAATCATCTTTAAGTAGTTTCAATACCATCTCCTCATTCTTGATCACCACTTGATAGATCCCAATCGCTTGGGTGTCACAGGGACTAGTGCCACTTACTTTTTGCCAAGTCAGTGTATCTCCTTTCATCGTATAAGACATTGTTTCGAGCAACTGCTTGTCGGCTACCGTATACATCCTCATCGTGTCTGCTCCATACCGAAGCACAACATCCACGACTTTGCTGGTCTCGACGGTACCTTGCCAGGCGGTATTAGCTAACTGGTTTTTCACCTGGGCAGTAGCCGTTAAGCTAGCGCCTAGTAGGAGCGTAACGACAAAGAATCGTTTCATAAGGTAAAGTAATAATGAGCCGTTTAAGGAAGGCCAAAATTATTTAGACAGACTAAATGGCTTTAGCGTATAATTACCTGATTTCAACCTATGCGACTGACTGAGGTAGACAAATATTAATAAATCAGCGTTTTACGAGATGCAAAATCCAGAAGCAGTTAGCACGTTATTTTTCATACTTTAGCTAACATTTAGACGCCGGACTTTTGTTAAATAGCTATTTCTTATATCTGAAAACTAAATAACTCACGACCCTAGGATAGTAAGTACCATCATTTATGCGGTAGACACCGTTTGCCCCTAAGACACTACTTTATTCGACCTAATACCTTATCTAATTCGACCGATGCAATCAGGTAATCATAAACGGCCTGGAGGTAGTTTGATTTAGCCTGCGTAAGCGAGAGTTCTGCATCGGTCAGATCTAATCGGGAGGCAATGCCCTGTTTCCAGCGGTCGCGAGTGATCCGGTAGCCTAATTCGGCAACGGAAATCGTCTGTTGCTGGGTTTGGATACGTAACCGAGCTTCCTGTACGTTCGCCAGACTTATTTTCACCTGCGCCCGCACGATCTCCTTCAGATTAGCCAATTGTGTTTCGCTTTGCCGACGGGTTATCTGCGCCTGTTGAATCCGCGAATTCGTTCGAAAACCCGTAAAAATCGGAACATTAAGCTGCAAGCCTACGTACGAGCTTACGGGCCATTGGTAATCACCTAGCCGAAAATTATTAGCCTGCGACTGGGATTGTACCAATCCAATCGCAGATAATTTTGGTCCTTTCTCGGCTACCTGCAACGCAATTTGTTCCCTGTTTAGCTGTTCAATCAATTCCAAACGGCGCACTTCAGGCCGGGCTTGTACAGCGTCGAGGAAGGCATCGGTACCCGGCGAAACGAAGAAAGCATTGTCGTAACGTAGCGAGTCCTGTAGGTCAATTTCTTCCCGCTCGTCCAATCCCATTGTACGCTTCAGCACCGTTGTCGTAATGCCAATTCGGTTCGTTAACTGAATAAGTGTCGGGCGCAGGTTTTCGAGTGTTACATAAGCGCGCAGCGTATCGACGCGTGAGGCCCGTCCTTGTGCTAACAGCGAACGGGAATCTTTCAACGCTTGCTCATTGCGAGTGATACTCTGCTGGTGCAATCGCAGTTGTTCCTGCGTGATTAGTACGTCCAGATACGCTTTTTTTACATCGGTGACGACGGTTGCCCGAACATCCGCCAGCGCCTGTTCCGTGACTAACCTATCGATTTGTGCTGCTTGAATACCCGAGCGAACACTGGCCTGAAATAACGGTTGAGATACAGCTACTCCACCCAAAAATGCATTCGAACCTCCAACCCGGAACATGGCCAGTTGATCTTCACCTAACCCGACAAAACTACCGGGTAGGAATGAAACCTGCTTGTTGAAATAATACAGGTATTGCGCTGAAGCGGCTACTGTTGGCAACGCATAGCCCCGTGCTTCCTGCACTTTTTGAGCGGCTTTCGAAGTTTCCAGCGTGGCTACCTGCAAGTCGCGATTTTTATCGATTGCCAGTTGAACGGCACTTTCCATCGTCAATTGACGAACCTGTGCCCGCGTTATTGAGCTAAATAGAGCACCGATTACCAGCAATAAGCCGACGGTATTAATTGGATATTTCATAATCGTATGGTGAGAAACAAATTGGTATCACGCGACCAGTTCCAGCTCTTCGGCTTTCTTCTTGGGTACGCGCGAGAAATAAGAATACACTGCGGGAATGATGTAGAGTGTGAGCAGACCAGCGAACAGCAAACCGCCGACAATTACTGTTCCGAGCGAGTTTCGACTGTTTACGGTCAGTGCGATCGGAATGGTACCGAAGATCATCGCGAGGCTGGTCATTAAAATTGGCCTGAATCGGGAGGCTGCTGCCATTTTGGCGGCTTCGAGCGTACTCAAACCTTCTTCTTTTTGTTGGTTGGCAAACTCAACAATCAGGATACCATTTTTAGTGATTAACCCGATGAGGGTAATAATCCCGATCTGGCTGAAAATATTTAGCGTCTGACCGAATACCCATAGACTTAGCAGAGCACCCGTCATAGCCATCGGTACCGTCAATAGGATAATAAACGGATCGACTAAGCTTTCAAACTGAGCCGCCAGAACCAGATAGATCAGCACCAGCGCGAACACAAACGCAAAGAGCAAACTCGACGAGCTTTCGGAGTAATCCCGCGATTCACCCGCCAGGGAGGTTTTGATAGTTGGCGGCAAAACGATCTTGGCAATTCGGTTCATTTCCGCTACACCGTCGCCGATTGTGAAACCGGGTGCTAACCCCGCCGATACAGTTGCTGAAATGGATTGATCGTACCGATAAATGGCCGCCGGACTAATGCTTTCCTTGAACGAAACCAGGTTATCCAGCGATACAACGTCTCCGGTTCGGGTCCGTACATACATCGCTTTTAAATCATAGGGCGTATCACGATCCTGTTTTTGCAACTGACCGATTACCTCATACTGACGATCATTGTAAATAAAATACCCGTACCGCTGACCACTTAGTGCCAGTTGCAGGCTCCGGGCAATTTCCGCAACGGAGATACCTAACTCAGCTGCTTTATCGCGGTTAATCTGAAGGACTAATTCCGGTTTATTGACCTTCAAATCTGAATCAGCGAATCGTAGAACTGGGCTTTTGCGCGCTTCATCCATAAACTTAGGCAACACAGCTGTAATAGCCGCCAGATTCGTGCCCTGCAAGACGTACTGAACGGGCTGGGCCTGTCCGAATCGACTACCAATGGTTGGTGGCTGCACTGGGAAGACCATCACACCTCGGAAGTTCTGGATATTTCTGGCGTAGGTCGCGAAGACATCGGCCTGGGTCGTGGTGCGCTGGTCGGCTTTTTTGAGGAACGTATTCTGAATGGCAATATTCACCGGAGCCGGAGGGCCAAATGTCAGAGCCAAAATCGAATACGTTTGAAACAAACCCGGCGTTGAGTCGACCGAGAATTTGGCAATCTCGGCCATGTACTTTTCCGTATACTCGTACGACGATCCTTCCGGTGCTATGACGGCCAAGCTGATCTGCGAGCGATCTTCCAGCGGAGCCAGCTCAGAAGGGAGTTGTTTACCAATAATATAGATTAGCCCGAACGTTACGATCAATGTCGGAAAAGCAACCCAGCGGTAGCGCATGAATCCAGACAGCGACCGTTCGTATCCCCGGTTCAACGCCAGAAAATAAGGCTCCGTTTTTCGGTATAGCCAGTTGGGTTTGTCATGCCGTTTTAGCAGGTACGCACTCATCATCGGAGAAAGCGTCAGAGCCACAAATGCTGACACCAACACCGAACCCGCAACGACTACGGCGAACTCCTGGAAAAGCTTTCCGGTAATACCCGGCAGAAACAGAATCGGCAGAAATACGGCCGCTAACGTAATGGTGGTCGAGATGACAGCAAAGTAGATTTCCGACGATCCTTTAAACGCAGCCTGCAACGGCGACATGCCCTCTTCCACTTTGGCATAAATATTCTCCAGTACCACAATGGCATCATCCACCACCAAACCAATCGCCAGTACCAGCGCCAGCAGCGTCAAGATATTGATCGAATAACCCGCGATGTACATGATAAAGAAAGCCGAGACAATGGACACCGGAATAGCAACGACCGGGATAATCGTCGATCGCCAGTCGCGCAGGAAAAGAAACAGAATCAGAATAACCAGCCCAAACGCAACGAACAGCGTTTCTTCCACTTCAGAAATGGAGTCCCGGATCGGTTCGGTAAAGTCTTTCCCGATTGTCAGCTCGTAATCGGCGGGTATTTCTTTACGCAGTTCCTTCAGTCGCGCGTAAAACTCATCGGCAATGGCAACAGCGTTAGCTCCGCGTTGAGGTTCAACAAAAACACCGATGGTAGCGGAATTCCCCTTCAAACTATTCAGAATGGCCGTCCGCTCGTTCTCCGCGCCCAACTCAGCATAGCCAATATCCCGAAACCGAATAATACTGTTACCCTCCTGCTTGACGATCATGTTGTTGAAATCGTCCTCTCTCGTCAATCGTCCTAGCGTTCGAACCGTCAGTTCATTGCGATCGCCTTCAATCCGGCCCGAAGGTAGGTCCACGTTTTCTTTACGCAAAGCTTGTTCAATATCCGAAGGTGTGAGCCGGTAAGCCGCCAGTTTTGCCGGATCGATTCGCAAGCGCATAGCGTACTTTTTCTCCCCAGCAATACCCACCCTTTTTACGCCCGGAATGGTCTGCATACGCTCTTTGATGACCGTGGAGGCAATGTTGCTTACTTCTAGAATGCTACGAGTTTTGCTTTCCACCGCCATAAAAATCACAATGTCGCCACTGTTGGCTTTTTCCACGATGGGTGGATCAACGTCACCGGGCAGCAGACGCCGGGCTTTGGTTACCTTATCCCGTACATCATTAGCGGCCGCTTCCAGATCTGCATTGAGGTTAAATTCAACCGTAATCACACTGGCCGCTTCCCGCGATACCGACGAAATGGTTCGAATGCCGTTGGCTTCTCCGACGGCCTCTTCTAATGGCTTGGTAATCTGATAGGCAATTACGTCGGGGCTGGCACCTGGATAGGTTGTGGTAACTGTTACGATTGGCGAATCCGTAACGGGATATTCGCGAATTCCTAGGTATGTCAGCCCGACGAACCCAAAAAGTATAATTAATACAGAGAGTACCCCGGCCAGCACTGGCCGCTGAATACTGATTCCCGATAAACTCATTGTGGAGTATGTTTAAAACAAAGAGAAGGAGAACAATGAATGTGGCTGGCGCCCTTCCTAAATAAAGATAAAGACTTCCATTCCCAGGGTCTGTGTCCTCACAGACACCCTTTCGGATGATTACTGCTGCTGGCGCACATGTGTCTGTAAGGACACAGACCCTGGGAGCCTCAGTACTAATTACTCAATAGTTGATGCTGTCACTGATACACCCGTGTCTATACGTAGTAAATTGGTCGTCAATACCGTATCGCCAATCGCTAGGCCTTCCAGAATCTGTACGGTTCCTTTGGTTCGATTTCCGGTTTTTACTTCCCGACGCTCGGCTTTTCCGCTTTTGATTCTGAACAAAGAATACCCTTTAGCATTCGGAATCAGGGCTTGCGTAGGTACCAAAATTCCGTCTTGAGCCACATGCAGCGCAAATGCAATCTTAGCCGAAGAACCGGGTACCAGTTTACCGCCTTTGTTTTCACTAATGGCCTTGACCAATAAACTCCGGGTATTGGCTTCCATCTTTTGTTCCGTAGCCGTAACCTTCGCCAAAAACGGACGACTGCTGTTTTCGGTCGTAAAATGAATAGTCTGGCCTGGGCGAACCTGTGACGCATATTTTTCGGGGATCGTGAATGTTACCTCTACCCGGCTAATGTCATCAATCGAACTTAAAACAGTCGATGGGGTTACGTAAGCACCAACGTCGACGCGTTTTAGACCTAATTTTCCCGCAAACGGCGCCCGGATTTCGGTTTTGGCCAAGTCTACATCAACCATCGCCATTTCAGCCTGCAACACATTCAGATTGGTCAATACTTTATCGTATTCCTGCTGATTGATCGCTTCTGTGGCCAAAAGTTCGCGGAAGCGTTTTTCGTCTAGCTTAGCCAATTTTTCCTGAAGCGCTATTTTATGCTTTTTAGCGAGCAGATCAGCGTCGTCTAACTTGTAAAGCAACGTACCCTGGTTTACGTTACTACCTTCACGAGCATAAACCCGAATCAGCTTACGGGACACTTCACTGACCAGATCGACTTCCTGATTGGCCTGAATAGTCCCAGTTGATTGAAGTTCATCGGTAATTGTTTCACGTTTTATAACGAAAGCATCGGTGGCTACTTTGCTTTCGGTCGGCGGTGTTGGCGAAGTAGGATTACCACTATTGGATGATGTTGGCTTATTAGAAAATAAGTTTGGCGTGATTAAAAATAGCGCGATTGTCAAGACGAGCATGCCTGCGATCAGCGACTGAGTTCGAAAGTTTAACGTTTTCATTTTAAATCAGGTTGAATGTTTTATTGTTCTACAATTATCGAACTTTGATTGTTTTATGGATGTCGAACAAGATGACTATGCAGATGGTTTCTCAATTCTAAAAAAACTAATGAATTATTTTCAGTAGTCACATTGTTGTGTTGACAACTACTGTAGCTACTTCATTAATTAGCAACAGAATCTACTTTATGAAACAGTACCAACATCCTACCGCTGACCAAATCACGCTGACGGGTGTGCTCCACGCGCTGAGTGACCCCGTACGGCTAAATTACGTGCAATGTCTGGCCCTATCCGAATGTGAACAGGCCTGTGGCACCATCCCGACTTCCGTTGCCAAGTCAACTATGTCTCATCATATTCGGGTGCTGCGAGAAGCTGGGGTTATTCATATAAGACCTTACAGTAACCAAAGTTTGATTTCGCTACGGACTGAAGAATTGGAGAAAAAATTTCCGGGTGTTCTAAGCTCAGTGTTGAAATCTGTTAAAAGTACGGAGGTTGCTGAGCAAGCATAATCGTCTGACTACTAGAAAGTTATCTTTTGCTCTATCGATTACTGTAGTTGATAGGAGTACTAATTTTGGATTAATAAAAGGTTTTCTATACTCCCTTTGATATAGTTAGTTTATTTCTATAAAATTCATATATTAAGTTTGGAAATGAAAAAAAGGGGGCTTTACCTTTACGCCGTCTTACAATTACTACTGCTCCGGCAGCCCGGCTGCAGAGTAGCTGTGGATTTATAGACACTTCTGAAAAAAGAAGAAGGCTGGCTTAATCTGGCAGGGCTATTCTGGCTAACCGAAGGTGAAAACACCTTTGGCTGCAGCGATAAAAACAAGATTGTGTTTCCGTCAGATCATAGCGATGCAACGCTAGGCAAATTCATCCTAAAAAACGGCACTGTTTCAGTAGAAACGGCATCTAATGCTCAAGTATTTTCAGGCGATACACCGGTCAGAAACTCCAGCTTTTTCCGTACACAGGCAAACCTGTTACGCTGAAACATAAGTCGTTGCGGTGGTTTGTCATCCAGCGGGGCGATAAATACGCGATTCGTCTGCGCGATCTGGAAAGCCCTTTTTTAAAAGAATTTAAGGGTATCGACACATATCCAATCAGTACCGACTGGCGCATTAAAGCGAAGTTTGTACCAACGCCCGGTAAGAAAATTGCCATTACCGACATCACTGGTCGGACAAGTGATCAGGACTCGCCAGGGCGGTTGTTATTTATGATAAATGGCAAAGAGTATGGCCTTGATGCGACCGGAAATCTTACTCATTTGCACTTCGTTTTTGCCGATCAGACCAATAAACATGAAACGTATGGTGGGGGCGGTTTTTAGACGCGCCAGGGCCAGATGCCGAAGGCTTTACGTATCTGGATTTCAATAAAGCGACCAATCCGCCCTGTGCCTTTACGTCCTATGCCACCTGCCCAACCCCACCTAAAGACAACAAACTGGCGGTTGCTATCCTGGCGGGAGAAAAACGATATGGCGATCACTGATTCGATTAATAAGCGAGATTATAGAATACAGTCCATAAGTATTAGCATGATAGGTTAGTAGGTACGTTACTACGTCAGCCGACCTTACTCGATTAGGGTCGGTCTGGCGATAGTTTCTGTATTATTCATCCGGTCGGCTCACTGAAATTCCCAACAAAGTCCTACTTTTTACATCAGCCGCTTTGATAGATTTAGTGTATATAGTAGGCCTTTTTCAAGTAGATTCTTGTTAGGTTAAACCAAGTAAGCTAACTACACTAACCTGCTCAATTTCTAAAACTTACCTGTCATTCGGAGCCAATTAACCACTATACTTTCTAAGTAAAAAGACTTATAGCCAGTTTGTAATAACAGTAATTCTCTATAGACTAATAGATAATTGCCTGATAATCATTTTTTTTAAATATTTTTGGAAATGTAAAATCGGCTAATCACCTTTGCCTACTAATTAACAAGATTAGTAGGCGTTTTACCATGAGTACTTCCTAAAAATGAATAGGGCACTCTGTTCGTATCGGTGCATTTTTTGAATTTAATGCGCCTGATTGCTGCCCCTAATGATTCTCTGCTCTTATCTGCTTCGTACAATTTTCGGGTTGGATAATAGACTGCCTACTTTAACACAATATTCATCAATTCACAAGTGCAAGTTAAAATGACGGAAAACTAAATGATTGCTTTTTATCCTACAAAATCAATAGGATATATGGTTTTATAAATTCCCTGGAAAGGTAAAGTTTCAGGAAGAATAGCTAATACGTACAGCTTCGTGATTCAGCGGCAACTGGTTTATGAGGCATAAAAAAGCCGAAACGGCGGCAACCGTTCCGGCTAGTTACTAACAAGGCTCTGACAAGCCTCATTTTTCATATAACCAAAACAAAGTAATGCAAAAACTTTTATTTGCAGGAGTAATCTGGCTACTTTCCTGCGGAGGAGTATTCGCTCAATCAACCCCTTCCCGCCAATCGGGTACGATTCGAACCCAGACAGGCGAAGCACTTCCAGGCGCAAACATCGTCCTGAAAAATCAAACAAAAGGGGCAACCACGAACGCTGAAGGCCATTTTACGCTGGAAGCGCAGGTTGGTGACGAGGTAGTTGTTTCGGCCATTGGCTACCAAACGACTACTCTAAAAATTAGCTCAAGCAATCCACTTAACATTACTTTACAAGAGTCAGCTTCGCAGCTGAGTGAAGTGGTGGTGGTTGGCTACGGTACCCAGGATCGTAAAAATCTGGTGGGTTCGGTCAGTCAGGTCAATGCTGATGAGATCAAGAATCGTCCCGTTGCCAGTTTCGATCAACAATTGCAGGGACGGGCCGCTGGTGTGCAGGTAGCCGCAAATACGGGCGTACCCGGCGATGGAATCTTTTTCCGAATTCGGGGAACGACATCTATCAATGCCAGCAACGATCCACTTTATGTTGTGGATGGTGTGTTCGTCAACAACCAGTCCCTGCAAAAAATCACGACGCAGGGGCAATCCAATAACCCACTAGCCGACATTAATCCTGCTGATATTGAATCGATTTCGATTTTGAAAGATGCCGAAGCAACGGCTATTTACGGAGCGCGGGCAGCCAATGGTGTCGTCCTGATTACGACCAAGCGAGGCAATTACAATAGCAAAACGAAAGTGAGGCTCAACGCTTCGGTCGGGAAGGCATGGGCGCCCAAGCTTTGGGATTTGGTAACGGGCCCCGAACACGCGACGATTATCAACGAAGCCTGGACCAACGACGGTAAACCAGCCTCTACGCGACCTTTCCGACCCGTTTCGGAAGGTGAACGTGGTTTACCAGAAGATCAACCTACGTATGATCGACTAAGCGACATTTTCCGGACGGGGGCTCTACAGAATTATGATGTAGCTGTATCGGGCGGTACTAAGCAAACGCGGTTTTATCTGGGCGGTGGCTATACCAGTCAACAAGCTACGCTACGGACCAACGACTTTTCTCGGGCAAGTTTTAAACTAAATCTGGATCAGGATATTACGGATAAAGTTCGGATTGGCACGAGCAACATTTTTTCGCAGTCGAACCGGACCAACGCCCGTGTCGGTGATGGTCCACAAGGGGGTATTTTACAAGCCGCGCTACACACACCAACCTATTTGCCTAAGTTCAACACGGACGGTACGTACGCCAAATGGGCTGGGTTCGATAACCTCGACGTACTGATCAACAATACCGATATGCACTCGACCAGTACGCGTTATATTGGTAATATCTACGGCGAATACGACATTCTGAGCAACCTGAAATTTCGGAGTAGCTGGAGTATTGATTACAACGACTATAATGAATACGAATACTGGAATACGCTCACGAACCGGGGTAGTGCCAGCAAAGGATTGGCAACCTCGAGCATTAGCAAAAATACGATCTGGATTAACGAACAGACACTTTCGTATCGGCAAACGTTCGGTTCACAACATAATTTTGGCGCGCTGTTAGGCAATACATTCCAGGGCAACGTATCGACTCAGACGTTAGCGCAGGGGACCAATTTCCCATCAGATGCGTTCAAACAGATTGCATCAGCATCGGTCACTACATCGTCGTCCAACCGCAACCAATATAATCTTGCCTCTTTCTTCGGACGGGTCGATTACAACTTTGCCCGGAAATACTTTTTCGAAGCCAGCTTGCGGGCTGATGCGTCGTCGAAGTTTGCGGATGGACATCGCTGGGGCTATTTCCCTTCCGCTGGGGTAGCCTGGCAGTTGAAACAGGAGCGTTTTCTCCAGAATGCTACGTTCCTGAGTGATCTGAAAATCCGGGCGAGCGTTGGCTGGACTGGGAATCAGAACGGCATCGACAATTATGCATCGCGCGGACTTTGGGGCGGTGGTTACAATTATCAGGACAATCCTGGCACGGTTCCTGTTCAACTGGCGAATCCGGAATTGAAATGGGAAACGACTCGCCAGACGAATATTGGGGTAAACGTAGGCTTGCTAAACAACCGAATTGGTCTGGAAATCAACGCCTATTCGAAATACACCTACGATTTGTTGCTGCAAGTGCCCCTGGCGCAGAGTTCAGGCTTTGCCAGCATCTACCGCAACGACGGCGAAATCAGCAATCGCGGACTTGAGTTTGCCATCAACTCCCTGAACATCAGCAAAGGCGGTTTTCAGTGGAATACCAGTTTTAATATTGCGACCAACGTAAACCGGATCGAGCGGCTTTCGATTCCTGTGGATGCCAGCTATGCTACCGAACGCATGGCGCAGGGCCAGCCGTTTCACGCCTTTTTCGTCTACAAGCAACTCTATGTCGATCCAAAAACGGGTGATGCTGTCTACGAAGATGTGAATAAAGACGGGCTGATTACCGTGGCTGATAAGCAATTCTACGGCAGTGCATTACCGAAATTCTTTGGTGGTTTGAACAATTCATTTTCCTATAAAGGGTTCGATCTGTCGGTATTCTTCAATTTCAGTTCCGGCAGTAAAGTCTTCAACAACAATCGATTTTTCCATGAATCGGGCGGTACGCGCGACGACCGACGGGCTATCAACAAAAACCAGTTGAATCGCTGGCAGAAAGAAGGCGACATTACGGATGTTCCCCGCGTAACAACGATAGGAAACAATTACAACCTGAGCCCAACCAGCCGATTTGTAGAAGATGGTTCGTTCATCCGGCTCAATTCAGTCGTGTTTGGTTACACGATTCCTAAAGCGATCCTAAGCAAAATTGGTATCTCTTCAGCGCGTGTTTATTACAATGGCTCCAATCTGTGGTTGCTGAGTAATTATCAGGGGCCTGATCCAGAAGTAAACGTAACAGGAAATCCCACTACGCAAGGCTATGACCTGGGTACACCCCCTCAGCCCCGTACTGCCCAATTTGGCCTCAATCTGACTATCTAACAGTAAACCAGTGGCTGATTCGCTCTCTGCGGTCGAATCAGCCACGATCCGATATCATGAAAAATTCGTTTAAACTGATTCCGTTTGTCCTTTTACTCGCGGGTTGCCAGAGTTTTCTAAATGTGCAGCCCGAACTACAGGTCGATGAGTCGCAGGCCATTACCAATGCCAGTACGGCCGAAGCTGCCGTCAATGGCCTTTATAATCGGCTGGGTAGCGATGGGTATTACGGTTCCAACTATCCATCATTGTCATACTTATCGGGTGGTGATATTCAATGGACTGGTTCTCAGTCGGCTCCACAGGAAATTACCTCCCGGAAATTAACCGCCGATAACAGCTATGTAGGTTCAGCCTGGCAGGCAATTTACCGGGCAATTTTACAGGCAAATTATTTACTCGAAACGGTTCCTACGTTGGCCGATCCGCAACTAACGGCTGATCGCAAGAACCAGATTCAGGGCGAAGCGTATGCTATTCGGGCGTTATCGTATTTCGATCTGGTTCGGGGATGGGGTGGCGTTCAGTTGATTCTAAAAGCAACGCGTACACCTTCGGATAATACCGGAATTGCCCGTAGTAGTGTGGCTGATACCTATGCTCAAATTCTAAAGGATTTGACGGCTGCTGAACCGTTAGTGAGTGCAACCACTAATCGTAACAAAATAACCCGGAAAACAGTGTGGGCGTTGCGGGCGCGCTATCACCTGTATCGACAGGAATGGGATCAGGCCGAAACCTACGCCAGCAAAATCATTGACGATGCCACGAGTTACAAGTTAGCCAAGCCATACAATACCTTCTATGCGAATAATGCTGCGGCTACGACTGAATCGATTTTCGAAGTTGCCTATACGAATTCGTTTAAGAATGGCAATTATAACTGGTGGCTTCCCCCGGCCCTGAGTGGTCGGCGCGAATGGGCGCCTAATGCGGCTCTGGTTACACTACTCAACGATCCAGCCGTCGGTGGCAACCGTAAAGACCTGATCGCCCAAACCGCTGCTCCGGGTAATTTGTGGTATGGCAAACTTTACTATCGTACTCCTCTGGGAACTGATCCGGCTTACATCATCCGGTTGTCGGAATTGTATCTAATTCGGGCCGAAGCGCGCGCCCAACTCGGCAAAATAACAACGGCATTAGCAGACCTAAACGCCGTTCGCGACCGAGCTGGTTTAGCGGCATCACAAGCGGCAACAAAGGATGCCATCCTACTAGCCATTGAAACCGAACGGCAGGTTGAGTTTCCCTTTGAAACTGACCGTTGGTTTAACCTAGTGCGAACGGGTCGGGTAGCGACTGTACTGGGCATTACCGATGCGAATAAATACGTACTACCCATTCCAAACAGCGAGATTCTAGCCGATAAAGCACTTACGCAAAATCCTGGCTATTAGCTTATAAAGCCGTGTATCGATATAACGATTGTATAATAAGTGCCCAAGTAAAATAGCTCAGTTTATTTTGAAAAGGCGTTTTTGTCCTGCTGACGAAGGAAGCATCCGCTCCGGCGGCCCGGTTCGGTAGCTAAATAAATGATCTCCCTCGAAGATGCTTCCTTCGTCAGCAGGACAAATAATAGGCTAATGTTCTTTAGAGAAATCATTAACATGAAAAAGCAACTCATTTTCACCTTCCTCTTTTTAAGCTTAATCACAACGTTAACTCAGGCGCAGACACCCCCAACGGTGGGCCCTGAAAAAGGGGCGTTGGTAATTGTCGGTGGTGGAGCTATGGGCCCCGAAATCTGGCATCGATTTATTGACTTGGCGGGTGGAGCGGCCAACGCCTGGATTGTGGTAGTTCCCACAGCGGGTGAGGATTCGTCCGTTGTCCGCACGCCACGGGAACTGGAACAATTACAGAAACTAGGCGTCAAGAATCTGACTGTTCTTCATACACGCGATCCCAAAGTCGCCAACCAGGAATCGTTTGTGGCGCCATTAAAGAATGCTACAGGCGTCTGGTTTGTCGGTGGACGTCACTGGCGGATAGCCGATTCGTATCTGAATACACTATCTCACAAAGAATTCAAGGCTGTACTCGATCGGGGTGGCGTGATTGGCGGTACGTCAGCGGGTGCAACGATTCAAGGTTCATTCATGGTTCGGGGCGATACTAAAGGCAACTCGATCATGATTGGCGATCATACACAGGGCCTCGATTTTATTCACAACGTCACGATTGATCAGCACTTTCTACGCCGAAATCGCCAGTTCGATCTGGTTGATGTCATCAAATCTAGGCCCGAATTACTCGGTATTGCAATCGACGAAAGCACAGCGATTGTGGTGCAACAAAATACATTCGACGTAATTGGTAACTCGTACGTAGGCATTTATGAAGCAGCCCAAATTGCGAATAGTACGAAATACCCATCGAGCCAAAACAGCACTGGCGGACCGTTCTACTTTATTGGCAAAGGGCAAAAGTTCGATCTGAAAGCGCGCAAAGTGATCAATCAATCACCCGCCCGGCCCAACGAACCAGCTAAATAAAATCCAACTACTCGAACGATGTCTAACGCTGAATCTGCTTCACTACCTGCCTGGTCGAACGGCGAACGGATCGTTTTCCGCTTTGTCTTCCTGTATTTTGTAATCCAGGCTGTTCCACTCGATTGGCACTTTTACCGCGATCTGTTTACGATCGATTGGGGTGCCTATTACTATCGTGACCTGTTCAATCTGTCACACTACGCCCCGCATTTTTTCGGTCCCGTCGATACGTTCGCTAACTGGGGTATTGTTGCGATTATCGCATTAGTAGGTACGGTGATATGGACGATTCGCGATAATCAACGACAGGATTATACGGAGCTTTATTACTGGCTACAAGTCATTCTTCGCTATCGGCTGGCCATCGGTGTGTTGGCGTACGGATTTCTTAAATTATTTCCGATGCAGGCGCCACTACCATCGATCAGCAACCTAAATACGGCCTACGGTGATTTTACAGCCTGGAAATTGTTTTCGCTGAGCATAGGGATTGTGCCTTCCTACGAGTCATTTTTAGGGCTAGTTGAAATTCTTGGAGGATTGCTACTGCTGAATCGGAAAACGACCTCGATTGCTACACTGATCATCATTCCGTTTCTGGGAAATATCTTCATGTCGAACCTGGCCTACGAAGGGGGCGAGTATGTGTATAGCTTTTTGCTAATCACGTATGCTCTGTTTCTATTTGCCTTCGATGCCGTTCGGCTATTTCGACTCGTTTCACTGGAGCAACCGGCCATACCCAATCGATTTAAGCCTGTGCTGACAGAAGCCTGGCAGCGTTATGGTCGTCTGGCACTTAAAAGCGCGTTTATCCTTTTTGCCGTTTTCGTTTACGGATACAAAACCTACGCGGCTTATCGGATTGGCCCATACCAGTTCCCCAAAACGCCTGGTCTGCCGGGAACTGCCGGAGTGTATGACGTCGCTGAATTCAAACTGGCGGGACAGACACATCCCTATTCGAAAACAGATTCGTTGCGTTGGCAGGATGTCGTCTTTGAAACCTGGAATACGATCAGCATCAAATCAAACCGGCCCGTTTTACTCGACAAAGTAGAAACCGAACAGATTCATAAGGCAGATGCAGACCGTACGTACGAAGAAGCTGGCTCCGCCGGACGGCATTATTACAGCTATCAGATTGATTCGGTACAGCACATATTATCGCTGAAAAATCGGAATCCGAATTATCCAAACGAAACGCTGACGCTGCACTATAATCAAGTTGGCAAACAGGATTTAGTTCTGTCAGGACTTAACGAGAATCGGGATTCGGTCTACGTTGTGCTACATAAGTTGAATAAGAAATACCTACTCAACGAAGCGGCCAAAGCGGGCCGTCGCGGTACTCTCAAACTCTAACCATTGCGTATTCATGGCACTTCCAAATATCACTCCCGAACGGTTAGACTTAGGACTGGTTTCGCCCGAAGAACTGGTAGATACTTACGTATTGGCGAAAAAGCCCGCTCCCGACGACGCTTCAACTGCAACGATCAAACGTTTTCAAGACTGGAGTAGTTGGCAAAAAATCCTGTTCCGTATTGCCTTTATTTTCTTCATTGCCATGTCGCTGCCAACCAGCGCGAACTGGTATAAAAATGCCTTCTCGCTCGACTGGCTACATCTGCATTACCGCGATCTATATGACGTAGCGCGTTTCCAACCAAACTTGTTAGGCAGAGTGAAATGGTGGCCTGCCTGGATGGGTTGGGGTGAATGGGTGTTTATCCTGCTTGTTTCTGCGGCTATCGGGTTAGTATGGACGGCCATCGTTCGACTTCGAAAAGCAGAGCCGCGTAACTATAATTTATTGTATTACTGGCTGCGAGTCGTCGTTCGCTACCGGGCGGGAATCGGGATTATTGGGTTTGGGTTTACCAAATTGATGCCGACGCAATTGCCGTATCCATCACTGGGTTTACTGAACACCAATTTTGGCGATCTGACGGCGCAGAAAATTTATTGGTTGTCCATCGGTATTGCACCCTGGTATGAAGTATTTACGGGTGTCGTCGAAGTGCTGGCGGGGGCGCTGCTCTTCTTCCGGGCCACTACGTTTTGGGGCTCTGTGCTGCTTTTCGGTGCCCTAGCTGATATTGTTTACGTGAATATCGCTTACGATGGTGGGGTTCATGGGTACAGTTCGTATTTCGTACTACTTTCCGGATTTCTACTGATATACTACGTTCGGGATTTGTATAATCTGTTTATTCGGGAGAAATTCACGATTCCCGTTTATTACTATCCAACATTTAAAGGTTGGCAGAAAGGAGCCCGCATTGGCCTTAAAACCGCTACTATATTCGTTTTCCTAGTGCTGCTAGGCTGGATTCAATACCTCAATTTCCGATACGATCCGTACAAACAGCCCGCTCAGAAAGGCGTTCGGGAGCTTCGGGGTAATTACAATATAACGGAGTTCCGAATTAACAATAAGACCATCCCTTATTCACCAGTGGATTCTCTGCGTTGGCAGGAAGCCACATTTGAAAATTGGTCAACATTGACGTTTAAGGTAGCTCGAGCGACGCCGTTGGATTTGTCTAATGGCGGTGGCTCGCCCATGCGTGATCTTAACCGAACCTTTGAGCTGACAGGCGTAGCGGGTGGCCAGCGGGTATTTTATTACGATGCCGACCCCGTTAATCACACGCTGTATTTACAGGATAAATACCGCCCGTTCGATGGTCGACGAGGTGAAGGTGGTGAGGGCGATTCGCCTTCTGGACAGGATTCCAAGAAGGGTAAACCGAGCCCAAAAGACCGCAAGGATAAACCAGCAGACAACTGGATTCCGGCGACAGCCTTGGCGAATATTGGCCCCGAAAATTCAAAAATTGAAGCGATTGCCCGTACTACTCGACGTACAAAAGGGATAAAATCCGAAATGCGTCAGGAAGATGGCAAACGGAAGCGAATGATTCTCAACTACCAGACGACCAACGGATCGCATGTTATTCTGACCGGTGTCAACGAAAATAAGGATTCAATTTATGTCGTGCTGGACCGGATCAATCGGCCCTACGCGCTGTCGAAGAGTAGGCTGAATGCAGGTGTATATTAGTTATTGTGAGCTACAGTTGATTCGGCCTACAAATACTATTTATTAACAAGCTATTATAGACGATTTTTGTCATCCTGACCTTGATTCACGTTAGCCGCTGATTTTCATTATGAACCGATATAGTCTTTGGCTACCAGGTGTCTTTTTATTCGTGACGTTGACTAGCTATTTACAGACGGACGGCGAAACGACTATATATTCACCGACAGCCAAAATCGATACGATACCCGCTCGTTTCGGTTTCGGACGACCAGCTACAGCAATTGACATTGCTCGGCTGGATATCGACGTTCGACCCGATGGAAAAGGATTACCGCCTGGCCAGGGGCTGGCTGTTACTGGCAAACAGATTTTTGCGACCAAATGTGCAGCCTGTCACGGTCCGGGGGGCGTGGGCGGCCCAAACGGTTCACTGGTAACTACGACTAATTCAGACCGAAAACGGTCGGAAAAAACCATTGGCAATTACTGGCCGTATGCCACAACAGTGTTTGATTACATCCGTCGGGCAATGCCATTCAGCCAGCCTGGTTCGCTTACGAATGACGAAGTGTACCACCTGACAGCCTACTTGCTACAGGCCAATGGAGTCATCAACGAAAAAACCATCATCAATGCGCAGACGCTTCCGCGTGTGGTGATGCCTGCGCAAAAACTGTTCGTTCCAGACGACCGAAAGGGTGGACCTGAAATTAAGTAAATGAAGAAATTTCGCATTCAACTAGAGCAGTTTACGAACCGTATTTCCCGAAGGACGATGCTTGGAGGTGCGGCCACGGCAGCCGTAGCATTTGTTCAGACGGCCTCAGGCAAAACGATCCAGCAAGGCGTATCGCTCAACGAGTTACTACCCGACGATCCAACCAAACAAGTAGGTACGTTGGCTGGTGAAGTTGGAACACGATCTGCGTTTGAAAAAGTCGTCAAAAAACCGTCCGACATTTCTTCGCGTTCGCCATTGCAGGATTTTTACGGGATCATTACCCCATCCGATCTGCATTTTGAACGGCACCATGCGGGTGTACCTGTCATAGATCCGGCTAAACACGAATTACTGATTCATGGCATGGTCGATAAGCCACTGGTATTTACTGTTGCAGACCTAAAACGCTTTCCATCGGTTTCACGAATTGCTTTTTTAGAGTGTTCAGGCAATTTCCGTAGCGGCAAAGAAACGCTTAGTCCGCAGGAAATCTGCGGACTAACCAGCCAAAGTGAATGGACGGGCGTAAAACTCTCGACCTTGTTTCGGGAGGTAGGTGTCAAACCGACTGCCAGTTGGTTTCTGGCCGAAGGGTCAGACGCAGCTATTATGACGCGCAGTATTCCCGTCAAAAAAGGTTGGGATGATACCATTATTGCCTACGCCCAGAATGGCGAGGCCCTTCGTCCTGAACAGGGCTACCCAGTCCGACTGTTTCTACCCGGCTGGGAGGGGAATACGTCCGTCAAATGGCTCCGCCGAATCGAGTTGTCCGATCAGCCGTTTATGACTCGCGAAGAGACTTCGAAATATACTGAACCGATCAAAGACGCCGAACGCGGCCCGGGCAAGTATCGACAGTTTAGTTTCGACATTGATGCCCGGTCAATCATCACCTTTCCAGCTTACCCGAAGACGGTTGAAAAAGGCTGGATCGAAGTTCGGGGCCTGGCCTGGAGTGGTCGAGGTAAGGTGATACGGGTAGAGGTTAGCACCGATGCGGGGAAATCCTGGCAATTAGCTGCGCTTCAGGAGCCAGTTATGGACAAAGCGCATACAGCGTTTCGGTATCTGTGGAATTGGAACGGGGGTGAAACAGAGATTTTGAGTCGCGTAACTGACGATACAGGTTATCTTCAGCCTACTATGAACCAATTAATTGAAGCGCGTGGTAATACCATACCACCGGCTATCATTTTAACCCGATTACAGCCTGGCGAATTAAGTCCAACGGCTCGGTCTTATTCAGACCAGAATAGTGAGGCATGGCGAAACATGAATTTGATGCGGTAATCGTTGGCGCTGGACCGAATGGTTTAAGCGCGGCTATTGTACTGGCCCGAGCCGGTTTGTCGGTCATAGTGCTGGAAGCTCAGTCAGTGATTGGCGGAGGGACGCGTTCGGCAGAACTTACATTGCCCGGTTTTGTACATGATATGGGATCGGCCATTCATCCGATGGCGGCTGGTTCACCCTTGTTTCAGCAATTGCCTTTGGCCGAACATGGTCTGGAATTCATTTATCCACCTATAGCCGCTGCGCATCCCCTCGACGGCGGTACGGCTGCTACGCTCGTTGGCACTGTAGACGATACTGCCCGTAAGCTGGGAGCTGATGGAAAGACGTATCATAAACTCTTCAACTCTATCGTTCAGCATTGGCCTACTCTGGCAGTTGATCTCTTGGGCCCTTTACGTTTTCCGACTCATCCGCTTGATCTAGCGCAGTTTGGTTTGGATGCACTGCTTCCCGCAACGGCCATAGCCAATCGATTTAAAACGCCTGAAGCCCGAGGACTCTGGGCAGGAATGGCCGCACATGCTATTCAACCGCTCACGAATCTGACTACCTCAGCGGTTGCCCTCGTGTTGATGGCAATCGGCCACCAACGTGGCTGGCCGATGCCCAAAGGGGGGGCTCAGGCGATTGCGAATGCTTTAGGATCTTATTTTAAAACATTAGGTGGTCATATAGAAGTAGACCATCCGGTTCGATCCCTGGCTGATTTACCCAAATCACGGGTGGTGCTGTTTGATCTGACGCCGAAGCAACTGCTGACTATTCTCAACGGTAAACTATCCAGCGGATTAGCGAATCAGATTTATAGGAAACAGTTGGAACATTACCGATATGGCCCTGGCATTTTCAAAGTCGACTGGGCGTTAGATGGGCCTATTCCGTTTACTGCTTCGGACTGCCAGCAAGCCGGTACGGTTCACTTAGGGGGTACGTTCGAAGAAATTGTCCGATCCGAACAACAAACCTACGATGGACAACCTCCAGACCAGCCGTTTGTCCTACTGGCTCAGCAAAGTTTGTTCGACCCCACCCGTGCTCCGGCAGGCAAGCAAACGGCTTGGGCGTATTGTCACGTCCCTAATGGTTCAACAGTAGATATGACCGAGCGAATCGAACGGCAAGTAGAGCGATTTGCACCGGGTTTCCGAGACCGAATTCTGGCTCGTCATTCCATGAATACAGCGCAAATTGAATCCTGGAATCCGAACTATGTTGGGGGTGATATTAACGGTGGCATCCTCGATATCTGGCAATTATATACACGCCCAGTCATTGGCTTATCGCCCTACCAAACCTCCGAACCGGGCATTTTTATCTGTTCATCAGCGACTCCACCGGGTGGTGGCGTTCATGGCATGTGTGGCTATCACGCGGCTCGGGTCGCCCTACGCGAAGGCTTTGGTAAACCCGTACCGATTACCCTGGCCGGCCAATAAACTGAGTTTACTTTTAATTAACCTGCAATTTTATGTCAACAGTTGCTGCCACAAATTCTAAAACCCGCTTTGCTCTCACAGAAGATTGGACGGTTGTCGTCCTTGGCTTGCTGAGTATTATACTAGCCTTGAGCGGCCTAATTATTCCCGCTCCTAAATTCGATTGGTACAGTACTGACGACTTATTTACTAGTATTTTTACATCGAAGAATGGCTTATTAATTGTCGAACAGTTTCTCTTTACATACACACTAGCACTACTTGGCAGTCTGTTAAAAAGTGATGGTTCGATCGTCAAATCCGTTCGCGCTACGCTGCTTGGTTTCCCGGTGATTTTCGCACTTACCTTGCTGGCACTGCTATTGGCAGGGAATAAAACGCTTAAAAATCTGAACCTCGAAGCGGTCATTTTTAGTCTCAGTATCGGGTTAGCGGTCGGAAATCTCTTCCGCTTACCAGACTGGCTACGAGCTTCCCTGTCTACCGAACTGTTCGTCAAAATTGGGCTAGTTCTGCTAGGAACCACGGTCATTTTTGGTGATATCCTGAAAGCTGGATCATTAGGGCTTATACAGGCACTAGCCGTGGTAGTATCTGTCTGGTATTTTGCGTACTGGATCAGCAAGCGGCTGAACGTAGATGATGAACTCACGATGATGCTGGCTTCAGCGGTATCGATCTGTGGCGTATCAGCAGCCATTGCCACCTCGGGCGCTATTCAGGGAGACGGGAAAAAACTGTCTTACGTGATTTCATTAGTATTGATTACAGCCATTCCAATGATGTTGCTGATGCCATACGCGGCTCAGGCACTGGGCTTATCGCCCGAAGTGACCGGGGCCTGGCTCGGCGGCACTATTGATACCACAGGAGCGGTGGTCGCATCTGGCACACTCGCTGGAGAAGAAGCCCTGAAAATCAGTACAATCGTTAAGTTTTCGCAGAACGTATTGCTAGGAATTGCTGCTTTTGCCATCAGTGTTTATTGGACTTATACGAAAAATCAGTCTGAAACAGTAAAAACCAGCAAGCCAACATTAGATGTTATCTGGGAACGTTTCCCAAAATTCATTCTGGGTTTCCTAGCCGCATCGTTACTGTTTTCGTTTTTCATCAGTCCGGATACAGTGAATGTCGTAAAAGGTAGTTTGAAAAGTTTACAGGGACTTTGGTTTGCGCTGGCCTTCACTAGCATCGGTCTGGAAACCCGCTTCGCTGATCTGTTCAATGCCGATAACCGCCGACCCCTTTATGCGTTTCTTATCGCTCAGACGTTCAATATCTTTATTACCCTTGCTATAGCCTCTTTATTGTTTCGTTAGAAAAAGCCCAATTTCAGTTACGGAGAATTTGAACATATCCGTATTTGATTGGGTAAAAATAATGCCGAAGCCAAGGGGATCAATTTATCAAACGGCGATTTTGGCTCCCTTGTACAAAGCCAACCGAAACCGCGGTGTCGAAATCCTTGGGTTGACTTTCGAGCGAAAAAATGATCTGGCACTTTCCAAAACGGCTCTGTCGCGACTATTAAAGCGGTACGATGTCGATTACGATTTGCTGTTTGCGGGGCTGGCCAATAAGAAAGTGGCGTCGTATGCTCTGCCTGCACTGAGTAAAGTACTGGCTTTAACCACGACTATCCTCGATAAGCAGGGCAATGTGGCCCTGATTCATACGGGCTACACGGGATCAGCTACCGGAACTTATTATGATGGATATGTACGAGAGTTCAACCAAATTATTGTCAAGCGGGTGGCTCTTCGAAGCCAATCGTGCCTAAGCGCAGAAAATACCGGATCAGTTCGGTTAGCGTATACAAACAGGGAGGTGAATGCATCCTGATTGCATTAAAAGACAATACCAAACTGAAAACCTATCGTAAACGAAGCCCCATGATCATTGCCAAAACGAACCGGTAGGGGCAGAGCGACAAAGTAGCTGTTGGTTGGGGCTTTACGAACGATTTTGTTCAGAACGGGGGTGAATCCATAGCGCCCCGAAGTCTCAAAGGCTAAACGGGTAGCTAGCGTATAGTCTTTTCCCAGGTTTACTAATACACCGGGATGAACCAGTACGTTGGCCACCTTACTGGTTCCATGCTCAGACCGCACCAGCGGAACGACCTCTACACTAAAACCAATTTGTTTAGTTTTCCACAGATTCAACCCAATCGGAAATCCAACCGCATAATAGCTATTAAAATTGGTTTCGGTTCCTGTATCATTCCAGGTAACCAGCGGATGTAATACCCCTAGGTAGCCAACCATTCGCGGATATACAGGGGCTATGGGTGGTGAGGCTAGTGGTTGAGCCAATACGCTGGCCGACTGTAGTATGGTCAGCAACACGAAAGCATAAATGCTCCTAGAAACCACTTTAAACGTGGTCTGGATAGGTACAAGACAGTTAGCTTTATCCATCGAATGGTTATACTTTTTGCAAGGATACGCCCTCGATAGAGCCCAAAAATAGAATGGATTTTACCTGTTTGTATTGGTTTTACCTATGGACTTATTTTTTCGGTAATTCGAGGGGTTTTGGCCCACCGTTTTTTTGAATATTCGCGTAAAGTGGCTTTGATCGGAGAAACCGGTTAGATAGGCAATTTCGGTTAGGGTATAGGTGGTTGTTTCCAGCAATTGCAAGGCCTTCTCAATACGGAGTTTACGAATATATTCCCCAAAGGAAAGATCATCAAAGTAACGGGCGAATGTGCGCGAAACATAGGCCGGGTTGACGGCCAAACTTTCTGATAACTCATTGAGACTTAGCGACAGGTTAGTATCGATCTGATCCTGAATTAATCCTCTCAATTCCTGCACCCAGCCGGGTGTTTTTCGCTGACCGGTTGGTTTGAGGTAGGCTTGTAAAACGGCTAATAGTAGCTGTTCGGTTGGGCTTTGGGTGTGCCTGATGGCCTGGAGATGTTTTGCCCAGCTATACAGGGCATCATAGATCATTAGGCCTTGCGTGAGCAATTGTTGGTCATCCTGGATATTAAAGGCCAGCCCGGCAGATATAGCCCACAACCCCGCCGACTGAGCCGCTAACGTGTGGTTATCGGTATCAGCCCCACGAATAATAGGTGCCATTGCTTGCAAAGCGGCATCGGTAAGGTCATGTTTTTGAAGAAAATAATCGAAGGTGCATCGATCCTCGTAATGGGAGTATTCGACACCTGGTACATCGAATGGAGTCGCTTGGAGTGTTTGAGCTTGCTGGATTACCTGGTCTTCCGGTACAAAAATAATTGTGGCCTGCTGGTCAATGAATCGTTTGATAAGCCAGGGGCAAGCCAGGCGGTCAATTTTAGGTCGTTCGCGGGTAATCCAGTTCATGGCACGAACATACGGTTTAGCTTGATTTCTTGTAATACTTTTACCGAATCACGAAACACCCATTTTTTGAAGCAACCGTTATTTTGCTTCTCGCCAAGCTAAGTAGCGGTAAACTGTCGCTCGGCTTAGGTGAAATAACTGACCAATCTCTAAAATCGTATGGGTTTTAAGAGTATACATCGTCTTTACAGCTTGGGCCTTTACTTGGGCTTCGGTAGAGAGTCCTTTCGGACGGCCGCCTATTCGTCCCCTAGCCCGCGCTGCGGCCAAACCCGCTAGGGTACGCTCGCGGATTAAATCTCTTTCAAATTCGGCCAGCGAAGCAAACAGGTTAAATACCAAACGACCTTGTGCAGTGGTGGTATCGATAGCATCATTTAGGCTACGGAAACCAATGCCATTGGTTTGAAAATCGTTGACCAGCGTGAAGAGTTCTTTTAGTGACCTGCCCAGTCGGTCAAGCTTCCAAACAATGACCGTATCACCTTCTCGCAGCATTTCCAGTAACTTTCGTAACTGGGGCCTCTCTTTAGCCGAGGAAACCTTCTCTTGGAAGATCTTTTGACAACCTGCTTTTTTGAGGTCATCTAGTTGCAAGTTCAGGTTTTGATCTTGCGTTGAAACGCGGGCGTATCCGAATAGCATACTATTATTTCAATGCAGGCAAGGAAGCTAGGCTGAACCAATAGCAGCGAACCATGTACTTCGTAAGTGAATCAGTCGGGGGGAGCTGATTGACAAGCCATGACCTTAGCTATAGTTTCTCAGGAAGATGCGACTAGAAATCCGTCAGTTGCATCTTCCTGAGAAATTATCATTTTGGTCTACGCTTATTATTACATGCTATCAGGCTGGCCAAGCAGATGGTGAATTTGACCGAGTGAACTTTTATAGTTAATTTAGTGGATAAATTCACTCCGATGGCCATCACGCTGCCCTTCTTACCGCCTAATCAAGCCCTGCTCCCCCGGCTCATGACCGAGCAGGAGATCATCGCCCGCAGTCGACAAGGCGTGCTACGAGCGGAAGCTGACCGCATAGCACGGTTAGTTGGCTTAACCGATAAAGAAATGGCTATTGCTTTAGGCTTATCAGCATCCTACCTGCATCGGCTGAAAGTCGATCAACGCATTAGTCAGAATGCCTCCGAGCGACTGCTGCTGCTAGAGAACTTACTTCTACACATGTTAGATACCTTCGAAGGACGTGCTTTAACGGCCCTCAATTGGATGCGTGCCCCCTTACGTGAACTTGACTACCAAACGCCCCTTCAGACACTAGATACGGTTACGGGCTATACGTTGGTAGATCGGGTACTGGGCCGTATTGACTATGGCATCTTCGGATAAGCTATGGCTATTGTTTATCGCGTAGTGCGTCAGAAGTATGCCGCCCAACCCCTAGATGTTACTGGTACATGGCTCAATGGAGGTCGGTGGAATCCGCCGGGTGTTGGCATTCTTTATACAGCCGAACATCCGGCACTTGCTTTGGTGGAAATCTTAGTGCATATGCCTCAGGTGCCCTATGATGAGTTACCCACCTATCGGTTGTTGAGTCTGGAGTTACCTCCTGACAGTCAGCGTGTATTGAATGTGACTCAACTACCGCCTTATTGGCAGGAAAATACGTACAACCGTAGTCAACATCTTTTAGCCGATTGGCTAGCCAAGCCGGATGTGCTAGCCTTAGGTGTACCCTCCTCGGTTATGCCTGATGGCATCAACTATTTATTGCATCCGGCCCATAGTAGCTATGGCTCCATACAGGTGATTAATGAGAAGCCACTAGTAATTGACCCTCGCCTTTGGTCGAAATAGGCCAAGGTGACAGTATGCCTATCCCCTACGTCTCAGTTTGGAGGGTTTAGCGAGAATTGATCTTGGGAAGTGGGGTGGTAGCCTTTTTCTGGTCAACGACTCTATTTTTCGGTAAACGGTGCTTACCGATGGATTGGGTTGTGTACAGACGATACGATTGGGAGAAACGAACTATGGCTATTTTTGAGTTTATATCCATTGGTGGCGCCCTCAGGGCAAACCACCGACGAGCTGGAAAAATTAAGACGTGCACGGTTGATACTTAAGAAAAGCGGATTTTGAGTTGGAATCAAAACTGTTTACTACCTATCGTACAACATGCGTTATATACGGTATACGAGTTAGCTATATCTAACAAACTATGTCAAAAATCATTGCAATCATGTCCATGTCGCTGGACGGCTTTGTCGCTGACAAGCAAGATGGCGTAGCCGAGGTGTTTGATTGGTATTTCTCGGGTGATGTAGAAATCAAGACTGGCGGAGCCGATTCCATGACCTTTCGCTTATCTGCTCCCAGTGCCCAACATTATAAAAGTCTTTCTGATGAACTAGGCGCTGTACTAACCGGTAGACGTACCTTCGAGGTGGCCCATGGCTGGGGTGGCAATCATAGTTGGGGACCCGCCTTCGTGCTGACGCACTCGATTCCTGCTGGCTGGCCAAGGCCTAACTCGACCGTACACTTCGTTACGGATGGACTGGAATCGGCTGTCAGGCAAGCGAAAACTGCGGCTGCTGGCAAGGCCGTTGGGGTTCATGGTGCGGATACCATTCAACAATGTTTGAACGCGGGTCTACTGGATGAGTTACAGATTGACTTGGCTGCCGTTCTACTGGGTTCGGGCATTCGGCTCTTTGACCGGCTAGCCAATACCCCATTTGTTCTTGGTAATCCAACTGTCACCTCAGGCGAAGGCGTTACACACCTGCGGTATTCAGTATTAAAGTAAAATTCTGAAGTACGAGACGTCAGGCCAAACACTACTCCTAATCATTTAGCGAATGCCCCTATTAAAGGCGCATGTAAACCCTGTCGTCTCATGCAGGAGCCTTTTTTGAGAAGAACCCGTGTGAGTTTTATGGCATCCGTTTCGGGCGCAACATAGCCACTTAAAGGCGAACGGTTACTAATTACCCAAAGCACCGTTCGACAGCAAATGCCGATAATTTTTGCCTATCGGCAACTCGCTACCCGTTTTGAGATGGATCCGATTGCCTTCCAGATAATGAACATAGTGTTTATTCAAAATATAGGACTTATGGATCCGTACGAAGGAAATAGCGGGCAATTGGTCCTCAAAACTACTTAAGGTACGGGCTGTTAACAGAAACGTCTGCTTCCCCCAAACCTTGACGTAATTGCCCAGGCTTTCCAGATAGCTGATGTCTTCTAGCAGTACCTTCACCAGCCGTTTGTCAGATTTAACGTAGATATGGTCGGACGCAGCCTGGAGCCTGATAGGCGCTTCCGCTCCACTGGGTATCGGTAGCTGGCGCAGCGTAAATTGCGTCTGTGCCCGGTTGACTGCTTTGAGAAAGCGGTCAAAACGAAACGGTTTCAGCAGGTAATCGCAGACCTCCAGCTCGAAGCTTTCCAGGGCGTGCTCCTGATGGGCCGAGGTCACAATGATCAGCGGGTGCTGGGGCAAGCTTCGCAGAAAATCCAGTCCATTTAGTTTGGGCATCTGGATGTCCAGGAAAATCAGGTCTACCGCTTGACGATTTAACACCGCAACGGCTTCGGTGGCCAGATAGCACTGACCTACTATTTCCAGAAATGGGATATCTGCCCCGTAAGCCAGGATCACCTCATGGGCCAGGGGTTCATCATCAACGATCAGGCAACGCATACGTGTCTACTTCCAGGTCGGCTCGAAAAACGGAGCCGTCGTTGTTAATCTGTAACCGATGTTTGGCGGGATAGATTAACTCCAGCCGGCTTCTTCTCTTTTACAAGATCGTGTTGTTGAGCCATTGACCATGCCGATAGTAGCCATTGGAGCGGCCAATTAGTTGTCAATGTAACTGAAGCCGATATTGTCTCGCCATCTCATTAATCACCCATCCCTAAAGCAGACCATGAATGCTTCGTCGTCCCAAGTGGGAGGGTTTAATGAGATTTCATGAATTTCGAGGGTAAACGCCTTTGACACCATGTCACAAAAAGTTACCGGTTCACTCTTCGCAGAAGCCGAAAAAGCGGCTGTTTGTGGCTTTTTCCATTTCCAGATAAGAGGCTGGCGTGAGATGGGTAAACTCTTTATAATCTTTTGCCAGATGTTGATAATCAAAATAACCGCAGGCCAGGGCAATACTAAGCCAATCTAAAGCTGGATACTTATTTTTCAGTCGAAGGGCTTTATCAAATCGGATAATCCGGTCGAACGTTTTAGGGCTTACCCCCATCCGCTCATCGAATTTCCGGATAAACTGCCGTACACTCAGGCACGATTGATCAGCGAGTCGATCTAATGAAATGGGCTGCTTTTGGTGCAAAATATATTGACTTGCTTTGTCAACAGCCGACTCAGCCTTGGGAACAGTTTTTATCAAACGTTCCAGAAATACACCTATGATTTCAAGCATTTCCACCAGGTCATCGCTACTGTTCAAACGAATACAAACATCCCGAATAGTAGTGCCCCATATGGCTTCTGCATCGATGAATGTATTCGTCAATTCATGCAACGCAATACCCGTGAGTCGATAGAGCATTCCTGGCTGAAAAATTACTTTTATCGCCCAAAAATTGTACCCACCGTAGCGATAGATGGGGATATCCTGAAGGCCGTAAATGATGCTTCGCGGGTAGGTGATAATCGTGGGCGAATCGATATAACTGGCCCGTTGCGGATCGCGAACATAAAAGGTTAGGCAATGTTCAGGGCGGGGTGTATAGTATTTGACAGGTAAACACATATGCTTCTCAAATTCGAAGCGGAAAACTTCGTACCGAAGAACACATGTTTGCAAAGCAAGATTGTCGAACTGACCCTTGTAAAATAGAGCACCCATATAAAACATCGGCTTGTTCTCTAGGGAAATATACTGATTTACAGCACGTAAACCAAACTAGCTTTAGTTAGCGGCTATAACGCAGCAATGCCAAACAAGCGTACAAATCCCTGGGCTATCCATTGCCAGCCTGCCGAGTTAGGTACCCACGGAAATGCGTCATAAAAAAGCATACATATGAGCAGCGAAAGAAGGTAAGGGCGGTAGTTTTTAACCTTGACAAATTCATAAATCAATAGCCCAACCAGAAAAACATCGCCAAGTGCAAAAGCAAACAGGACAGCTAATTTGAAATCAGCAAATCCGAAATTGATACGTCCGATAGCGGGCCCTAGCAAGGCAATTGCCGATGCAATCATGTAGAGCATGTGCAGGGCTGGCGTTTTGCGATAAATAATTGCCAGCACATACAACGTAACAAACGGAATCAGAGCGGATACGGGAAGATACAGAGACGCTAAGTTCCGCGCTTCCGGCATTTTGGGCAAGTTTCGCAGGTACTGTCTCCGCATGACAGCCAGCATCGACCAGACGATCATCGGTACCAGTACGTAAGACGCTTTTCCAATGAACCGGTGCAGATCGAGCCGTTTCTGGTAAATAAGAATCGGTTGTATGATGAGCATAGCAAACCACAGTAACAGCAGCATCGTGTGCGTATGATGCACATACGAAAGGCCAGCGAATACCGGGAACTTGCCGAAATAGTTTTTGTAGAACCCAGCAATAATAATCGCCAGCATAGCTACGAATAAATAGCTAACGTGTTTATAGGAACGCTCCATGATATGTAGGGATGAGCTTATACGGTCAATCCATACGTATCGACAATTTGCTGGTAGCGAGGATCGGCCATAAACCAGACGACGTCGAATTGTTGATCCAGTTCCTGGATACCAGCCTGCATAGCTGCCCCAAATTCAGGGGTTCCGGGCTGGATTCCCTGCGCGATCAATTTGGCAGGGATGTCCCTAAACATACCCTCCAGATACACCTCGAACCCTTGATTGGGAAACATGTCGATGAACCGTAGCGGCTTATCTGAGGGATTGAAAAAGGTGTGTACCAGGCCATGCGGGCGAAAGCCAAATCCACCCGCTTCGACAATGAAAATCTTCCCATCGACCATCATACCGGCTGTACCTTCTACGACATACATCAGTTCGTCCGCTTCTTTGTGCAGATGAATTGGCGGTCCCATTCGTTTGGGGGCTACGTAGCCTTCGATGCAACTGAAACGGTTGTTGGTCTGGCTTTGCCGAATCATGGTTCGGACGATGTTTACACCATTTCCAACGCCGATGTCGGTGGGTTTTGACGGTTCAACAATAAAAGGACGTAGCGTTTTTTCGCCCGATTCCTGCGTAGGTGTGTTCATATCCATACCCGAATCTTTTGCAGTAAGTGAATAATTCAGGGGCAAAACTAGACGGGTATCGTGGTTGGATACTGGTAAAAAAATGACATTTTTCACTCCCGCAACTCAAATCCATGATCGGCGGGTTTCTGGCCTTTCTCAAAAAACGACAAGGGCTATAGGAACATAAGCACATAACAATCAATAGCTTTTGTATACAAACATTTCTTAAAACGCCCAATTAAAGAGTCAAATCTTGGGAGATTCCCCTGTCTATTTGTTGCTCCCAACTGAGACAGGGGAAAGCTCCATTCAACGTGGCCGTCAGATGATTTATTGGCTCTATAGTCATCTTGAATCAATAATCAGCCAATAGAAGTGAGCTGGTTTCACTGATCTACACAGGGCACATTTTTCGCTTACCACTTGGTTAGTTACTCAAAACTGAACGCCTGGATAAGCTCTTCTAATTGGGGTTGCCCAACTTGTAGATTACGCCTTGCTAATTGTCAGAATAAATCCTCAATTTCATCCCATCAACTTGTTTCATGGGGTTTACCCTACTTCCCTCACGACAAAGTTTAACTGACCAACTGCCATGCTGCTAGAACTATCCGATACACTACTGGGCGCAATCATTTTAGTAATTGCCCTACCACTGCTGTACCTGCTGGCACGGCTAGCGACCAAGGTCGCCGATGCTAACTCGGCTCGTTTGCTGGCCCCCTTGGCCACACCCATTGAGGGTAAACTAGAGCAGGGCCTGATTCGGGGCCGCTACCGTGGTCACCAAGTAATGGTCACCTTTTTCCCCGACCAATCAGTAGGTACAGGCGAGAGCGCAACTCGCATCAATGCCTTCATCATCGAGATCCTTCATGTGGTGGGCCAGCAGGACTGGCACCTGCAATTTTATGTAACGGGCTGGCTGGGGCAAGGCCCCAAAGAATTGATGATTCATGCCCAGGATCAAGCCCTGGGTGAGCGGCTACGCCAATCGGATGTTTTACAGGCCGTCCGTGGGGTAAGTGCCCAGACTGACAGTTACGTCACGGTACAGTATGAGGCCCGAACGCAGCGGTTGACCTACACGGATGATGTCTCCCCCCAGAAGGTCCCTTCCCTACAACACTACGCCAAACAGTTAGACTTACTAGACCATCTAGTAAGGGTTAATGCCCTAGTAAACCCGATCAGCCAAGCCATTGGGTAATCCTACAGGTCGTGAGGCAATCATAGGTATGCATCGCATGCGCAGGTTACTGATTGACTAGTGTTTTCCCGATGAGTATCAATAGTAGGTTTACAAATAGTAATATAAGCTACAAGGTCTCACATATGAGCCTTTTTTGAGAATGAGTAACGGATTACGACACAATCGTTTACCTACTAAAGTGATGACCCAAATGGTATAGCTTTTGTCTCAAATGACATAGCCTCGCCAAGCATCGATTACCTATCTTAGCCGGGCAAATACGCGGCTACTGACTAGCTATCCGCTTGCTACATACCACCCCCATGAGTCGACTTCGTTTATCCTTCCTCGTTCTGATATGTCTGACAAGGCTGCCCAACGGGCTGGCCCAGAAAACATCCGTTCCCCCCAGCGAATTTCCGACTCGCATTCGTTTCGAGCACCTGACGGTGGCCGATGGCCTGCCTGAAAATTCGGTCACCTGTATGATTCAGGACCATATGGGATTTATCTGGATAGGCACTCAGGGTGGCCTGGCCCGGTATGATGGCACGCAAATTATTGATTTTCAAGAAGACAGTAAAAATAAATACTCCTTTAAAGGCAGCAATGTCCAATCCATCTACGAAGACCCCAACGGCGACATTTGGATCGGTTGTGAGCGGCTGATCCGGTTTGAACGGGCTACCGGGCGATTTATCGAGTATCCCCAGAAAGCACCCGAAGGCAAGCGAAGCGCCAACTTCGTCGCCTTGATCCATCAAGACCAGCGGGGCCATATCTGGACGATCACCGGTAATTATGGCGACAATGCCTTCTTGCTGGATCGTTTGAATCCTAAAACAGCAACCTGGACCTATTTTCGCCATAACCCGGCCAAATCAGAAGCGTAATGAGCCGGATGGACTAAAATCCGGAGGGGAAATCATCTCGTTTCTGGTGGATCGAACCAACGTAGTCTGGGCGGGAAAGGCTGAAGATGGCGTCTACAAACAGAGCCGGGCGGTTAAATTTTCGTCGATCAATGGTGAACCGGAGTCGGCTCAACAGGCTCCCTCTAGCTCGGTACCAAGCTCGTTCGTTTTCCGAATGTACGAGGCTCCCTCCGAGCCGGGTGTTCTCTGGTTGGGTACTGACGGCGGAGTAGAGCGGCTGGATCGAAAAACAGGGCGCCGAACGACGTATGGCCACCAAGATCGGAACAACCAGTCGATCAGTAATGGCTATGTCTTTGGGATGGCTGAGGATAAGCAGGGCCGGTTCTGGGTAGGAACCCAGGGAGGGGGCCTAAACCTATTCGATAGGAAGCGCGGGACGTTTACCCACTTGATGCACGATCCGGCCAATGCCAATAGCCTGATGAATGATCATATTCGAGCGGTTTTCCCGGCTTCGGACGGTACGCTTTGGATCGGCACCTTTCAGGGACTGGATCATTATGACCCAATCCATCAGACGTTTACTCACTTTTACCAGGCCGACTCCCTCTATACGCCTGAACTCTACGCCCGCATCCAATCGCTGACGACCGCCCGCAAACCCGTGGCGGCTATCCGGCAACCAGGTACGAACGTAAACCAGACGGTGGCGTTCCGCTTAACCCAGCCGAGCGATTTGCTGCTGGTGGTTGGTGGGGAATGGACCGCTGATACAAAGCTCGATTATGGCTGGTTGGAAGACGAACAGGGCAAGCGTATCTGGACCACTACCGACAAGCAGAGCGCGGTCGATGGCCCAGTGGAGCAAGTCCGCAATCAGATAGCCGTTATTCACCTGAAAGCAGGCAACTATCGGCTGCGATATCGATCCAATGACACCTACGCTTACGGTCAGTGGGAAGTAGCTCCTCCCTATCACCCCCAGTTGTGGGGCATCCAATGCATTGCCCTTTCAGCGGCCGAAGGTCAAGCTATGGCCCAATTAGCCCGTAAACGGCGGTTCACTGGTTTACACAGCACGTATGTGTTATCGCTGGCAGAAGATGCTCAGAAACGTATCTGGATTGGCACGTCGCTAAGCGGTGGTATCCAGGTGCTAGACCCCATTACGGGCAAATTAACCACCATCCTGACCGAGGCAAACGGCCTTTCCAGTGTCCAGTGTCTGTTAGCCGATACCCGACCGGGCTGTTTTTGGGTGGGTGATTTTACGGCTGGCCTTTGGCTGGTCAATGACAAGGGGCGGATTCTGAAACACTTTACCCGCGCGAACGGCCTGCCAAGTAATACCGTGATTAGTGTACATCGCGACAAACAAGGTATACTATGGATTGGAACGGGCAACGGGTTGGTGCGGCTAGATCCCAAAACGGATCAAATTCGCCACTTTAACCAGCGCAACGGGTTACAGGGTTTATTCACGCCCAGCTGGGTCTCCAGCACTGGTGAAGTCTATGCGGGCAGTGATCGGGATGTCGTTGCGTTCTTCCCCGAGCAGGTTCAGGACGACCCCATACCACCACCCGTCGTCCTGACCGATCTACTCATTAATGGTCGACCCGCTACGCTTGGTCCTGGCGGCCAATTACCCAGTCATATCTCGGTCACGAACGAAATTATCCTATCTCATGACCAGCGTGATCTTACCTTCCAGTTTGCCGCGCTGAGTTATAACCGGGGTGGCGAATCGGAATATGCGTTTAAATTATGCCCAATTGATACGGCCTGGGTGCCTTTAGGCGCCACCCGGCAAGCCCGCTTTCTGGATTTACAGCCCGGCACCTATACCTTTCAGCTCAAAGCGGCCAATGCGGATGGGGTCTGGAACGAAACCGGAACGAGCCTCCAGGTGACCATCCGTTCCCCCTGGTGGCAAACCTGGTGGGCGTATATATTGTACGCGTTGATTGTCGCGGGCCTACTTCGTGCGTATATATCCTATCGGTCAAGAACCTTACGTCGGGAAAATCAGCTCTTGGAAGAAAGGATTGCCCAGCGTACGGCCGAAGTTCATCAACAGAAGGAGGAGATCGAAACGCAGCGCGACTATCTGGAAGAAACCCTCAACGACTTGAAGGCTACCCAGACCCAACTTATTCAGAAAGAGAAACTGGCCAGCCTGGGCGAACTGACAGCGGGTATCGCCCACGAGATTCAGAATCCCTTGAATTTCGTCAACAACTTCTCCGAAGTGAGTGCTGAGCTAGTTGACGAATTAAAAGACGAACTGGATCGGGGGGATACTCAGGAAGCCAAAGCTATCGCCAATGACCTGACACAAAATCTGCAAAAGATTCATCACCACGGTAGCCGGGCCAGTAGCATCGTTAAGGGGATGCTCGAACATTCCCGTTCTGAGTCGGGTGAACGAAGGCCTACCAATCTGAATGCCTTAGCGGATGAATACCTCAAGATTGCCTATCACGGCCTGAGAGCAAAGGACAAATCCTTTACCTGTGAGTTAGTCACCCATTTTGACCCGACTTTGAAACCCGTGGCAGTAGCCCCTCAAGAGATTGGACGGGTTTTATTGAACCTCTATAACAATGCCTTCTATGCCGTTTCAGAGCGAGCTAAACAAACTCCTGATCCCGACTACAAGCCAACCGTTGAGGTTCGTACGCGTCGGCTAGCTGATGGGGTTATCATTCAAGTGAAGGATAACGGTACGGGCATTCCGGAATCGGTGAAGGCCAAGATTTTCCAGCCCTTTTTTACCACCAAGCCCACGGGAGAGGGAACCGGATTAGGCTTATCACTAAGTTATGATATTATCACTAAAGGACATGGCGGCATGCTTCGAGTGGAGAGCCAAGCGGGTGAAGGAGCTACGTTTGCCATTGAATTACCACAACGAGAAAAGTCTGATTCCCATGCATAACCTCATCTCCTGCAACGCTCGAATTATCGATACACAAATCTCTCAATTTCAGGCTGAGGCCTTTTATAGGAATACTATTTATATATTCCTGTCCATTTCAGTACCGAGCATGCTGCCAGGCCTGTCTGAAACGATGCGGTCGTGTTAGTTCACTTAATAAAGTCGGATATCGCTTTATTAATTTCCTGTTTTTGACTTAGAGTTGCCCCGTCCCACATATCATTATGAATCGTGGCTGGCAGTTGAACAATTCGTATACCGAATTGCTGCTGCTCTTCAGGGGTGGACAGCACCCCTTTGTCAGCGACCTGATCACTTGAACGGATCGATAGGATGCGAGGCCGCCGCACTCGCGGTGGCGGCATCCGTCGATTATCCAGCGAAATTACCTGATTTACTAAACTTGGATATTGCTGAGCAAACAACATCGTCATGTCCCCGCCATTTGAGTGACCGATCAATAACACGTGGTCCGCATCCAGATTCGGTTTCAGTTTTTGGAGTACTTTAATAACAAAGAGAATATTGTCCGAACCTCGTTGCCAATTTGGCATTCGAACTTCATAAGGGTTGCCACTCATTGGTAAGGGTTCGTCGGTTGGTAGTTCATGTTGAATACTGGCGACCAAATAGCCATGGATAACTAAATTCTGAGCGATGAACGAATAGGCTTTATTGCTGCCCCCGTATCCATGACTGAGTACGGCTAGCTTTAAGGGGTCAGTTGACGATTGAGGCATGTATAAAGCCACGGGAATAAGTCGGTTACGGACTTTATCCATCAGCTTGAGCGAATCAGTTTTGATTCTGACCTGGGTAGAATCATATCGATTATTGGTGTTAGCCGCCCATGTTGACGAGCTGATCAAGGCGGTAAAAAGCACAAGTATGAAATACCGGATCATCGAGGTTAAATGGATTGCCTACTATCAGTCAAAGTAAATGCTTATAGGCTAACTACTTGTGCATGATCCGTCAATGTATTGTATCAAATGCTAGGAATGAGAATATGGAAATTTCTTTCTGTATCACTTAGAAGCGTTTGAGGAGAATTTTCTAAGCTTATTCTAAGGATGCCTTTTGCTCAATTATGATCCTTTATTCCGAACTTTGACCAGTACTGCTACAAATCTCAATGCAATATCAATACCTAGGAAGCATCAAGAACTTTCTCAAATCGCCGACGTTTCCGGGTATCCTTTTATTAGTTTGTGTCATCACTTCCTTACTGCTGGCTAATTCCGCTGCGGCAGAAGGCTTTGACTGGCTGTTAAACAAAGAGATCGGATTTGACTCATACTTCCTGCACTTGCGCCACTCGGTTTTACTATGGATCAATGACGGGCTAATGGCTGTCTTCTTTCTGCTAGTTGGTCTGGAAATCAAACGAGAAGCGCTTTACGGCGAATTAGCCTCGATCAAAAAAGCCGCGCTTCCCATTTTTGCCGCTTTGGGAGGGGTCATCGTTCCGGCCCTGGTTTACGCACTCATCAATCAAGGAACACCGACCGCTAAAGGGTGGGGCATCCCAATGGCGACCGATGTGGCCTTTGCTCTAGCAATCATTGTGATGCTGGGCAACAGGATTCCGATGTCCTTGAAAATCTTTTTATCAGCGCTGGCTATTGTCGATGACCTATCAGCCATTATTGTGATCGCTGTTTTTTATTCGACCAGTTTACACATCCTATACTTGTTATATGCGAGTGGGATTGTGTTGCTACTGTTCGCTCTAAATCGGGGCGGCATTAGAAACCTATTCTTCTATCTCATTCCTGGCCTCGTGTTGTGGTATTGCATTCATCATTCTGGTATCCACGCCACTATTGCAGGCGTGCTGACGGCGCTCATGATCCCAGCTAATCAGATCAACGGGCGCTCACCTCTTGAGGAACTGGAGCATGCACTCGCTCGGCCGGTAAATTTTGTAATCATGCCCCTCTTCGCACTAGTAAACACGAACATTCGGTTTGAAGATGGCATGGTAGAGGGCCTAACAACGCCCCTAGGGCTTGGTATTTTGCTGGGCCTGTTGGTAGGTAAGCCGCTCGGCATTTCTTTATTCTCGTTTATATCGGTAAAGCTGGGTATATCCACGCTGCCTTCTGGGGCGGAATGGAAGCATATCATTGGGATTGGAATTTTAGGGGGGCATCGGGTTTACCATTTCGATTTTTGTCGCCAACCTATCTTTTGAGGAGTTAGCGTTACTTTCTCGAAGTAAGTTTGCCATTCTTCTGGGCTCAGTCCTAGCTGGCGCAATTGGCTATGTTACGCTGCGTAGTTTTTCCCGTTCACATATAGTCTCGTGAAACGCCCGAATTACAGATACGCTAATCTCTCGTCGTCCCAAAAATGAGCCTTTTGATAGAATAGGCAACGAAATAGCGTTCTAGCCAAGCTTGGTTAGCCAAAAGCTTTATTTTTACCGCGTGAGACTGCGCTGGCGATACTGGCTACTTCCTTTTCTGATGATGGCTACATCCGCAGCCGGACAATCCATCCTCCGTGCCCGCATTGTCGATGCGCAATCGCTGTCTCCATTACCAGGGGCTACCCTTCAACTAACGGCGCTTAATTTGGAAGCCGCAGCGGATGCCAATGGCTTAGTTACTTTAGCCAACATTCCGGCGGGTTCGTATGAGGTGATCGCTCGATTCATTGGCTATAAATCCAGCCAAAGCCAATACCGCTTTCCTCTTTCGACAACGGATACACTTCAATTCGCTTTATCCCCTACTGGCGAAGAGCTGGCTGAAATTACGGTTTCCGCCACGCGCAGCAGTCGCACGATTAGTGATATTCCCACCCGAGTAGAGGTCATTTCAGCCGGGGAACTAGACGAAAAAGCCAGCATGCAGCCTAGCAATATCCGCATGACCTTATCGGAGAGCACCGGCATTCAAACCCAGCAAACCTCGCCTACGTCGGCTAATACCACCATTCGGATTCAGGGGCTGGATGGACGCTATACGCAATTGCTTCAGGATGGCTTTCCGCTCTATTCCGGCTTTGCCAGCGGATTAAGCATTTTGCAAATTCCCCCCTTGAATTTAAAGCGGGTCGAAGTGGTCAAAGGTTCTTCATCAACTTTGTATGGGGGCGGAGCGATTGCCGGACTAATTAACCTGGTCACCAAAGAGCCCACCGCTGAGAGAGAGTTATCTTTTCTGGCCAACATCAACCAAACGGGCGCGCTCGATCTGAGCGGCTTTTACAGCCAGCAGTTTGGCAAAACAGGACTGACCCTCTACGTGGCTCGTAACAGCCAGGCCGCCTATGATGTCAATAAAGACGGCTTTTCGGATATTCCCCACTACACCCGCTACACGATCAACCCCAAATGGTTTTGGTATGTCCATCCATCGACTACGATCAGTTTAGGCATCAATAGCACGTTTGAAGATCGCCTGGGCGGGGATATGCAGGTGATTGGCAGGAGGACTGACAACATGCACCAGTATGTGGAAGGCAACAACACAGCCCGGCTTTCCACCCAATTCCGTTTCGATAAGACCTACGCCAATAAGGACGTACTCACCCTTAAAAATAGCGTCGGGTATTTTACTCGTGATCTAACGCGACCGACGTATCAGTTTGGTGGGCATCAACTGGCCACGTATTCGGAGCTGACCTACAGCCGCCCCAATCCAGTTTTTGAATGGGTATTAGGCGCGAATCTATGGACGGACCAGTTTCGTCAAAACAACGCTCCGTCAATCCCCTTAGATTACTCGCTCAACACGGTAGGGGCATTTGCCCAGAGCAACTGGAAACCATCGGCCAAATTGGTCCTAGAAACGGGGCTGCGGCTAGATTACATCAACCGGGGAACCGCCTTTTTGCTCCCTCGGGTATCGGCTCTCTATAAGCTCTCACCCTCTTTTTCCATTCGTGCCGGGGGAGGCATGGGGTATAAAGCACCCACTATCTTTACCGAAGAAGCCGAAGAACAAGCCTTTCAGGCGATTCGTCCGATTGACTTAGCCACTACGCAAAATGAAACCTCGCTGGGTGGTAATCTGGACTTTACCTATCGAACCCAGCTTTCCGACGAGATCAATCTGTCGATCAATCATCTGTTTTTTTATACGCGGTTGAAGCACGCCTTGTTACTGGAGGATAGGCCTGCCTCAGATGGCTATTATCAATTCTACAGCGCAGCAGGAAGATTGGTTTCCAGGGGCATGGAAACCAACGTAAAGCTGTCGTATGACGATCTGTCGGTTTATCTGGGTTACACCTTCATTGATGCCAAAACCGATTATAGCCCCCTGGCCAGCATGCCCGAAATTCGGCAAAATCCGTTCACATCCCGAAATCGGCTTTACACGACGGTTCTTTATGAAATCGAAGAGAAACTGCGGATCGGGTACGAGTTATTTTACGTGGGCCATCAAACCATTCGGGATGGCAGCCGAAAGCCCTCGTATTGGATGATGGGCATTTCAGCCGAACGGCGTTGGAAGCAATTCAGTTTGTTTGTCAACTTTGAAAACTTCCTGGACGTGCGTCAAAGTCGTTTCGAGCCGATGTACACGGGTACGATTCAGAACCCGCGCTTTGTGGATATCTGGGCACCAACGGATGGGTTTATCTACAATGGCGGTTTCAAGCTCACCCTATAGGCTTGGTACATGGCCAATGAATCAGTATCTTTATAGAGAGTGATCTTCATATGATAGTTGGAAGAGCACTTCTTCTATCAATGAACAAGCAGAACGAACTGCCCCGGCAATCTACGGCTAACTACCAAGATCGAATTAGCTACTATCGGTGGCAAGCTGAGCAAATCAACCGAAGACAGCACCAACTCCAGCAGATAAAAGCCAATCTCCTGCACCGCATGGATGTCCTGGAGACCAAGCTAAAAGCCCTCCAGCATGCATCCAAAAGACGCTAACGCTATCTGGCTAGTAAATCCTTCAGCCGATCAATCAACCGGGCCTGCTGGTCGATCAGGGCCTCTAACCGATGGGACAGACGTTCATTGCTGGTTTGGAGCGTGGTGATTTTAGCGCTCAATACCCGGCAATTTTGGGTAAACCGCAAGCGAGCTTGGGTATTTTTAAGGAGCATGATTGGCTGATCCATACGACCGGCTGGTTTGGAAGTGACTTGACCGGCAGCATTAACAAGAGGAGACGGAGAAGAAACTCAGTGTGAACTGATTAGCTCAAAGGTGAGCCTATTCATCGAGGAGTCAAACGAGAGTGGTTATTTTTTCTTCAGCCAACCGTAACACGGCACTCATTCATCGTTCCCTGGCCCTTTTGCTTACTGCGGAGAACGTTTGTACCGATTTAGGGTTACATTGCCAGTAGAACTGCCCCGTAATGACGCTAAACATTTGTACCATCACTGCTCAACACCATAGCAAAGAGTTCCACTGTGAGTTCGATGACTTGGAGAAAGCCTATAATTTTATGCTCCATGTCCAACAAGGCGGGGATGTCTTTTTAACCGCTGAGTTGGTTGATCGGCGCGGTCGGTACGGTCTAGCGGTCGAGGAGCTCAATCAAGGTGGCTGGCGGAATCCCGTTCACCAATTGAAACAGCAGTGGGAACACTGTTTGGCTGTCCCCTTGGCCATCCCCCAGTCTCATCAGGGATCGGTAGCGGCCCTGAAAGCGCGGTTGGTGCAGTCGCGTCTGGATTACCGGGCTAATCTGGAAGACACACTCATTCAGATGCTCGAGTTACGGGAAAGTGCTCAATGTTGTTTGAGCGACGGAGCTCGAAAGAGCAAGTTACTGGCGCAGTATGGGCTAACGATTGATCGGCTCGAGCGCTCCTTGGCTGGTTGCTGGTAGTGATTGAGTGCTTCTGACAGCATAGCCCTCTTATGATTTCGTACTTTTCCAGGCAGTAGGAAAGGTAGACAGTGTCCTATTAAACGCCCCTATTATAGTTACTCAAATCTCGATTCGTCTCACTAAGAAGCATTTTCTGAGATTAGACTTGCTACCTTTTACTGGACAGAAAACTAAGCCATCTTTGTCTGGACAAAGATGGCTTAGGTCACTAACCCTAACCCCTAACCCGGTTCATTTAAAATGACTATGCGTGCTTAAACCAATGCGGATGGACCTACCTGCCCCTGGTGTCACCCCAAGGCTTAAGCTACCCCTACCAATCCGATTATGCCCACAAAGACACCGATCGAAATGGACAGCGCTGTTACCACCATTATCTTGCAACACCCTACCAAGCAACACATGCAAGCCTATGAAAACTGGTTAACCGAAATTGTTCCACTAGCCCAGAAAGCAGCCGGGCATCGTGGCGTAACTATAATTCGACCCCATGAGGCTTCCCAGCCATTCACTATTGTGCTTCACTTTGATTCCGAAGCGAATCTACGGGCTTGGCTTGAGTCCGATACTCGCCAGCAATTGATTGAAAAAGTGCGGCCATTGCTGCAGGCGGATGAAACCATTCAACTAAAAACGGGTCTTGAATTTTGGTTCACTCCACCCCAAACCAGGAAATTAGCACCGGCTTATAAACAGTTTCTGATCACGCTGTCGGCCATTTTTCCCCTCAGTATACTGGTTCCCTGGCTACTCGCCCCTATTTTTTCGGCGGTTCCCTTTTTGGCTTTTCCTTTAGTTAAGCCTTTACTAACGAGTGGGATTATTGTAGGTTTAATGACCTTTGTGATTATGCCTCGATATGTCCGACTTGTTGCCAGATGGTTATTCGCTAACCCAAAATGAGCGAATCTTGAGACTGTAAAATCAGAGGGTACAATCTTTTATTAAATGCAATTAAGGGTCTAGGGTAATATTGACTACCATACTTATTCCTGGCCGAACTGGCATCCTCAAAAAGACGCATCGCCATCAAGATTGTTCCTATTGCTCTACCAGCCCGTAACATAGCGGTGATGAAGACCATTTACTAAGTCAATTAATGCAGCTACTAATGCAGCTACAGAAAATTAGCGATATTGAAGAAATAAACCCAAAGCTGGCCTCCTCCAGAAAGGAGCCAAAACACACTCAGCCTCTATCGCCACCTCAAATGAAGTATTATCTACTCATTCTCGTCTTTTGGCAGCCATTCATGCCCACTCAATCATGGGCTCAGAAGACCGATTCACTCGTGCTCGATCAGGCGGTTTTGTACTATCATACCTATGGGACCGGTACGCCAATCGTGGTATTGAGTGGCGGACCAGGCATTAGCGCCCAACAAGAGTCCGATGTAGTGGAGAGCTTGGCTAAGTCGTACCGAGCCATCCTCTTTGAGCAGCGGGGTACGGGGCGCTCCTGGACTAAACCCCTGGATAGCACCACGATCAATATTCACTCCGCCATAAATGACCTGGATTTACTTCGTAAGCGCTTAGGGGTCACTAAACTAAATCTGTATGGCCATTCCTGGGGTGGTATGTTAGCCGCAGCTTATGCAGCTAGCTATCCTAACCGGGTTGGCCTGCTTATCCTGAATGGGTGTGGCGAAATTAACCTGGCTCATTCGCCCATTATTAACGCCAGTGAACAGAAGAGTTACCAACTTTCGGATACCAGTGCGATCAATTATTGGTTAGATTCCCCCACGGCCAAAAAAGACCCTCAACTGGCCACCCGAGAACTAAGACGAATAAGGACCGCTAATTCGGTTTATGATCGATCAAAACTAGCTCGTGTTTTTGCTCAGGTAGAAAAAGGGGTTAGAAATCGAGCCATGGGTTCGCTGATGTGGAGTAGCTTGCGCCGGGAAGGATTTAATCTAGAATTGACGCTGAAAGCCTACAAGGGACCCGCCCTGATTATTTACGGCTGGCAAGATTCTATTGGAGCCACCACGTTTTATTCGCTTAGCCAAGCGCTACCCCAGGCTGAAGTACGGGGTATCAATGAAGCGGGTCATTTCGTCAATGTTGAACAGCCCAACCTATTTTTTAGCGCCGTAAATGAGTTTTTGAAGCGTCATTTACCCAACTCAACGTCGCATTAGAGTAGCCTTTTCTGAGATTGCGATCAATAGTACCTGGCTATAAAAGTTGGCCCTAATCAAGTAAGCTGGTCTAAATGTTTGTGCCTTTCTTAAACAGCTTGTGATCAATAAGACAGTCGTTCGATAACGTATTGAGTTCAGGTGATAGGGTAGAGGATGAAGGCCATTAATTCGCCCGCCGGGTTTCGTCATCTGAGCCGCTACGTCGTTGCCGGACGGCTTTTACTTTCTGATTACCAAACGAATACGTTAGATTAACCAGAAGTACGCGTGTATCCATATAAAAACTGCCATCCGACGAGAATTTTCCGGGCACACTCATTGCGCTCGCAAACCGATTGGAGTGAAAGACGTCCTGAACACTGAGCTTCAACTTCAATACCGGTGACACGGCGCGTTGTAGACCCAAATCCAGCGACCCAAGCCAGGGGGATCGGTCGAGCACTTGGACGGCAGGCGTTTTTATCCAGCCCGTCAATTCAGCCGTCCAGCCCCGGCCTAACGTAAAGGCATTGTTACCATTGATACGCCCCGCTACGTTGCTTACCCGTACCGCCTGCCCTTCATAGTCTACCTGAAACTGGTTGTAGTAGCCCAGCAGGGTGGTCTGGAGCTGCCAGCCTTTCATAAGGGTTAGGGGCCAGCCTGCCGTAAGCATATACCCCTGTGCGTTACCGGCATTCTGCCAGATGATGTACGACGCATTGCCCCCTGTGCCGTACACAATCGGGTTAACCAGATCGATGGTGAAATTGGCACCTGCCGAAACGAATAGCCCGCTTTTGAGTCCGTAGCGCAACTCGACCGCCGAGGTATACTGGGGTTTGAGAAAGGCGTTGCCCTTCCGGTACGAATACGGATCGACGAAACTCCGGGCTGGATTCAGGATTTGGTAATTAGGCCGGTCGATGCGGTAGCTGTACGACAGGGAAATCGTTTGGCCCTTTGCCAGTGCGCGGGTTACGAACAGGCTCGGAAACAGATTGAAATACGTGCGTGGCACCACCTGGTTGAGCGTCAGCGACCGACCTTCCGACTGGGTGTGCTCGGCCCGCAGCCCCAACTGCACCTCGGTTTTGGGCCCGGTGCCCCGGCCCAGTTTACCCGACAGGCTTGCATAAGCCCCGCCCACTCGCTCGGTGTACTGAAACCGATTCGATAGCAACGGATCGGATTGCACCTGTTCGAGTGGGCCAGTACGCAGCGCCAGGTCGTTATCTGTTTTGACTGATGCCCATTTCAGGCCTGTTTCGAGTTTCCAGCCAATGGGTAGCGTACGGATAAAATCAATTTTTGCGGTGCGAATGTCCACCGTTGTCGGCTGGGTGGTGATCAATACCTGCGCCGGTTTGGCCGGACTTTCGATCGACATTAGCGTTCGTGTCAGGAGACTATTCGTAAAGTCACTGTTGAATTGGCCGTAATCTACATCGGCGCTCAACTGGCCTTTGGTGCCCTTTTCCCCGAATAGGTGTTGTCCATTCAAATTGATAACCTGATTCTGACTGATGGTTTTCTCTTTTTTATCGGTCTGAATCTGATAGTAGGCCGGTAGGTTATCCTGTCGGCGAAAACTGGCGTTGGCGGGCAAGTCCGTATCCGAACGATGATCGCTCCAGAAACCTGTCCAGACGGCACCTAGTGTGGTTTGTTTCGTGGGCGAAAAATCAAATCCGGCTTTGGCATTTTGCCCTAGATCGCGCGTGATCTGATACGTCGTGGCAGTAACAATATTACGTCGGCTGGCATCATCGGGTGAGGGATCAGGTTGATTTCGATTAAATGTAAAATCCCAGTAGGTGCCGCTCCGATTCAGGCTATAGGAGCCAAACAGGTTTAGTTTTTGACTCCGGTGATTCAGTTGCAGGCTGCCCCGCTCCCGGTCGTATCGGCCTGACCCACCGGCTAAGGTGAGTGTGCCATTTGTACCCAGATCCGCGTTTTTTCGGAGCCGAATGTTGATAATGCCTGAGTTGCCAGCCGCGTCGTAACGGGCACCGGGGTTGGTGATGAGTTCAATCGTGGCAATATTATCGCTCGACATGGTACGGAGCAGTGCCACTACGTCCTGTGCCGAGAGGTACGTCTGTTTGCCGTCAATTTGCACAATGACGCCGTCTTTACCCCGGAGTTGAAGACGTTCATGCTGGTAGTCGACCGTTACGCCCGGCAATTTTTCGAGTACTTCGAGCGCAGTGCTGCCACTCCCCACAATGCTACCCGCTACGTTGACCACCATGCGGTCGAGTTGCTGTTCAACAAATGGTTTTTTGGCCAGTACCTGAACTTCGGCCAGTTTGCCGGTTATTTCAGGTAACATGAGGGGTGCTACGTCGGTCGGTCGGTTTGTTACCTCCACTACGTTCGAGTGCCTCTTCTGGTAGCCAACAGCAGTAGCCCGTACGATGTAGTGACCGGCTCGGACATTGGTGAAGCTATACAGCCCCTGCTGGTCGCTGGCAGAACCTTTGGCCAGGCTCGAATCGCGGGCATTGAGCAGGGCTACGGTGGCAAAGGGTATAGGACGACCTGCACCATCATGAACGGTCCCGTTTAGGGTTGTCTGAGCCTGAGCCAGTTGGGAAGATATGGGTAGAAGCAATACTAGGCTAATGACTTTCATCATGTGGACAGTCTGGGTTAACTCTTAAGGACAATCACTGAGTGTGTAATTCACGATTAACGGATTCTTACCATCGGAATCGGCCATTGTCATCTCGGTGAGATACTGTTGGGTGTTGGTTTTCAGCGCCGTTATTTTCTGGCTGCCAACAGAAACCAATTTTCCCGTATCATCTATTGAAAAATAGTCTTTTACCGTTCCGATATTCCCCTCAGCCGCCACGAGTGGTTCACCGGTTGGTAGTAAATAAGGAAGGCCCTTACGGATGAGCAATTGTTCCGGCGACTTAACAGTACCAACGGGTTTGGTCACTACTTTGAACAAGGCATTCCCCTGTTCATCCACTACAGCCTGTTCGGTCAATATACCATCCGCGTTGTACGCGTAGGTTTGCACGTACTGCACTTTTCCACCTACTTCAACACTATAGCGGGCCAGCCGCCCGGCAGCGTCGTAGCTTAGATTGTTAAGGCCCGTTGGGGAGTTAGGTCCACTAAAATTGACCCGCGTGATACGTCCGTTTGTGTAGGTGTATGTTTCTTCTGAAATGGGATTGCCGTTTGACGTATAACCCGTTTTAGTTAGCTTACCTGCCGTGTCATAGGTGAATGTGCTGAGGATAAGTACCGTCGTGGTGTCATTGAAACTTTCTGTCGACAGAGTAGCCACCCGCCCGTTGCTATCGTAGGTACTATTTTTTACGCTCGGTGAGGTGCTAAGTTTACAGGTATCAGGTGCGGGGTCATTGTTGGTTTTCTGGCACGACAGGCTAATCAGGCCAAGCAAGGTGTAAATAAGGAGCTTTCTCATGGTGTGAATTGAGGGTTGGTAAATGAAAATTGGGGGTATACAGATCGATAATTTGCTATCACTTTTTCTTCGTGGCTAAGGGCAAATGCGTTGGTCCATCAGCATAGAGCGGGAAACCCAGATCATAGAATATCTGATCGTTACCATAGCTGATGTAGGTGCGATCAATTTTGTCGTTAGACAGACGGAACAGCTCGTGGAAGGTCATCCGGATAGGGTTTCCCCGTTGCCGACCATCCTCGGCCGACCAAACGCCCTTGACAAACACCCATTTCCCCTTTCGCTCGCCCGTAGTGACCGTTACCGATTTTAGCTGGTCAATAGTCAGCTTCTGATGGGTAAACAGGTACTGATTTCGTTCGGAACGCTGTAGCAGATTATCGGCCGATACATAATCGTCGTAGTCGGGACCATAGGCCCGAAAATCGTCAGTCATTCGATTGCGGGCGGCATCGTAGTGACCACTAGTAATGTCGTTGAGGAAAGCAGCTACCAGAGCGGTATCGTTATCAGGCGGTGTCGGTTGAGCTTGGGCATTGGACTGGGCCTGGACGAGCGAAAGAGTGAGCCCAAGCAGTAGGGTGCCAGATAGGGAATAAAGTAACTTTTTCATGGGATAATGGAGCTGTTTTTAGGAGTAGCGGGGCATCCCGCCGGTTGACTGATCCAAACGTAGCAGGTATAAACAGGCTCCTCAAGTGAAGTAGGATTAGTGGTGAAGAATTTCGCGTCAGTGGCCGAAATTCTTGAGCGAAGCGTTTAACCGGTGTATGAATCGGTTTACTCGAAAAAAGCAACCACTTACGCGAAATAGGAGGTCATTCGTCCTGGAAGAAGTGGATAATACGGCTGCTTATCAGTACTTTGGCTCATAATTACACCCCTCTATGCTGGCTTACCTTAGATGAAAAACGTTCTGGTTTGTTTACTTCTCTTTGTGCATGCCCACCTACTCTCGGCCCAAACGGATACCAGGGTCATGCAGCATGATAGCTTGATACGCGAATTAGCCAAAGCCAAAAGCGATACAGACCGTGTGCTGATTTATGCGCAATTGACGGCCGTATACACATGGCTGCATAAAAAGGCGGCCATCGAGTATGGGCAGCGGGGATTCGCCCTGGCGAAACGGATCCATTTCGATAGAGGAACGATCCTTTGCGGGCAAAAACTTGGATTCTGTCTGGTCGAATGGGATTACTACAAGGCCATCCCGATACTAATGGAAACCAAACAGCTTTGTGAAAAGCGAAATGACAAGCCTGGACTGTTGATCTCCCTCAACTATTTGGGCTATGCCTACAGCAAATTTGATTTTAAAAAAGCCCTATACTACAATAAGTTAAGCCAGGAATTAATTGGCAAAGAAAACTTGCCCATAGGCCCCAAACCAATCGAAGAAATCCTGGGCGATTTCTACCTTGAATGGGATGTACTAGATTCAGCCTTATTTTATCTGCAAAAAAGCGAACAGATTGCGCTAAAAGAAAAACGCAATCTCAATTATAGGTATGTGTCATTGGGGAGACTCTACTATGAAAAAAAGCAGCCGGACCTGGCCCTGCGCTATTTTCGTCGGTCGATTGCGGCATCAGGGGGCAAACCAAATGGGCAAACCTACCAAGGTATTGCCAAGATTTTTCGGGACAGAAATCAACTGGATTCGGCCCGATTTTACGCCAAAAAAGCACTGGGCATTCAGTTGGAACGAGAAGAGACCATCTACATCATTCAAACGGCCAGCTTGCTTTTCGACCTGTATAAAACGTCAAACGCAGCTGAAGCGCTTAAATACCACCTCATTGCAACAGCCACTAAAGACAGCCTGAAAACCCAGGAAAAAGTAAGAGAAGCGGAAAAAGCAGCTTACGAAGATCGGGAGCGGGAGGCCGCTACCCAACGGCGGTTAGAAGCGAATGCGCTGGCTTATCAGAATCAACTGCGCCTTTATGCTTTACTAGGTTTATTGGTTGTGGCCTTATTGGCGGCTTTCTTTCTGTACCGCAACAATCGCCAGAATCGCCAGCTGGAAGCGCAACACCTGCGCCAACTCGAAACCGAGTTCGAGCAGAAACTGGCTGATACCGAGATGACGACCCTGCGCGCTCAGATGAATCCACACTTCATTTTCAATTGCCTCAACTCGATCAAACTGTATACCCTCCAGCACAACGCCGACAAAGCGTCTGATTACCTCACCAAGTTTGCCCGACTAATACGTCTGGTGCTGGAAAACTCTCGTTCAGAACGCGTTACGTTGCAAAATGAACTGGAAGCCCTGCAACTTTACATCGAACTGGAAGCCATGCGTTTCAAACAGAAAGTACAGTTTCTGATTCAGGTATCGCCCGAAATCGATCAGCAGTTTGTGCAGATTCCGCCCTTATTGTTGCAGCCTTATGTGGAAAACGCCATCTGGCATGGATTGATGCACAAGCCCGAGGGAGGTTCCGTGCAGGTGGAGGTGCAACAGGCAGGAGACCATTTACTACATGTCGAAATCACCGATGACGGCGTTGGCAGGGAGCGGGCCAAGGTACTAAAAAGCAAGTCAGCAGGAATGCATAAGTCGTTTGGGATGCAGGTAACCGCCGATCGCATTCGGATGATCAACCAGCTTTACAATACCCACACCCAGGCGCAGGTGTTTGACTTAGTGGCCCCCGATGGCGACCCCCTAGGCACGAAAGTCGTGCTGGACATACCAATTTAAAGAGTGAAAGAGCGTATTGCCAACGCCAACCGGAATGCCGGACCACACTCATTCACTCTTTCGCTCATTCACTCTTTAAGCATGCTACGTACCGTTATCATCGACGACGAACCCGACAATGTGGAGTTGCTGGCAATGCAATTGGCGCGTCACTGTCCACAGATTGAGATCGTTGGGCAATTTACCGAAAGCCCGAAGGCATTAATGGCGATACGTTCGCTTCAGCCTGCGCTGGTATTCCTGGACATTGAGATGCCGATGTTAAACGGGTTTCAAATGCTGGAACAGTTAGGCGAGATTTCCTTTCAGGTCATCTTCGTAACGGCTTACAATCAGTATGCAGTACAGGCCTTTCGATTTGCTGCTTTAGATTATCTACTGAAACCCGTCGATACCATCGATTTAGTCAAATCCGTTGGTCGAGCTGAGCAGGCCATCCAACGTAGTACGTCATCTTGGCCGATACCGGCTCATATCCTGACGGAACAACTGGAATTGTTAAGAACGTATTACCCGACAACTGGCGAATCGGGAGCCGTTCACGCTGCTACGTCCTCCCGACTCGCCCTTCCGCACGCAAATGGCCTGGCTTTTGTCGACACTAACCAAATCCTATACGCCGAATCCGACAGCAACTACACCCATTTTGTGCTGAATACTGGCGAGAAGTATTTGGTTTCCAAAACATTGGGCGATGTTCAGGAACTGCTCGAAAGCCGCAATTTCCTACGTGTTCACCGGCAATATATCGTTAACCTCAGCCACATAAAACGACTGGTCAAAGGAGAAGGTACGTATCTGGTATTGAGCGATGGCAGCAACATTCCCGTATCGCGTCAACAAAAAGACCGACTTCTGGAGCGTTTTGGCTGGGTGTAGGGGCTAGTATGCAAATTGAGTGTTCATGACGAGGCATGCCAAGGCAGGCAAGTTGTGGTCGATTTATTTTCTAATTCAACGACGAATAATGGGTCTACTCCCCTTTTTTATGATCTCACCAATCGCCCCCACCTGAGACGGAGGATACATAGGTCTACGTCTAAAATGGCCAGCTAGTTCGGTGGGCCAACTTAATAAGCAACTGTACTGGGTTGAACAATACCAATAAAGGTTTGATAGTCTCGATTTGACCTGACTCTTTCAGTGTCTTTTTAAATGCCCGAATTAATGAGCAGCTACATGAATACTTCGTCGTCTAAGATGGGAGCCTATTCATAAACGCTCCTTCGTCTCAAGGGGGAGCCTATCTTGAGATTTAGCCGATGATTAATTCCTTGGTATTGGCTAGCTTCGTTTTGTTAGTAACCACCGGAAGTACCAAACCCAAATATTGAGCAGTAACTACACACCCTACGATCTTTAATCTGTACGGTTTTATACCTATCTTACTTGAAAAAGCCTTCCCATAGACTGCTACCTAAGTTGAAAGAGCCTAGCCCAGACCACGTCAAGTCAACTACCCGCAAACCGACTCTGCTCTATCCCAATGCCCCCTGGTATTTTGGGCTAGCCGTGCTCATCACCTGGCTGGGCTTTTCCCGCTCTTATTTTTCCCGGCTCATGCAGACTGACCTCTACCACCATCTGCATGGAGCATCCGCTGGATTATGGATGGTACTACTAATCTTACAACCTATTTTGTATCGGCGTGGACAATTAGCCTGGCATCGAAAACTGGGTTGGATCGGCACGATTGTGCTGGTGCCTGCCCTGCTGATTGGCGGACTCAAGATGATGCAGCTGATGATCGAGGCCGCCGATGCATACCCACCCGGTGCAGTTTATCAGCTGTCCTTTATTGATGCTGCCTCGTTGATCTTATTTAGCTTGTTTCTAGGCTTAAGCTTATGGCATGGACGCCGATTGGCCCTCCATGCCCGCTATATGGTTTGTACCGTCCTCATCATCCTGCCGCCCGCCATTACACGCCTGTTATTTTTCATTCCCTGGTTCGATAGTTTCGCTAAAACGCTCAATGGCAGCTTCTTCGCCATTGAAGCGGTATTGGTGCTGTTGCTGCTTGACGATAGGCGAATGGGTAGGTTACAGCCCGCTTATCCGTTGGCCTTGGGGCTGTTTCTGCTTTTGCATTTAACGATGAACTTGGCGGGTCAGTGGTTGTGGTGGCACAGCCTGATGGATCGCTTCGCCGGGATATAACTAGGTTGATCGAGGCAGATCTCAACTCTCTCCTCGTCTCAGTTGGGAGCGTTTAGGGAGACGATTCTTTTCATGAGAATATCAAGTGGCCAGCAGCGACTGACCGTCGCTACCGCAGTCCAGTCAGTTGCATACGGATCGTAAAGCCACCCATCGGTCTCTAATTTATCCTTGGCTATAATTCGAGTAAGCGATGTCGGGTAGTTCTGGGGAAAAGGTGCGACTCGTTCATCCTAAATGAGTGTGAAACTCAGGGACGGATGAACGAGTCGCACCTTTTCCCCAGAACTACCCATATGTGAGTTTGTACTTCCCCGGTTTTGAAAAACTCTCTGATCGGCCCAATACTTACTACAAGGTAAAAATTAATTAAATCGTTTTCCATTGCTCCGTGTTATATCCCTGAACACTTCGAACATTGTTCTCTAAGGAAAGAACAATAAGAATGGTAAGAATTTGCCTTCGTGGTCACTAAGGTTCTAGACGCACCCAAAGTTTCCCAATACCAGAAAAACGAATCCTGTATTAGGTCTCTGGATCTGTCGTCTTAACCAAAAAATGATCAACCTCTGAGCCGGGCAAACATTTACTGGTCTTGGCATCAGGCTAGTCAACATAAAAGCTGACGAGCAGCGCCATCAAGCGGTAGCTGACTTTGGCGCCCAGATCTGATCCGTACGAGATGAATGGGTGGAGATTTACCTCCACGACTTAAAACTAACTCTGGTGTGAAAATGGCCAACGGTTGGTCAACCGTCCCCGTATTGATGCCCCTTACCGCCAACAGTTTCAACAGAAGCAATTATATATGCATAGCACCAAAACAGTTGAGCAGATCGACCACCAAATCGATAAGTACGGTCAGTTACAAGTTGGCTTTGAACGAATGTTACTCAGTATCACTATGCATGGAGAAGAGCCCTCTGAAACGGATATAATCCTTGTCGAAATAGCAAATGAGAATATAACCAGTTGCCTTGATAATATTAAGCAACTCAAGTTATTACGTGAGAGATTGGTATAGAATAGACAGAAAGAAACACTGGAACAACTCTACAGGTAAACGATTAGGATAGAGCAGAGTAAACCCCAAACAAAACCCGGCCAAATGACGAGTCGGGGATGTAAGAACTAATCGTGTGATATGTAGTATAACATGCCGCTGGCTTACTTGTTTGAATAATGCGTACCATTCACTATTATCAAACTAGGCAAGAAAAACATACTTCGTCCTATGACTGTAACCATCTCTAGCATCCTCATCGCTTCCAGCATATAGCTAATTTAATGACATATGCCAATGTCGCTGCTGGGAAAAGTGATAGGCCGATACGGACACGAAAAGTATGCCGTGAGTTTGGCTGAATACCCAACGAGTGTATACGGTTTTCATAAGAATTGTTCGTCAAAAGTTCGCAGTAGCATCTTGATCGGCTTAATAGTAGCTGGAAGAAATTTCCCCATGAGGACCGATCGTAAATTCATCCTTAAAGACAACGCTGGCAATCGTAACATCTCTGGACTGAGGATACGTTTGCATAAAACGTTGCTTTGCCTCCTCAACACTCATATTGAAATACGCTTTTTTCCAGGGTTTCGGGGAGACAGATCCATCCCCAGCGATGATGACTAGTGTTTTCGATGCCATACCTGATAAATTGATTGTTAGATCCGATTGCAGTCGAGAATTAGCCGATCGCTAAGCCTCGAATATAGTACTCCTGAATCGTTCCTGCTTTGCGCAGATCGACCATCAAGTCTTTTCCCCGCCAGCTAAACGGGTCAACTCCGTTAATCGTAAGCGAATCTTTGGCCAGACTGATCTCAGGGCCACCCCGGATTACGCTCATAATATTGATCAGCACTTTAGGGGTCATTACCCCATCTTCCACTGTGAAGAGTTCATCAAAATTGATTCGCATGCGATTGGTTCATTAAAGGTGAGACTAAATAGGGTATGCGCTGCCTTCCATACATAAAGTATCAAAAACAGGCAAGACAATGTGACAGTAAGCCCTGCTTAGTAGGGTCTACTCAAGTAGGTGATTGATCCGATCGCCTACTACCAAGTGCCTAATCACGGGAAGAAATACGTATTGCAGCCAGAAGGAAAAGGCTGTTAGCCCACAATGGTTCAAGGAAGCTGAACTAGGGAGTTAACCTAGCCCTTCTTATTCGGGATTACACTGGGGAAGTTGACCAGTAAACCAGGCAGTTGACTGCCGAAAAACTAGCACGCGGCTAGGGTATTACCCAGTGAACACGGCTAGAAGAAAAATGATTACCAACTCTTAGAAGTTTTTCCTTCGATTTAAATGGAGTCACCTGGTGCAACCGGCCCTAAGGTCGGATGGGCCATTGGCAGTAAATCAAATCTTTTTCATTAGTCGTTGAACAATTACACCCCAAAGGTGCTTATAGACTTGTACTTCACTCGTATTAGGTAGCGGCCTAATCCAGACTCGTAGCCATCGTTCCATTAATTGACTACGAGCCTTCACTAGTCTTCTTTCGATTCTGAAATCATTGCTTTTTGATTGTCAAGCTGTGGCAGCCACAGGTTGGTATATGCCCATACTCATGCCATTTTACGTACGTTTTTTTGCCTATGATGACGCTCAGCAGCAAACCTACCATTACCTACTAGCCGATACCCAGACTAGTTCGATGCAAAGCTTTACCAAGGGTCAATCAGTCCTGTTGATCGAGCAAACAGAAGGAAGTGTGGCGAAAACCTATGTGATTGCCAATCACCCTACAAGAAGAAAACATCCATGATTTTCAACAGATACGGTGCAGGACATAGACATCTATGTCCTGAGCGAGAAAGATTGGCAAGAAAGCCGTTCCCGTTTTGAGCAATCATCTACCCCCTGGTATGGGCCAACTTTATAACCCTAAACTGGAGTAACTACGCTTCAGACTAATTTGACTAAACGTATGAAGCAGTTACTAGACTGGGCCGTCGAGGCATTAACCACCCGCCAGCCTTTACGAAAAAATCAGGTACTTGGTGAACTAAACCATGTGGGCCACCAGTCACTAGAGCTCTTGTTCTTAGATAGCGACAGGCCAGAGCTGGGCGCGGTCGAACTCCTACAGATTCAAGTGAGTCCGGCTACCCACCTGCCCAACCTGAACCAGCCAAGCATTACCTGTCGGCTCAACAAATTAATGGAATTAACTCGTTGTGGCCATCAGCCTCACGATCCGGCTATAGTGTTGGTTTTTCCGTCAACCCAGGAAGTCATTCGATGGCTTCAGACCAATGAATACTTTTCTCCTACTGTCTCAATAGAAGGAGCTGGGTGAGTTGACGGGCCCAACTCATTTAATTAACTCACTTATTACCGATACCTAATCGGTTAAACCTATGGAAACAATCGTATGCTTGGCGTTTGGAATTGGCGCTTTCTGGCTTATTCTTCAGCAGGCCCGTAATCGCCATACACGAGGGCAAGCCTTGCAGCAGGCTTACCGAAGGGCCATAGCCAGTGGGGACAGAAATCAAGCCCTCACCTGTGGTCGGACTTTTTATGATTTTGGGCAAAACGGAAAACTAACCCTCAATGATGAGCTATTGATTAAAAAAGACTTGTGTGGCATGGCGTAAACCATCGACTCACGGCTTGGTCTTATTCTGCCAACAGACTCGCTCATGGATTGGCTACTAAGCCAGCAAGAAAATAGTACTGCCAAACGGTATTGACCTTGTCTGTAGCTAACTGCCAGTTGAGTATGCATCTATTTTTACCTTCTATTATCATGACTCGAATCTTTCTTTGCCAGCTTTTGGCACCAGGCTTGTCTGTTGACCAGGCTCCGATTGCCCACCAATCGAATACATTTTACAACATGCTGATTGGCATCCTACTCCTGTTAATTGGTTATTTTAGTTATAAAAACCACTCGGATAGGGCTCAGCAGCAGGCGAAAGTAGTTGATGGCAGCAAACTTGAGACTAAAACGGGTATTGACTGAAGTACCGACCGCCTGGTATGCCTGAAGCAGCCAATATCTAGTGATCATAGGCTAGCAACAGCTAAAAACGAAATATGCCGATCGCTCCTGGGATGTCAACTCAAAAAGTAGTCGTTGAAGTAGTCAGGTATTGGAGCATTGAAGTTAACCTGCATTGAAAGCAATCTTAAGATCGGTGAAACAGCTAGACGCTTAGGAAATCATTGCGAATTCCCGATTGCATAGATACGGCCTGCACACGTTAACTACCGCAAGGTTTACCAACGAATAAACCCAATTTTGGATTCAATGCTAAAAGTGGGTTTTTAGAACAATCTATTTTCTAGTTCAGCCGCTAGAAATCCCAACCATAACTTCCCCAAACCATGACGATTATCTTTAACTACCTTTTCATCCAGACCAATACAGGGTTTGTTTGTCGGGTACCGGTACGCATTTTAGCTGGCCCTGTAGTGGGTAAAGGAATAAGCCCAAAGATCGGCGACACTGGAGGTATTGACCTACAGGACTGGATTGGAACAAATCGGAATGTGACCATAGAATCGGGTATTCATACGATTTGGGGCGTAGTCAATTAATGCCGCCTAGATGCCAGCCCGCTACAGCGGTTGGCTGTACCCGGTAAATTGGTGTAAGAAGGAGAGTAAGGGTAGCGACTCCGTTTGCAGTACTCTTTCCTGCAAGCTTAATTTTTACTTTTTTTCATTGTTGATGTCGTTAATCATCCGGATGAGTTTGGCTTGCGTCTCAGCGTCAACGCGATCAATAAACCCTTCGGCTACTCTAAATACGTACAATTCCAGTATCTTTTCGAACTTCAGTTTGGTGTATACCATTTGGATATTTCAGTACTGGTTAGTTTGTAGCCCTCTAAGGTACACGAATTAAACCGCGAATCCCGCTTGTACATTTGTAGACTTACAAACTGAATCCTTTTGAACAGGTGAATGTATGGCATTCATCATACCCTCTGAGTAAGACAGGCTTCATTCTTAGCCCGGTGTGAGTGAAGCGATACGCCTAGTTATCCTGATAATGTAGGGACATTACGCCTACATTATCGCTACAGAAATATATTTTCCAGTGTATAAAAGGGTGTACCGAAATGGGATAGAATTTACTATTTCCCCGGTTAATTCCCTGTTCTGAGGGAAAGGGCTTACTCATCAAGGGCGCTCATTATTTCGTTGAACTCCTC
>NZ_BAAHBD010000004.1:0-214320 GCF_054776975.1 Spirosoma harenae | reverse complement strand
CACCGAACGGGAAAGCGGTGCCGAGAAGCCTCAGCACCGCTTTATCGTATCCGAATTGCTTTCACCCACTTATGGAATCAAAATTCGGGATGACTCATGTTTGTAAGTAAAGGCCTATACCACAAATGGACTGGCAATGGCCAGCACTTTTTCCTTAGTCAACGGCTCGTCAAACGATTCGCGAACAATCTTCTCCGCCGTCATTTCCGGATTACCCTCCTGCTGTTTTAGCTTGGGCGTAACCAGCGAAATTAAGTCAATAGCGTCGTGATGCTTCAGCAGGTTTTCCCCTTCGTAGACGGCCGCTGACGCACCGCCCGTTTCCTGCTCCGATGTCCAAACGCGCAGACCGCGAATGAGCCGTACCTCAGCCGCATGACGCGCTTCTACTGAATGAATCTTAAGCGCCGACAAAAGTACATCTCTATTACCTTTTAATCGGGGAGCTTGTCCTTTATAGGCACGGACGCCCAGATCTTCAAACGACTGGGATAAAACCAGAAACGTACCGTAATTCGACAGTGCGTCCGGGTATTTCCCTTTTGCCGTAAAATCAAAGGTAGGTTTGGCAATGGCACTACCGCCCAGGGCTGATTTGAGAAACTCGACATGCTGTTTTTCGTGTTCGCCAATCTTCATAAATGCCATTCGGTCACTCTCCGGGATCAGGCCCCCTTTTTCTAAACCTTTGGCGTAGAATTCAGCCTCCAGGTATTCCAGCAGCAACGCAAAGTTGAGCACATCCACCACATCGCTGTCGGCAGCAAAGGCTTTGTTGAGGGTTGTTGTCAGCAGACCAGCCGTACCTGCCGTCGCCCAAGCCGTTGTTTTTAGTAACTTCCGACGCGTAAACTCAACCCGTTCAAGGGCCTCGGCGTCCTTATTTTCAATTTCCGAAAAAATGTTAAACAGATTCATAAGACAGTCGAGTTAATATTTTGGCAGATTGGCTACACTAATTTTTTGTTTGATAAACTTTTGGGCTTTCATTACCACCTCTTCCGGTGTTAACGCCCAGTCGCGTCCCTGCGGATCGATCATCTCATGACCCAGCGAGAAATACGATTTGGGTTGAAGCATGTAGCGGGCCAAGGTGGCATGGCGGGCTTCAATCGAAACCATTTTACCGGCTATTTTCAGCACTTCCAGATCTTCAATCAGCGGACCAGTTCCGTTAAAAGCTGCTACCCCAACGTTTTCAAATTGCTGAGCCGCATCGAAGATCGAATTACGATCATTGAAACTGATTCCACTGAAATCAAAGTCGAGCATAGGAATGGCATTGCTTCCTAGAAATGCTTTAAAAAATTCACGGTGAACCACTTCATGGTCGTGTAGTTCAGCGAGTATCTTTCGGTCTTGCTGGCTAACGCCATTGGCTTTCTCGTAGGCTGTCGCATAAAATGCGGTTTCTAGCTGATCCAGCGTATAAGCCAGGTTAGAAATACCAATGTCGCCTGATCCTAAATCAATTGTTCCATCGGGTAGAACAGATGCGCCGGTGCGAGCGCCCTTTAGCGGATTGGCAGCTTCAGGCATTTCGTGGGTGCAGGAGGCCAGAAGGGCAGCCGTTGTGGCTGATACTAAGCCCAGTTGGCGCATGAACATTCGCCGTTCCACCGAAGGAATGGACGGTACGCTTGGTTTACTGGTTGATTTTTGTACTTCGTTGAGTTGTCTCATACTTTTGCTTGTTTTATAGCCTAGCCTGTCGTAGGCTACCTGTACAAAGCAATGGCTCTAAAACTTTGTTAAACGGGAAAAAATATAGTGAGGAAACGTGTCTTACCTGAGCTCAATCTCCAGCTACATCAAAAAGCCCAGTACATTGTACTGGGCTTGGAAGCGCACCGCAATGATGATCTGGCAACTTCACTAGAGCGGATCAGTGAAGGAATCGCTAAAAGCCGGTTGTCCGTTGAGCACCAGAAACCGACAGTAATCCACAGAACCACTCCCCTCAAACAGGTACTCGATCCCGATAATGTCGGAAGCCTGGTGAGGAATTAAGTACTATTACCAGCAAAAGCCAGGGCGATTATTGGCGCGCATCCCTCCTTCTTTAATTAGGAAACGTGCTTATTTTTAGCCAGTTTTGTCGCTTGGCTACCCTTGCTGCTTTCCCACGACGGTCAGATTTCGCCAATTACCGACCGTCTATGTTCGTTCTTATTTCTAGTATTACTACTCAAGGAGAGGTGAAATACTTCTCATTTCGGGTTCCTACTCTCGAAATCGTCTTCAATGTGCTAAGTCAAATCAGAAAGACAGGTGATAGCTTATTATCTATTCAGGTAATCGACGGAAACCAAGTACTGTTCCTACCGGCTGAGGCCTTTGATGGTCAGGATTTTAGCCAGCCTCTTTCCGAATTAGAGCAGCAGTGGAAACGTTTACTCGAGATAAATTCAGGTAATGTAGGTGAGCAGTAGGGGCGTTGGAGAAGATAAGTGGTTAAACGACTTTCAGGCCTTCTATTAGAAACCATACTTCAAAGCAGGCAAGGTTGCTGTTTCGAATCAATGCGTGCATAAAAGTTCAAAACTTGTCTCACCGGGATCAATAGGTCTGGTCATATCAGCAACCGCAATTTGATGATTGTCTACCCTTCTCTAATGGTATTCTAATCCACAGATTGGCAGAAATTGAGTACATTTGACAAATACTGCTGTCTTGATGTCCTCTAATCCCACCAGTAGGCCTCACTTTCCAATTCTGTTGGTCGAAGATGATCTGGCCATTATTGAAGTGCTCCAACGCGCAGCCAAAACCTGCTTTCCTGAAGCAGATATCCTATCCATCACTAGCTTCGACGAAGCGGTAGTTTACTTGTATAATCTGGAAGGGAAAGGACCTCGCTTAATCTTATTGGATGTTTTTTTACCAGGGCAGCGAACCGGATTAGATTTTCTCAGGCTATTCAAAGCCCACCCACTGGGAAAACTGCTGCCTGCCATTGTGCTGTCGCAGAGTGAGAATTTCAGGCACGTCAAGGAGGCTTATCAGTTGGGGGCTGCTTCCTACTTTGTCAAACCGTTTTCGTTTCAGGAATGGAAGCAATTGTTGTCGGATCTACGCTTTTATTGGTACGAAACAGCGACCCTACCGCAAACGTATTTTGAAAAGCAGCAAGAACTGTGACCCTGAACGAAAAGCGTATACGTCCAGAGTGAACAAATGGCCAACAACCCACAAGCCGAAAATGGCGAGCAGAAGGCAATTCGGGTAATCAAACAGGAACGTTTATACATGGATAGGTTCAATGGTCATCAAGGGCTGCTCTTTTTCTAATCGAATGCTAACGTATTTCTAAGGTTTTTCTAATCGACTCATTAGCAAAAGTTTACTGCGCATTTCCGTATTTCGTGCTGTTCATTGCCTCCCTTCAGTCTAGTACACGAGGCAATTCCATTTGCCAGATGTCATGTTAGAATGCATCTTGATTTAGGTGCCCGTAAATAGCCATCTGCTAGCGGCAAATGGCTATTTACGGGCATTCACCTGTACGAAATTACAGTATGGAATTACTAACGCTGATCAATTTACTGATCGTCTTAACTGCGGCCTTCGCCTACGTCAATACCCGGTTTGTCAGGCTCCCTGATACCATTGGCTTGATGATTATCTCGCTGGGCTTCTCTTTGCTGCTGATCTTGGGAAATAAGCTTTACCCTGGCTGGCTTGAACCCACCCGGCAGGCCATCAGCCGCATTAACTATACCACCGTAGTGTTCGATGTGATGCTCAGTGGGCTTCTATTTGCGGGGGCTTTTCACAGCGATAGTCGGGCTCTCCGCCAGGCCTGGGCTAGTATCGCCCTCTTTGCAGTGGTGGGTGTTCTTTTATCAACCCTGCTCATTGGCGGTATGCTCTACGGGGTGTTACAGCTGGTCGGAATACCTATGAACTTTCTTTACTGTTTCTTGTTCGGAGCGCTGATCTCGCCCACGGATCCAATCGCCGTATTAGGCATCCTGACGCGGGCTAAAGTGCCCAAAACCGTTGAGATCAAAATTGTTGGCGAATCCTTGTTCAATGATGGTATTGGTGTGGTGCTTTTTCTGATCCTGCTGGAAATCATCAAACGGGGGCCAGCTTCAGTTGGCTTTCGGGAAGTATCCATTTTGTTCGCACAGGAAGCGGTTGGCGGTGTTGCCTTCGGGCTCATACTGGGATTAGTACTGTATTACTTGCTGCGCTCAGTCGATCACTATCAGACTGAGATTCTGATCACACTGGCTGCCGTTTTGGGGGGCTATAGCCTGGCCAACTCACTGCATGTGTCGGGACCGTTGGCTATGGTGGTCACAGGGCTATTTACCGGGGATCACGCTAAGCAGGGGGCCATGAGTGCCCAGACCGAAGTGTACGTAGAAAAGTTCTGGGAGATCATTGATATCATTCTCAATGCGTTGCTATTCGTACTGATGGGATTTCGCCTGCTGACCTTATCAGTTGAATCCCAGGAACTGCTGATTGGCTTAGCGGCCATTTTCATTACCCTGGTGGGGCGCTACTTATCGCTTCGTATCCCTTTGTTTTTATCCCGCTATTGGCTCTATTCGAAGCGAGAGGATACGTTAATGATGACCTGGGGCGGGTTACGGGGCGGCTTGTCGATTGCCATGGCCTTATCCGTACCTGACTTTATTGAGGGGAAAGATTTAATCGTTACCCTAACGTATATCATTGTTCTGTTTTCGATTGTGGGACAAGGACTCACGGTCGAGAAAGTGGCTAATCGATTGTATAAAGCCAAGGATGCTTAAGCTGTTTAGCGTGCATAAGCTTTCTGTCCTATTCTATCCATGAGGGAGAGCGTATTTATTTATCAAACCGCTACAGTGGCTTCTATCTGCCGATTGCGGTTAGATCGTCACTTACAGATTGCCATCGTGACGGAAATTAGCCAACCTAGTTGCTTGCATCATACCCTTGGTGATGTGATTACAGGGTTGGTGGATTACTTCGCACTCAAGGCAGATCGGCTTCTACTAATTGAGCATTATCCAGCAGGTAGTAGACGCTTCGTGCATTGTGATACTTATTACCTGCTTACTTTTAGCTGGCATGACAAGCAAGCCACTCAAGTTCGTAGGCGACCACTCCCCTTATCCGAATTTAATGAGGTATTAACGAGCTTACAAACAGTTTAAGTTGTTCTTGCGGTAGTGGTATAATAACTCTGAAGCATAAAAAATCATCCCGTTGTGCTACGTAAATCCACTGGTCCGGTTGATTACTGTCGATAAGCACAAATTCAGATAACAGGAACTGGATGATTGGCATAAAACGTACCAAAACAAGTAAGCTGACTAAGATCACAAACCTAGAAAAATACAAATCTCTCCACAAGTATTGGTCTTAATCCATTGATCTTCTTGATCCCTGAAAATCCTGATAAGTTGTCCTTAACAAAAAGAGGTTATATCAACTAGTGATATAACCTCTTGATAATCAGGTACCAGGAGCGGGAATCGAACCCGCACGGGCTTGAGGCCCACAGGATTTTAAGTCCGGCGCGTCTACCTGTTCCGCCATCCCGGCAAACCATTCCGCCGAAGCGGCATTTACAAAAAAAGCACCGGGTTCGGTGCCTCTCTGTAGAGCGAAAGACGGGGTTCGAACCCGCGACCTCGACCTTGGCAAGGTCGCGCTCTACCAGCTGAGCTACTTTCGCGTTGTCAATTCTTCCGATACCCTGGCGAATTGTGGATGCAAATTTAGGTCTTTTTCTTCGTTTGTCAAGCGCTGGTTGCAAAAAAAATTCGGTCTCGCTACCCAAACGTTTTCTAAAATCTGATTCTGAGCGGGTTACTTCTTTCTCAAATTATAGCAATGGGTCATTCACCTGGGTGTCAAATACCCCTGTTAGCACCTGGCCCTTATGCTTTACCTGCACCCAGATACGATAATGCCCAGCCCGTGGAAAGGCATAAGGGAATTCCACCATGTTATTCGTCTTCATGGTATGATTCATTCCCGACATACTTGGGGTTAGTAACTTATTTTTTTCTGCTTCAGGTAAGGCGTTTAGCTTAGCAATATAGGTATCGATACTATCTCGAAAGCGAACGGCATCCGGAAAACGAAACGTGCGGGCCGTGTCGGCAATACGGCCTAGCAGTGAGTTTTCAGCGGCCATTGAATAAGTACCAACAGGATGCAAATGGATATAAACGCTACCATCCGATCGCAAAATAGCTGCGTGACCTCCCATGCCCAGATAAGGCTCTAAAGGAGCAGCTTTCCCTTGTGCATCGGCTACCGCAAATTTCAAATTATATAGCTTTCCGCTTTCCAGACTAGTGCCCGGTTTATCCATCCAGAGCATAGTCGAACCATCAGAAAGTTTACAACTGGCACCAGGTTTCCCGCACGTAACCATGTCGTTATCTAAATGCGGAATATTTTGCGATTCTGTTTTTACGCCCATCGGTTCAGTCACAACCCAGCTATCGTCCGAATCGGTTAGCTTGGCGTTAGCAGCTGCTTCAGGGCTAATTTTTAACGATGGTAGTTCGATCGTATCGGTCAGGGTCTCGGCAAAACCACTGCGAAAAACGACGTCTGCGTAGAGCATGTATTTCCCACCGGGCAGTGGTGGCAAAGCCGATTCATAAGTTAGCGAATCGCGACGGCCGGGGTGTAAATGGGCGAAACCATCCAAGCCTGGTAATCTGACCAAAAAAGCGTGCATCAGTTTACCGTGATCGGGGATAATAAAACTAAACAGCCGACGAATGCGCCGATTATTTCTAGTGCCAGTTGTATCGAATTGAATGGTCAATTGCCGCTGAGCATTGGCCACATGAACCGATGTCTGAATCGGCGCTGGTCGATAAAGTTGATCTGCCCGATACTCTTCTGCTGTGCTATTCCACCAGGATCGCCAGCCGGTTAAAATCAGGCCAACCAACACTAGACCGACTCCCATGCCAATCAGGCGCTTACGAACTACTGATGCCGACTGATCGGGAGTGGTCACGCCATCGGCGTTGCTGGCTCCGATAATAGTAATCAGCATCACCACCAGCAACAATCCCATTAGTGCCAATCCCCAACCCGTTCCGGCGGGCATCGAACGCAAAGCCGTGGCAACAGCCATAACGGGCACAACAACCTGCTGTTTACCATCAGGGCCATTGATGCTTAATTCGATACTCGACGAACCGGAATCCATTAACCACAAATCAGCTACGTATTGATTCTGACCGACCGGTTTTAGTTCGTCGTAAGTTGGCGCTCCTTTATCACCAGAGCGGAAATAAATAGGTCTTGCCCCAATGCTGCTTACCCTCCCTTGCTCAACAAATACCGTCACAACAGCCGTTCCTGGTACTACATCAGGGGGATTCACACTAATCAGCAATTGATAGTTGCCAACCTGTTTCTGTACAATTACGCCAGAACTGCCCACATGGGCATGAACAATGAGTGAATGCGTAAATAACAATAGGAGCGAAAGCAGGCCAAATAGCCATTTCACCCGAAAATAGTTTTGACTAGAATTCATGTATTTTTTCTATTCAGCGATTTAACGAACCACACGCTTCATCCAATTACCCCAGAACAAACCAACCCGCGCTGACAAAATCGCATAGAGCAGTGCTTTACTAAATCCAATTGTGAAATCAGCGAATGTATGGGATCGCCAGGGAGCAAACGCATACCGATATTCCCATTCGGGGGGACTACCATACGTCCAGGAATAGGATAAGAAGATACCATTTCTGGCACCGGGTGCTGTTTGAAGAAATGTACCAAACGGCCACTGAACAACTAACAGTACTACTAAAAACGCAACGCCCAATAAAACAGCTAATAACCAGTCGTTGAGCTTACGTCCTGTTTCAGGATTATCGAATCGATGCAGAATTAAGTCCATCACAAACCCTGGAACAACAAGCAAGGGCGGGAAAACGAAAGGTTGATAGTGCGTAATCGGGTTGAGAACCGGGCCAAGTCGGGGGGTTGCGGGAAAGTGCTGAAGTACCCAACTGGGTAGTAGCATAAATAACATAAAACAGGCGGCAATTGTCGTAATCGGCCAGCGGAGCAGCGATGCTCGTCCGACAGCAACCAAATAGAACGGGAATACAATGGCAGCCGTCGTGTAATAAATAGTACTGTGTGTGTCGCCCCGATCCATCGACTCCGAAAAGAGCGAGAACAACATCGTCAACAGGAGGCTGGCGGCAATCGCAAACAACCACTTCAACTGCGTCGATGACGACTGATTTATACCAGAGCTAGTTTGGTACCTATTTTGTAATGATACCACACCGACAATAGCACCGAACTGTACGCTCATAATACCGATCGCCAGAATGGTGTGAGGAGGTGTGAGGATCTGTACGTCGAGCCCGTAGGTGTTGTGCCACCAGTCATCGAACGGGGCTGATGTCAGCATCATTAAGGCCCCCCATACGCAGAACATGGCCCCTAAAGACCCGTAAAAAACACCCCAGAATGGAACAGCCTCAGTGCGTCCTGGATGGTTTTTAGATAATGTTAAATGTAGAATCTGATAAGCCGAAAAAAGCCCCGACACAATGGCTCCCACATAGATCACAACATGCGGAGGAGCTAATAGACCATCGCGGCCAATGCTCATGTGCCACATAATGTCCCAGAGCAAGCCCATGATCACACAGAAGGAAGAGAAAACAACGGCGTAAATGTAGGTGGGTATACCTCGTCGGCCACCCGGTTCGAGAGCGGCTGATAAAGGATTTGATGATTGCATAAAAGAGGAAAAGGTATTTATATCAGAGGTGCTAAAATTACAAAAAGGTTGCTTATAAAGCATTTATCTGAAAAGATATGTACTTACTATTCGACTGAGCCTACGGGATACGTAACCGTTCATTTATAGCGTTATTTGCAAAACATTGCCATTAATCAGCCAACATCGTATTCGAAAAAATCCACTTGAGATTTATCGCATCGAATCCATAATTCTGTAGAAAACGCTCAATACCAACCATTCAACGACTTATTATGACCCGTTCCGATCGATCAATAAGCCCATTGGCCTTCACCGCCAGACTCTTATTGCTTGTTTTAAGTCTGTTCATGAGCGCCTGCGTACCTGATTTTCTACTCTCCGATCCCGACTGGGTGGAAATCGAAGCCGGTGAACACGAGCCCAATCCCAAACGAAAAGTAGGGCTACTCATCAGCCCCAGCGAAGTATCGGCCGTCGTCACATTCGACAGTTCGTGTATTTATGACATTGGGAATGCCGACGCCGACGACTGGAATAAAGTAATCGGGCTAGGATTTGTCGGGTCAAAAGATCAAAGTCTTGATGGTGTTCCTCCGCATCAGGTCGATGGAGCCCGAGTGGGCTGGCGCTGGAATAAGCAACGGCAACGAATCGATCTGGGCGCGTACATTTATGTAGAAGGTAAGCGAATCGATTTCAAAGTAGCCGAAACGACGATTAATACACCCACCAAAATGGTGATCAAAATTGATTATACCCGCAAATTATATCAGGTGTTGGGCGGTCAGACAGTACCGTTTACGCACGACAAATCCTTTGCTTATAATACGGGCTTGTATTTTGGCGGTAATCAGCCAGCCCCCCACAAAATCCGGGTAAAAATTGAGGATTAATCCGTTATAGTATCGATATAGCTTTCTCTAGTTTACAGCATGACCATTTCTCCTCTCGACCTGATTCTGTTGCTGGGTAGTGTTCAGGGAGTTATTCTGGCTTCGTTGCTGTGGTTCAATCCGAAAGGGACTCGATTATCCAACCGGCTGCTGGCTACGCTCATTGGCTTACTGGCTTCTATGAGTTTTGCCGTGGCAATGCCCATTACCAATCGCTGGGTAATGCTCGTTCTGGATTTAACTCCGCTTATTATTGCTATGCCCATCGGGCCGCTCATCTACTTTTACACCAAGTCGATGCTGGACCCGGATTTTCGGTTTGGTAAAAATGAGCGACATCATTTTTATCCAGTTATTCTGGATCTTGGCTCGAAACTTATAGGGTGGGTTTTCATTATCGGTTTATTGTTTCGGTTTTTTGAGCAGAAAAGCGGGCCGAGCTGGGGAAATGTAATGGATGAATACGATACCTACGTGGATATTCCCCGCTGGCTATCGGCTACGATTTATTTATTCCTGACCAGACGTTTACTTTTTCAGTATCAATCCAGTACATCCAATCAGCAGGCCGATCAGACTCGATCTGTGCGCTGGCTTTGGCAGTTTGTTCATGTTTTTCTGGTTTTCCAGGTCATCTGGTTTATTCATTTGGTGCCTTATATTATTCCTTCGTCACGCGGTCCTTTGCTGGATCGATTCGGCTGGTATCCGATTTATATTCCGATTGCTATCCTGATTTATTGGCTGGGTTTTAAAGGCTATCTGCATTCACGCTCAGAAGTTGCCAACCGAGTAGCGACGAAACCATCTGGTTCCGATTTATCCCTGGAAACGGTTGATCAGGTTGTGAAATCGCTTACCCGTGCCATGGAACAGGAGAAGCTTTTTTTAGATCCTGAGTTAACCGTCGACAAACTGGGGCAGCAATTGCAATTTGCCCCCAAACTGATTTCGGCCGTACTCAATCAGCACCTGCACAAGAATTTTAATGGTTTTGTTAATGAGTACCGAGTTGACGAAGTAAAACGGCGATTGATCGATCCGACTCATGAGCATTTAACGCTAACGGGGATTGCTTTCGATTGTGGGTTCAACTCGCAGGCTACGTTTCAGCGGACGTTTAAGCAGCTAATCGGGCTTTCGCCGGGTGAATATCTCGCCAATCAGAAGAAAAACTCTTCTCAAATCGGGATTTGAGAAGATCAGAACGGGTTTTTAAGGCTGTTTTGGATCAAAAAACAGCGCGCCATGAACCGATTCCACTGGGGACTTATTTTGTTAACGATTTATTGGCTAACAATCTCTGCCAAGGCTCAATCTCCCAAATCAACTCCTGAAAAACTTGAGGAATACCTAAGTACTGCCGCCAATCTGCATCGATTCAACGGCTCTATTCTGATCGCTCGAAACGATTCGATTTTGATTAAAAAGGGATATGGATGGCGCAACGAGAAAGCTAAAATCCCCAATGATACCAATAGTATTTATCAGCTGGGGTCGATTACTAAGACATTTACAGGTGCCGCGATTCTTCAGTTGCAGGAAGAGGGGAAATTATCAGTCAAGGACAAATTGAGCCGGTATCTGCCCGACTATCCCAACGGTGATCAGATTACCATTGAGCAGCTTTTTGCTCATACCTCCGGCATTCCTGATTTTAAAGGCGTATTGTACAGTAAAGACAGTCTGGAATTTACAAGGCCTGTCTCCAAAGAGCGAGTGCTTTCTACCTTCAAAGATAAACCGTTACTGAATAAACCGGGCAAAGCGGTAAACTACTCAAATTCAGGTTATTTTCTATTGGGTCTGATCATCGAAAAAGTGACGCAGAAACCTTTCGAAACCGTTATTCGGGATCGATTTATTAGCCCTCTTCAGCTCAGTCGCACCGGATTTGATTTTATCAACTTAAAACGGCCGGAGAAAACAACGGGCTACACATACTGGAAAGATTCTGTTTTAGTTGCTACTCGGCCACTGGATTCAACGGCTGCTTATGCTGCGGGGGGCATGTATAGCTCCGTAACTGATCTTTACCGCTGGGCGCGAGCCATACGAGCGAATCAATTGCTAAAATCGACTAGCTGGGCCACGGCTTTTACACCGATTTCACCCGGAACCTGGAGTTATGGCTGGGGAATCAATTACTTTAACGGAAAGAGAAAACTGGTTTTTCAGAATGGAAATCTGCCCGGATTTGCTACCTTTTTTGTACTAGTCCCTGAAGATAATATCACCATTGTTATGCTGGCGAATGTCGATGATACATCGGATATAACCACGCTGGAACCCATGATTCGGGACCTGTTTTTCATCACCTACGGAATGCCATACACATTACCGATCAGCTACAGGCCAGTTGCAGTCAGCGAGAGTACGCTCAAACAATACGTTGGACAATATCAATTAGCGCCCAAACGAATACTAGCCATTACGTATGACCACGGCAAGCTTTTTCTACAAGTTACCGGACAGGATAAATTCGAAATTTTCCCATCCAGCGAAACCGATTTCTTCCTCAAAGCCGTCAATGCGCAGCTAACGTTTCAGAAAGATTCTTCCGGACAAATCACCCAAATCGTCGTGCACCAAAATGGCGATACAGTAGCGAAACGCTTATAACACTTACCTTCACTCTCAAACGAATACAAGTCTGTGAACTACATTCACTGCCTGATTTTCTGTCTACTTACCTGCTCACTCAGCGCACAATCCGTAGTTGATACATTACAAACCAAAGTTCTGCAACCGGCTGACATGCAGGCTGATTTCCGCTACTTCCGCCGACTGCTGGAAGAAACGCATCCGGGTTTATATCGATATACCCCCAAACCGGTTATGCAGGCCAAACTGGATAGTATCGATCGTAATCTGGACCGTCCACTGCCATTTTATACGTTTTTCAGGACGATAGCTGCGCTGGTTGCGGATGTTCGATGTGCTCACACCCACGCTTTACCAGCAAAAAACTGGCGGAACTCTTTCAACAATAGCTGGAAGATGGTCCCATTTTATATGTTTCCTTCCGGGAACCGTTCGTATGTTCTGCTCAACGGTACTACTGATCAAACGATCAAACCTGGATTTGAGCTGCTTACAATTAATGGGCAACCGCTGGAAGAGATTCGACAACAACTGTATCGATACTATTGGACAGACGGGTATATCGAATCGGCGCGGGCGGCTACCCTTAAGGGGGAGTTGCTGGATCTATTTTACTATTGGTTTATTGACCGACCCAACGAGTACGTTTTTACGTTCCGAACCCCGACGGGCGATACAATTCGATTTACGGCACCAGGACAGCCCTTTTCCACCACATTGAAAACGATGATGAAAAACCCCGTAAACAAGCAGATGGTGGCATGGCATGTCAATAAAAAACAAAAGCACCCCTGGCGACTCTCGTTTCCCGATACATTGGCACAAACGGCCTTCCTACGCATCGATGGTTTCGGGGCCAGGGGTATCAACAACGGCGAACAGGCCATCCGTCGGTTTGAGGAATTTATGGACGGGGCTATGGCGAAAATGACTAAAAAGCGAACGCAAAACCTGATCGTCGATCTTAGAGGAAACCCCGGCGGATGGGATAGTCAGGGAATTGAACTGTTTACGTACCTGATGAAGTCCGATACCGCCGTTGCCTATTACGCCCGTCAGCACAGCGTTACCGACAGTTCCGAATTCATAGCATTTTCTGATCTCTCCGAGGCTGATCGGAAGAACGTAAAAAACGAACTCATCCCGGAGGAAGACGGCACGTTTACACTCAAGCAGGGTAGTAATACCCGTACTCCTAAACGGTATTCACCTAAACCCAATCGATTTCGAGGGCAAGTTTATATACTCATGGACGCCCAAAGTGCGTCGACAACGTCGGAGTTTCTGGCAGTGGCCCATGCAAACAAAATAGGTGTATTCGTCGGCGTTGAATCGGGGGGAGCCTATGAAGGAGGCAACGGCAGCAGTTTTATTACGCTCGAACTACCCAAGTCTGGAATTCAGGTATCTACACCATTGGTTTACTACGACAACGCTGTGCCGAAACCAGCGCAGAAAGGACGAGGTACTCTTCCCGATTATATCGTTTCTATCACTATGGACGATATTTTGTATCATACGGATTCGCAGCTAAACGCTGTCGTGAAGCTGATTCGAGCGCGTAAAAACTAGCTCCTTTTTCGGGTATTTAACCCATTCTGATAACCGTTAGCCGTTTTCGGACGTTATATACTCACAAACTTAACCCAGCATGGCTACCTACCAAGTTCTTCATGACTGGCATGTAACCCCTGCCGAAGCAGTCGCGTTACAAAAACAACTGCGCTCACAAATTCGAATTGAGCCGTTGTCGAAACCGCCAAAAACCATAGCTGGCTGCGATATTTCGTTCAATAAGTTTGAAGAAACTGTTTATGCTGGAATTGTTGTCCTGGATCTGGAAACACTCGAAACCATTGATGAAGCTGGCGTAGTGAGTTCAGCATCGTTTCCTTACATCCCTGGTCTGTTATCCTTTCGCGAAATCCCATCGCTGCTAAAAGCCTGGCAAACCTTAAAAACAGAACCTGATGTCGTGATGTTCGACGGGCATGGTACCGCGCACCCACGTCGAATCGGTATTGCTTCGCACGCCGGACTTTTCCTGAATCGTCCCACATTTGGCTGTGGGAAATCAGTGCTCGTCGGAAAATACGATGAACCGGCCCCTGAACGGGGATCCTGGTCGCCAATGATGCATTATGGTGAAGTAATTGGTGCCGCCCTGCGAACAAAAAACAAAGTAAATCCGGTCTATGTCTCACCGGGACACTTGATCGATTTGGAAACGGCTATCACGCTCACGCTTCAATGCGATGGTGGCTATCGCATTCCGGAACCTACACGCCGGGCGCACAATCTGGTAAATGCCTTACGAAGACAGGCTGGAATTACGTCTACAGAACTCGATTCACGATAAACTAGTAGCAAATATTTCGGGCATTATAGCTACATAAACGGTTATATATCAGCCATTACATAAGATTATACTATATCACTCTACTAATATAGTATAATTATAGGATATTATTAGACAAATAGAGCAAGGTAATAATTTGTTCATTTTACCCTATTCGCTTTTCGATAGCTTTGTAAGCTAACAAAATTACACTTCTATGTACTCACGTTTATGTTCAGCAAGCTGGCTATGGGCCTCGCTTGCCCTCATCTTTTATGCCCAAATCAGCTGGGCCCAGTCCCCACTTTTAACCGAGGATTTCAACACAACAACGCTGCCTTATTCGCTGACTAGCGTTCCTAACTCTTGGTCGGCTCATAGTGGAACAGGAACTAGTCTTTCAGCCACGGCTTCCAACCTTACCTATCCCGGTCTGGTAACGGCGGGAGGAGCCGTTACGGTCACAGGAGGCAGTGGCTCGCGTGAAGATGCAAACCGACCTATTAGCGCAACCATTAATAGCGGAAGCGTTTATGCATCAATGCTGCTGAACGTAGGAACCGCGCCGACTACTGAAGATTACTTTTTCCACTTTATGCCTCCTACAGGTGTATCTGATTTTTATGCCCGACTCTTTGTAAAGGCCAGTGGAGGAGGTTTTCAGCTAGGTATCATTCGAAGCACAGGAACAGTTAGCTATGCAACACCCGTATTAAGTACAGGAACAACCTATTTCATAGTAGTAAAATACACCTTTGTGGCTGGTGCTACCAATGATATAGCATCCTTATTCGTCAGCCCAACTTTAGGAGCAAGCGAGCCTACTACTCCTGGTGCATCTTATTCCGCTACTGGTGGTGAAGCTACTTCCCTATCTCGTATTGCTCTGCGACAAGGTGGCAACACGTATAATGTTTTGACCGATTACATCCGTGTCGGCACAACTTGGGAAAGCGTTACCAGTGGCTCGACGACACTCAGTGCCAACCCAACCGCCCTAAGCAGTTTCAACGCAACTCAGGGAACGGCTTCTGCCGCTCAAACGTATGCACTCACCGGAGCGGGTTTGAGTGATCCGGTATCGGTATCAGCTACCGCCAATCTTGAATTGAGTACAGACGGGTTGGTATTTAGCCCAACGCTCGTCCTTTCGCCTACATCGGGAAATCTCTCTCAAACAGTTTATGCACGAATAGCCGCGACAGCGCCTTCGGGAGCTTTCAACGGAACGATCACCAATACTGCATCGGTCACATTAGCGACTTCGGTAAGTGTCAGTGGCCAGGTCAATGCGGCTAATACGCCTATTTTGAGCGCGAATCCAACTTCCCTGACAAGTTTTAGTACGGCTCAGGGAACGGCCTCAGCCACTAAATCTTTTACGATAAACGGTCAGGATTTATCGCCCAGCGCATTTACAGCAACTGTTTCATCAGGCTTTGAAATCAGTTTAGATCAGTCTTCAGGTTTCACAAATCAATTTACGTTCAGCGATTTACCAAATCCATTTCGCGTTCAGGTTTATGCCCGCTTAACTTCTTCAGCAGCTGTTGGGCCTGCCAGTGGTACAGTTGTCATAACTGGCTCAAATAATACATCAACAGTTGTTACTTTGACAGGCACGGTTATCCCTGACCCCAACACACTGGTCCCTATTTCAACAGCTCGGTCCAGCATCAGGCAGACCGTCACGATTGAAGGGCGCGTAACTGCATCAACCCAGTTGGGTGGCCGACAGATTTATGTTCAGGATGCTACGGGTGGTATTGCAGTCTATAGCGGTCCAAGTGGTACGGATTTAACGTCCGTTGTTCAACTAGGCGACCTGTTCCGGGCAACGGGACCAATCAGCGTATTCAATGGGTATCTCGAAGTAAATGGAGTTACTGGCTATACTGTTGTCACGGGTGCCGGGACCGTGATTCCAACGCCAGTTTCGGTTACGCCCGATCAGTTAGCGAACTATCAGGGGCAACTAGTGACCATCGCCAACGCAACGATTACACCAGCAGGCTCGACCTTTACCGGCGGTACAAACTATACGGTTACGTCAGGTGGTCAGTCAAGCACGTTACGTATTAGTGCGAACTCACCTCTCGCAGGTGCCGGCCGAACAAACGAACCTGTGAGTGTAACCGGTATCGCCGACCGCTTTGTTTCGGGAGCGAATACTACTGGTACTAACGGAATGCAACTTCAGCCCAGGATTCTGGCCGATATCCCCAATACGGTGGCTGCCGAAGACCAGCTCTGTACTATTCCGAGTAGTTCTGTTCTAAACCGGGATCAAACCCTCGACATTGCGGCCTGGAATATGGAATTCTTCGGTGCGGACGGTGGTATTATCGATTGCCCCAAAGGAAACCTTGTTTACAACGATATGGGGCCAACGGATGAAGATAGGCAACAAAGTAATGCGTCTATTGTCCTGGGAAAACTGAATGCCGATATTATTTCTGTTGAAGAGGTCAGCGACATTAACCGATTTGCTGCTGCCGTAAGCAATATTCCGGGAAGTTATAGTTACGTTTGCTCCGATCGTTTCTCGTACTATTTCCAGAACGAATGTGATCAGGTTCCATCAGGCGGAACAGTTTTTGGGCCAACCTCACTGGCACAGAAAGTTTGCGTTATCTACAATACGGAAACGGTAACACCAGTCCTGGCCGAAACAAAGGCTTTGTTCGATGGGGATTATAATTACCCGACTGCCAACAACTGGTCGTCAGGACGTTTACCGTTCCTGTTTGTTGCTGATGCAACGATTAATGGCATTACAAAACGAATCCACGTCGTCGCTATTCATGCTAAATCGGGTAGCTCTACTTCAGGAGGGGCTAATTCTGATTACAGCCGCAGAAAACAGGATATCATTGACCTGAAAACGTTGCTGGATACTACCTATCCAAATGCGAACGTAGTTATTCTGGGTGACTACAACGATAAGTTGAATGGTTCCATCGCAACAGGCCAGGAGTCGACCTATGCTAATTTTGTGAACGACCCAGCTAACTATTCGCCACTGACATTGCCGCTCGAACTACAGAATTGCTCAACGTTCAATTCGTCGGCCAGCTTTATCGATCATATTATTGTTTCGAATGATCTGAATGCAGCTTATGTGGAGAATTCAGCCTACGTGCTGCTCCCCTTTAGCATTCCAAACTATGCCAACACGACGTCTGACCATAATCCGATCGTATCCCGTTTTGATCTGAGTCGCTTGACTACAGGAGGTGATTTCTCGATTACGGATGTAACGTCTGTCATTTGTTCGACTGTATCAGCCGGTCTACGCTCGCTGACATTTACTCCACAGTACGCCGGAACGAATGGTCAGCCAATCAGTTTCTCAGTCGTTAATGAAATGCTGCCGACGACCAATTCAGCACCATATACATTGAGTTTATACATCGACAATCCAACCATTACCCTGAAAGCGACTCAGTCAGGTACACCCGGTGAAGCTTCGTATACGTACAATTGGTTGGCAAACTGCGGAACAACATCCACGTCCTCTCTGTCGATTACAGGTCTGACCAATGTAAACTGTGCTACCGTATCAGCCGGTCTACGCTCGCTGACATTTACCCCACAGTACGCCGGAACGAATGGTCAACCGATTAGTTTCTCCGTCGTCAACGAGAAGTTGCCGACGACAGATCCAGGGCCTTACACACTCAATCTGTACATCGACAATCCGACGATCATATTAAAAGCAACTCAGGCAGGCTCACCAGAGGAAGCTACGTACGTTTACAACTGGCTGGCTAATTGTACGTCTACTCCCAGCGCATTTGCGATCACAGGGATAGCTTCGGCAACTTGTACGGTCGTTACACCAGGGCTACGTACGCTCAGATTTACGCCACAATACACCGGAACGACAGGTCAACCGATCAGTTTCTCAGTGGTCAATGAGATGTTACCGACAACAGAGCCAGCACCTTACCAGCTCAACCTATATATCGACAATCCGATAATCACGTTGAAAGCTACTCAATCAGGTACACCTGACGAAGCTAGTTACGTTTATAACTGGTTATCATTCTGTAACGCTGGCACCCGTCAAGCCGCGCAAGAAATTGGCGACCAGTTAAGCGTTAAACTGCTTGGTAATCCACTATCGACAGGATTCGTACGTGTCGAAGTGAGGGGTGCCGATAATCAGTTAGTACGCTTCCAGTTAAGCGATGTGAAGGGAAAAATTATAGCTGATCAACAGATTCAATTACAATCACCCGTAGAGCAGCACACGATTGAGGTAGGAACCAACTCAGCTACACTACTGCTGCTACGAGTGAGTACCCCAACGCAATCGCAAACGGTGAAAGTCATTAGACAATAGAACTGCAACGCACAAATAAATCGGGCCGGTAACTTCGCCCCTAGTCCCTCTACTGTTTTAGGAGAGAGGCTAGGGGCGAAGTAAATTCAATAACTGTGGTCCTCCAGTTTCACTTTACCGCGAAACGTCCAGAACATAAAGATGGTATAGGTCGCCACGAGCGGCATACCGATGAACGCGAACAGTAACATAGTCCGTAAGGAAGCATCAGTAGAAGCGGCTTCGTAAATGCTAATGTTTCCTTTGGGATCGGCATTCGATAAAACGAGATTCGGATAGAGCCCCATGGCAAACAGAATAAGCAACAGAGCGGTTGTGATGGCTGATGAAATGAAACCGCGTCGGTATTGCCGTTTTTCAATACTTCGGCGAATGTTCAACACAATGAGTACAGCAGCCATGGGCAGCACAAATAATTGGGGATAATTTTTGAAAATATCCGTCATATGCGGCACGTAAATCAGGGTTGCGTTCGAGGCTGCCATGAAACACAGGATGAAAAACTTACTGGCGTTATTAGCGATAATGGTCAATTTCGCATAGAGCCGATCTTCAGTTTTCATGAGCAGGTACATAGCACCATGCATCATAAATAAGGATAGCACAGTAATGGCAATCAATCCGGCATACGGATTAAAAAAGTCGCGTAAACGCCCGACAAATTCGTGATTGGCATTCAGGGGAATACCCTGTATCAGATTACCGAGCACGAGTCCCAGCAGAAGTGAGATCACAATGCTGGATACGCAATAGCTTACATCCCAAAGCTGATGCCACCATTTCATCGGCTCCTTACTTCGAAACTCAATCGAAATACCTCGAAAAATAATCGCCACCAAAAATAGGATAAACGGCAGATAGAAAACCGACAGAATGGTGCCGTAAACGAGCGGAAACGCAGCAAACAAAGCGCCAGCGCCAATAACCAGCCAAACTTCGTTACCATCCCAAACCGGGCCAATGGCGTTGAGCGCGACCCTCCGACTCTGTTCTTTCCGAAAAAACAGATGCAAAGCACCAGCACCCAGATCGAAGCCATCCAAAATACCATACCCACTGATCAGCGCGCCAATCAGCAAAAACCACCAGGTGGGAAGATCGATGCCAAGAACGGTATCCATAGGGTAAAAGAGTGAATGAGTGAAAAATCCAACCGGAGGGCTTCACTCATTCACTCATTAAGAATTGGGTTAAACGACGGATTCATCCGTGATGATGTTTCGCCATTGGTGGCCACATCAGGGCCGTGCTGTATCTTTTTGTTCAGCAGATATAAAAACAGCCCAAATAACATCACGTAAATAAATGTAAAGAGAATAAGCGATGCCAACACATGCTCAGCCTTGACTGCCTGCGACAGAGCGTCGGACGTTCGGAGCAATCCATACACAACCCACGGCTGGCGACCGACTTCGGCCGTATACCAGCCTACCTGATTTGCGATCTGAGGAAGCAATACCGAAAACACGAAAATGACCATCAGCCAGCGTGTTTCAAACAATCGCTTTCGGTATAGCATAAACAACCCGAACATCGTCAGGGCAATTAGCGTCATACCAATAGCGACCATTAGGTGATACGTCTGAAACACGAAATTAACAGCCGTTGGGCGATTTTCGGACTTGATACTATTCAGGCCGGGAATGGGTGCGTTGACATCCTGATGCACTAACAGAGAGAGGCCGCCGGGAATTTTCAGTCCGGTTGTTTTCTGGGCCTTCGCATCGACCCAACCTATCAAATACATATCGGCGGGAGCATATTTCTCGAAATGTCCTTCCATGGCCGCCAGTTTTGCGGGTTGATATTTCGTAACGACTTCTGCCGATTTATGACCCGTGACTAATTGCCCCAGCGATGATACTGCCGCTACCCAAAGCGCTATTTTGAACGCAGCCTGCGCATGAACAACATGCTTCTTTTTTAGTATGTACCAGGCACTTACACTCAACACCAGAAACGAACCCGCCAGCAAAGCGCCAATTAGCACATGCGAGTAACGCTCAATTGACGATGGGTTGAAAACCATCTCCCAGAAATTCGTCACGACAGCCCGAGCCTTCATGCCTTGGCCCTCAATTCGATAACCGGAGGGTGTCTGCTGCCACGAATTAGCGACCACAATCCAGAGAGCTGAAAAAATAGAGCCGAGCGCCACCAGAATCGTAGCCATGAAATGTACGCGTGGGCTTACTTTGTTCCAGCCAAACAGCAGAATCCCCAGAAAAGCCGATTCGAGCGCAAACGCAAAAATACCTTCAGCGGCAAGGGCCGAACCAAAAATATCGCCGACGTAGCGCGAATACGTAGCCCAATTGGTACCGAATTCAAACTCCATGACAATACCCGTAGCTACGCCAATTCCGAAAATAAGCGCAAAAATCCTGACCCAGAATCGGGTTAATTCTTCGTAAACTTTGTCTTTGGTTTTGAGGAATAATCCTTCCATGATAACCAGGCAAACCCCCAGACCAATACTCAAAGGCGGGTAGATGTAATGAAATGCGATGGTGAAAGCAAACTGAATGCGGGAGAGTAATTCGACATTGTCCATAACCGTTAGGATAGCGGGGACGGGTCGCCGAGGTCGCAGACAGGCAGTGCGATATAGGGCGAACAAGGCGAGAGAACTATCGCCCGAAAGGTACAACCCGATTCGCAAATAGGGAATTTTTTACTCAGGATAATTGAGGAAAAGCCCAAAAGGTCTCGCAGACCTTTTAGGTTTGTGTTTTGATACTCTAAACCAACTTTATTTCTGCGATGAATCTCCGTATTAATGGTCGCATCTGGCTCGAAACAACATCTGCCGACACTACCGAGCGATTTATGGGAATTGGTCGGCTGGAATTACTGAGCCACATTCAACAAACAGGCTCCATCAATCAGGCAGCTAAGGCTATGAATATGTCGTACAAACGGGCCTGGGATTTAGTCCATTCGATGAATACACAGGCCGGTACGCCACTAGTAGCCACCCAAACGGGCGGGTCAACAGGCGGAGGAGCTATTATAACTGAAGAAGGCCAGAAATATGTTGCTTACTATCACGCACTGCACGAACGATTTCAGCAATTTATAACTCATGAAATGGCTAATTTGCCTTGTTAATTAATTACTGTTTTTTCGGTGTTTTTAACTGTTTTAGAATGCCCTGTATTTGTCGATCATAGTTTGTAATCTGCTGATCATACACATGAGTTGTATCGGTTAGTGAGCGTTCCAGTAGTTTGAAACTATTGAGTCTCAGCTGGCTATACTGACGAAGAAGTTTATTTCGCTTTTGGTATTCATCGGGCAGATTAAGCTTATCGGCTTCATTGAGTAGCTCAATCGTCTGTTTCCAGGCCGGAATCCCTCGATCATTAATGGCTTTGGCTACGCCAGCCGCTGATGTGTTGGGTGGTAATTGAAAAACGTTCATAGCCTGTTGTTCAAGCCGACCGAATTTGCCCATTATCCGATCGTAGTCGCCCAAGACATTGGCCGTATTCAGGTAGACAACCGCTGCCAGGATGAAGACTACGACGGGAGAAATGAGGATTGGCCAGAACATGCTGGTCGCAGATCGATTTGGGCGGAAAGCGGCAAAATAAACGGTATAGCCAAACAACATCCCGGCTAGTAAGCCGCCAATATGCGCAGCATTGTCTATACCTGCCTGCAACCCAATTACCAAATTATAGCCAACAAAGAGCAGTATGCTTTTCAGGAGGCTGCTTCGGGTTTCGGCATCAAACAAATTAGTGGTTAACAACGCTAGAAATACGCCGTACAAACCAAAAATAGCCCCAGATGCGCCCGCACTCAGCGTAATATCATGCCACCAAAGACTCCCCACACTACCGGATATACCCGCTGTCAGATACGCGATTATGAACCAACGAGTTCTGAGTAAGGGTTCTAGTACCGCACCTATCTGCGTTAGCGCGTACATGTTGAAGAGCAGGTGAATAAGGCCGATGTGTATGAAACAGCAACTTAATAACCGCCAGGGTTGCTCGCCAAGAGTTAGGGGAGTGTAGTTAGCGCCCCAGCGGATGAGATCCTGCCCAGATGGCAGGAGAAGATTCACACCCGTTAAAGCCATAAGTACGAACACCCCAACATTCAACCAAATGAGTATGGGCGTGACCGTATAACCCTCCGTTGGCTTGAGTAAGTCTAGCGGATTCGTTGCATTAGCCACTGGTGAAGCGGTTTCGGTAGCAGGCTCTGTATCGTGATTGCTTGATGTATTATCCTTATTCGCTTCGGCTGATGATTCTGATTCATTGTCTGATCTGTTTTCAGAGCCATCTGATTCCGACGATTGGTTGGTCATAGTTACGGTGGGATTTCCTGAAAAACGATTATTTCTTTGCTGTATACGTTATTTTCCAGACTTTCCCTTTTACAGAGTCAGTGATATACAGCGCACCATCCGGTCCTTGCGCCAGACCAACCGGACGGGCTAATGCATCACCGGGGCTGGCCAGATCGAGTTTACCTGCGTTGACGTTCGTACCCGGTGTACCCTGTTCGGCAACACCTGCGAAATTTTCAGCAAACACTTCATACTTACCCGAAGGACGGCCGTCTGATCCGAACGGAATAAAGGCGACAAAATATCCGCCCTGTTTCAATGGAGCACGATTCCAGGAGCCGTGAAAGCACACAAACGCACCGTTTTTGTATTTAGCCGGAAAGGCGTTCGCGCGCCCGGTGGTACCCGTATAAAACAACAGATCATTCGGTGCCCAGTGGCCGGGGAACGCCATAATCGGTTTGTCTTTGCCCGCACAGCGATCTTCTTTGGTGCCATCGCCACCATATTCGGGAGCCAGAAATTTCTTGTTTTTGGAATGATCATTATAGCAATACGGCCAGCCAAAGTCCGACCCTTCTTTTACCATCAAAAACTCTTCAGAAGGCAATTCAGCACTGACTTCGTCCGTAAATACACCGCCCCAGTTATTCAGATTATCACGACCATGTTGCAGCGCATACAGCGTATTAGTGGCTTTGTTCCAGTCGAGGGCAACCGCGTTTCGGATACCGGTTGCATAGCGTTTTCCGTCTGATTTGTGCTGGTTCAGCTTATTGGCGTCAAATTGCCAGATGCCACCGTATTCTTCCAGAATTGGGCAGGGGTCCATTCCTTTCGAGCCTTTCTGACGGTCTTTTTCCTGGCAGGCATTCGAGGGAGCGCCAAAATTGACGAACAACTTACCATCGGGCGAGATCGTCAGCGATTTACTGGCGTGCTGCCGTTGGAGCGTCAAGCCAACAATAATGGGTTCGGCGGGAGTCGTTTCGGCCACTTTACCATTCGTCAGCTTGTAGCGATAAACGGATGTATCGGACGATGCGTAGAGATAGCCATTATAGATTCCCATACCCGTACCCGTGTTGTTGCCAAACATGATAGTCTGATCCGAAACGCCATCGTTATTCGCATCGATGAGTTCAACAATTCCTTTGCCGTTATTGAGTTTTTCCAGTTTGATAAACACCGCTCCGGCATCGCTAACAATGACGTGACGGGCTTTACCCAGATTATCGGCAAAAACCGATGCTTTAAACCCATTCGTCAGTTTTATAGCTGCGTTATCAGGAGGAGTCGTCGGGCGTACTGATTTCTTTCCGGCAGAAGCGCCTTTCGCTGGATTTTTGGGGGATGCGGTAAGCGGCCCTGCGAGCGAAACGGTTATAACCGTGGCCAGCAATAACGTTAATTTCATGATAGTAGTTGGCGTTAACGGGTGTATTGATGATTTTCACCTAACGGCCTGTCAATACAGACTGTTTAGGCAGTGTTCCAAAACGAAAGAACACCTATTGCTTCGATTACTCATGACGGGCAATCTGTTTACTACTTCTTAATGTGAAGCTAACTATGAGCTGTTGACTCCGTAGCGGTCTAATGTTTGTAGAACCAGTGTCCACTTCCCAGCTCCTAGGTCTGTGTCCTCACAGAACCCTGGGCGTCAGCCAGCACTGCCATCCGGTAAGGGGTCTGTGAGGACACAGACCTAGGAGGTGGATGCCCGGCGATTTGGCCATTATTCAAACAGTTTCTAAACCGATGGACCCGAAATCCGGCTGAAGGGAATATCGATCACGACCAATGTACCGCGATCCTGTTTTTGTTTGATTTCCATCTCACCATTCAGGTAAGATATTTTCGTTTTCATGTCCCGAATACCCTTTCCTTTAACAACGTCATTCTCTTCGAACCCGACACCGTTGTCTTCGACAATAATCGAAACGCTGTTTGTATGGTCGATGAATTCAATCGTTGCTACCGTTGCCTGAGCGTGTTTCAGAATGTTATGAAGCAATTCCTGAACGATTCGATACAGATCATTCAAAAAAGCAAGTGGGTAATCCGCCGTGTTATCAAAGCCGACGACGATTACGTCTAGTTTCAATCGCTCCGATGCATTGACGGTTTCGCCCAAATCCGCAATTGCTCTGGAGAAACCGTATTTTTCGATGGCTAATGGCGTCAGTCGATGGCTCAGTTCCCGGATGGTTGAGGAAACCGACAAGAGTACTTCCTGCGTTTTATGTAATTTCTTCTCCGATCGCTCGTCTGATAGCCCTTTTTCCAGCGTCGAGGACACGTTCAGCGCTGCCAGCGCCAGCATCGCGCTGACTTCATCGTGCAATTGATCAGCTATTTTGCGCCGTTCGGCTTCTTCGGCTCCCATAATTCCCTGCATCAGTTCGATATGGCGCTCTTTTTCAAGCTGTTCCAGCCGACTTTGTTGCAAAGCTTCTTTCTGGCGACTGCGGATTTGCCGATTTCGAAGATATAGGATCAGAAACAGAATAGTCAGCGCAGCCAGCACCATCAGCACTGTGTAGAAAATACGCTCTCGTCTGATCTCTCGGTCGCGGGCAACGCTGGCTTCGTTTAGTCGAACAATCTGCTGCTCTTTATCGCGAATCCGTACTTTGGCCAATATTTCCTGAACGGCACGGTATTGATTCAGATTAGTCAGCGAATCTTTAATGGCGTAAAATTTCTCCTGGGCCTGTGCATACCCTTTATAGTCGCCTTTGGCTTTTAAAAACTCCGCGAAATACTGGTAATAATATAAGCCAGAAGCTGTGTATTCCCGGTTTTTCACTCTCGGGCTGTATGTCTCAAACGCTTGTTCGGCTTTATCCATTTGCTTGTTGAGCATCAGCACATGGGCATACGCTACCGGAAAAGGCAATACACTCAGCCCTTGCCCTTCGCCTTCTTTGACTGCTTCATAATACGCCAACGCTTTTGCATACTGACCTGAACGCTCAGCCAATTGCCCTGCTGCCAGAAAATAACCACTGTATGGAATCTCCGCTTCGGGTACGCCGAAGATCGCTTTACTTTTGGCCAGATAATCGCGGGCGGTTTTCAAATCACCTTGATACATTTTCACAATAGCCACCTCCGCGTTGAAATAACCGGCTTGTATACTCCTCGGATTCGGTTTTACCGTGGCATCATAGAACAGCTCGGCGAATTTCCAGGCATTATCATAATCCGTTAATAACAGATTAATCTGCATCAACTGATAATACACACTCGGACCTGCATTTCGGAAGGTAAAAGCGGTTCGTTCGTACAATTTTCGAGGGTACCGATTCAGGCTGGAATCTTTCGCCAGTTCCAGCAACGATTCAAATTCAGCAACCTGCTTCTGCGGGTTGTATTGATAGTATCGGACCGTATAATTGTAGCGAGCCGTAAAAAGCGCATTCTTGTCGGGCAAATCTTTGGCTAATTGAATGGCGCGTTCAAAATGAGTACGCATTGCCGTTGTATCGCTCTGTAAAGAAATGGCTGTGAATGTGTTAACAAACGACAGATTTTCCTTGTCATTTGCTTTCTGACTTTCTTCCTCAGCCAGTTTTAGATAGCGTTTAAATTCATCTTCCTTTCCCCATTCGCCGTACATAACCGCCGTTGCCACCAGAGCTTCCCGATAGAATCGCGTATGTGGCCCAGCGTTTTCCCGCGCCTGTCGGAATAAGTCTTCTGCTTCTTTCGAAAAGATCATGGACGATTTCGCTCGTCCCCAGCCCATTAGTAACACATGTACCCAGGTACGATTGCCCGTTTTTCTAACCATTGGCACATATTCCGCCAGCATCTCGTAACCCCGGCTGATATTCGAGCGAGCTGTATTCTGCATTAAATCGCAGGCAACCCGAAACGTCGATTCCGTAATTGGCTGTTGTTTGAGCCGATTCCACTCCGTTGCATTAGCTGAACCAGCTGGAGTCTGTGCCAAAATTCCCCTACTTAGTATCAGACAAATACTTAAACCTAGAATGCGTAGCATGGCGTAAAAGAGGATAGTCATTGACCTTCAGGTAACTAACCAAAAATAGTGAGAATTTTAACCGAAATACAGTTTATGTTACCCGACAGAATCAATAAACAATTGCCTTTATTTAACTTTGATGGGTACAATTGTAGCGGTCGCTACTTTGCTTCAGTATGCACAAATTCTTACGATCTTTAGTACGCCGGACAGCCCTGTTAACCGCAATTTGGTTTTGGTCGCAATCCGTTCAGGCTCAAGGTGATCTACCTCCTATATCCCTGGCGCAACTTCCCCATCCCAATAGCTGGCAATCAGCGGGAGCCGTGTCGGTAAATGCCGACGGTGCCTCAATAAAGCCGCAGCCTGGAAATACGATTCTGATTGGCAGCAGTGATCCGCTAACCTTGTTGACCCCGACGGATGATTTTCGGTTGCGGTTCGACGTATTGCTTTCATCGGGTGCCGATGCCGTCATTACGCTGCCAACGGGTCAGGCCATTAGTTTTGCCAGTTCGCGCGAATCGTCTCGATTGCTAAAAGCACCTGGTTTGTGGCAAACGGTTGATCTGTGGTACAAAACCAAGGGGCCAGGAGGTATGTCTGTTCTTGAAAAACTTGCCCTGAATGGCGTCACCGTTCGCGAAAGTCAGACTCTGACGAGCAATAAACTAGCCCCGCTGACCATCATGACGAAGTCAGGCAATCTGGCGATCCGCAATGTTGGTTATCGGGTGATGTCACCTCGAAATGTAGCCCAGTGGAGCAGTCCGATCAGTTATACAATTGTCGAAGGTGGTTATATTCAGAATCCAGAGGATGCCGCTCGTAAGAAAGTACTGAAACAGGACACTACGGGTCTGTTGAACTACGAAGTATCGTACGGCCAGCCGCGACAGTACACAATCTTTTTCTCCGGAAAATTGAATGCTTTACAAGCAGGTGATTATGTATTTGATCTGAATCAGGGCGGTTTAGCTGCTTTATGGATTGATGGGAAAGACGTCATCCCAATTAACCATCTGGAGCTTGGTCAGCCCAACAGCGGGCACGTCAATCTGACTGCCGGTCCGCACGATGTAAAGGTTTATTTCTCCCGATCCTGGTTTCGTCCGGGTTTAGGATTGTATGTTTCACAGGCCGGTACGCGACCACAGCCATTACATGCTCAGGCATCGCTGCCAGAACCTGATCCGATTGCGGTTGTCAGCGTAAATCCTGACTACAGCGATCCGAAGAATCAGGTGCAGCGCATTCGTTCGTTTGTGCAATTGCCAGGCGAAAAATCCAAGCGTACCCATAGCCTGTCTGTCGGTTCGCCACTGGGTATTCATTATACGATCGATCTGAATCAAATGGCGTTGCTCCAGGCCTGGAAAGGCGAATTTGCCAATACAACCGAAATGTGGTACGAGCGCGGAGAACCGCAGCTACTCAGTCCGTTAGGCTCTGTAGTTCGTTTACCAGGTCAAACGCCCATTATGATCCTGACCAATGAATCGACCGCCTGGCCCGACAGCCTTAGTGATAATGTATTGCAGTACAAAGGACTGAAAATTGATAAACAAGGCCAGCCAACCATCGAATACACACTGGCGGGTACAACCATTAACGATGCGATTCGGCCGGAAGGAACGGCACTGTCTCGAACACTCACGCTGGTAGGATCGCCAGACGGAACAGCCTATTGTCGTTTAGCCGCTGGAACTTCCGTAGAAGAAGTGGGCAAAGGACTATATGCCGTTAACGATCGTAGCTATTTTATTCGTTTCGACCCTAAGGCAAAAGCAAAAGTCCGCCAGAGCAATGGAAAGCAGGAGTTGATACTGCCTGTTGATCTAAAAAATGGATCAGGGTCTGTGCAGTATTCGATTGTATTTTAACCATGAATGACACCATTACCTGGGCCGATTTCGAGAAAGTTGACATCCGTACGGCTACCGTGATAGCCGCTGAAGCATTTCCACAAGCTCGAAAACCGGCCTATAAACTAACACTTGATTTCGGCGATCTGGGTATTAAACGAACATCCGCCCAATTGACGAAACTGTATCAGGCTGACGAGTTGGTAGGAAAACAAGTAGTGGCGGTCATAAACTTTCCACCAAAACAGATTGCCACGTTTATGAGCGAATGTCTGGTTCTGGGAGCCGTTTCCGACGATGGTACAGTTACCCTCCTCCAAACCGAACGTTCAACCCTAAACGGACTACGAATTGCCTAAGACAAACCAGACCTGACGGGTTTTAACAATCTGTCAGGTCTAAGCTAATAGAATAACAATGAAGAAAATCGTTCTCTTACTTTTCACCCTTTCACTCGTTCACTCATTCGCATTTGCCCAGCGTCCGGCAACGGAAGGAGATTACTATCGAATTATCACCCTACCGATACCGGAGGAAATTAAACTGGAAGTAGGTGGGCTGGCTCCCCTACCCGATGGCCGGTTAGCCGCTTGTACGCGCCGGGGCGATGTGTGGATTATCAGCAACCCGTATATGCAGGGGAGTCGTGTTCCTACGTATAAAAAATTTGCCTCGGGTCTGCATGAGCCACTTGGACTGATGTGGCATCCTAAAGGTTATTTTTTGTGTACCCAACGGGGTGAAGTTACGAAGCTGGTGGATGTTGACGGCGATGAAATTGCTGACGAATACAGTTCGTATTATAAATGGCCTTTGTCGGGCAATTATCACGAGTATAGCTACGGTCCTGTGTTGCTGCCCGATGGGGATATGATTATCACGCTCAATCTCGACTGGATTGGCTACGGTGCTAGTCTGGCGAAATGGCGTGGATGGATGCTCAAATTGCGTGAAAAAGCGGGCGGCCAGGTTGAAATGACGCCCTGGGCAACGGGCCTGCGTTCTCCGGCTGGTTTTGGCGTGCTAACCGATGGCAGCATTTTTTACACTGAAAATCAGGGTGACTGGGTCGGTTCTGGTCGGATGACACATCTTGAAAAAGGATCATTTGCTGGCAACCCAGCCGGTTTACGCTGGTCGAGCGAGCCGGGTTCACCTTTGGCGCTCAAACCCGAAGATGTACCCAGTACAGGCAAACCGATGTTTGAAGTAGCGAAAACGGTTAAGAATCTAAAAGTCCCTTCGGTCTGGTTTCCGCATACGCTGATGGGCATTTCCACGTCCGATTTTCGGCAGGATACAACCAGAGGAGCCTTTGGTCCTTTTGAAAATCAGTTATTTGTAGGTGACCAGGGACATAGCAAAATCATGCGGGTAGCCATGGAAAAAGTGAACGGCGAGTGGCAGGGTGCCTGTTTTCCCTTTCGCGAAGGGTTTTCATCGGGCATTCTTCGCACCACTTGGGGGCAAGATGGCTCCCTGTTTGTTGGTATGACCAGCCGGGGTTGGGCCGCAACGGGCAAAGAACCCTATGGTATTCAGCGGTTGGTCTGGACGGGACGAGTGCCTTTCGAAATAAAAACGATTACGTCTAAACCCGATGGTTTTGAGGTAACGTTTACCTTACCTGTTGACAAAAAAACAGCCGAAAATCCCGAAAGCTATAGCCTGAATAGTTTTACGTATCGCTATCACCGCACGTACGGCAGTCCGATTGAAGATGCAAAACCTGTTCCAATTCGGGGTATTGTTGTAGCTCCTGATGGCATGAGCGCTCGTATCGTAGCCGACACCGTTTTGCGCGAAGGATACATTCACGAAGTTAAAGCAGAAGGTGTTCGGTCGGCATCGGGCAGTATGCCACTGCTGCATTCGGTTGGTTATTATACCCTCAACGCCATTGCACCAGGCGAAAAATTAACCTTACCCGCAAGAGCTGTTGCCATCGCTAAACACGAACACGCCGATATGATGGCTACGGAGAAAAAAGCCGCTACCACAACCGCTAAAAATGTCAAATCGGTAAATGCGAAACGGACCGTCACCATGCCTGCCGACTGGACTAACGGGCCTGATCAAACGCTGACGATTGGTACGAAACCAGGCTTAAAATTCGACGTCGATAAACTGGAGGTGAAAGCGGGTAGTCGCATCAAACTCGTCTTCAACAACAACGACGATATGTTGCACAACTGCGTGATCACCAAGCCCGGTGCGGCCAACGCCGTTGGTGAAGCCGCGCTGAAATTGAATCTGAACGGCCCCAAGATGAATTACGTCCCTGCTTCGGCAAACGTGTTGTATCATACCAATATTCTACAACCCGAGACCTCCGAAACCATTTATTTCCTGGCTCCTACCGAACCTGGCGACTACCAGTTCGTTTGTTCGTTCCCCGGCCATTCATCCTTAATGCAGGGAACGTTGAAAGTCGTGAAGTAGTGGATTGCTGTAGGGCATCGCAAAACCTTTCGGTAAAAACAATGACGCTAATTAAAGCGTCATTGTTTTCTTTAGAACCTTCTGCTAAATCGCATTATTTTTCGTTCTATGCGTATGCGAAACGTTTTCTGGCTCTCCATACTTCTTTTAATTTCATTCTCAAGTCATGCCCAGCGTCGGCGCGACGACGATACATCGCATTACCGAACGCTGCCGATTCCGGCTCATTTGCTTCCGATAGAACGGGCTTATGGCTCATCGTCCATTGGAAGTGTGTATTTCTATGGTGGCAAAAAACTCTCCTCGCCCTATTCGCTGGAAGTCCCTTTTTTCGAATTGAACGATCCAACAGTGAGTCATCATTTCCAGACCTTCCGCACGGTAACCACTTTAGGTCGATTCACCGCTTTGATTCCGTTGGCTTATATTTTATTGAGCAGCAACAAAAGTAATGGTACGTACTGGACAATCTACGGCAGCTCCATTGCGGCTACAGTTACGTTTACCATAATTGGTAATGGGCAAATCAATAAAGCCGTTACCCGCTATAATGAACTACTCCGACAACCAAGAATCGGTATGTCGGTGGCTCCCGTTCCGTTGACAGGGCTCAACGCCGTAGGTGCGGGTGTTGCCTGGTCGTTCTGACAATTTTCGCTGAATAGAGAAGCGCAGGCCCCTGGTTTGCGCTTTTTTGTTAGCTTCGCTTACCCAATCATCAATCAAACGTATGCAACCTAAAACTGTACTCACTTTCCTCTTTTCTTCGCTTCTTTTCTCCTCTTCATTAAAAGCCCAAATAGCCATCAATCGCGACACACAGATTGCGGATTTGGTTGCACAGGTTTCGGCAGATAGTTTGCAGGCACACATCAACGGGCTGGTTAGCTTCGGCACCCGGCATACCTTGAGCGTTCCTGCCGATGCCAATAGCGCTGTTGGCAAAAAAGGACTCGGTGCGGCCCGACAATGGATTCTGAATAAATTTAATCAATACGCCAAACAGTCGAACGGGCGTATGACAGCCACACTCGATACATGGACGCTCCAACCAGATGGACGTCGGGTGGATAAACCGGCGAATATGGGGAACGTGATGGCGACACTCAAAGGTACTGACCCACTGGATAATCGCATTTTCATCGTGCAGGGGCACATGGATAGCCGCGTAACAAATGTCATGAATCGGGAATCAGATGCGCCGGGTGCCAACGACGATGGCTCAGGTACGGCGGCTGTTATTGAGCTCTGTCGGGTTATGAGTAAATCATCTTTTCCGGCTACGGTCATTTTTGTAACCCTAACCGGCGAAGAACAGGGTCTTTTAGGAGCTGAACATCTGTCGGAACGAGCAGTAAAAGAGAACTGGAACGTAGAGGCCGTGCTGAACAACGATATTATGGGCAGCAACAACAGTAGCGATACCCGTATTATCGATAATACTCGTCTACGCGTATTTAGCGAGGGGCTACCATCCAGTTTACTAAAAGACACAACCGGACGGATTGGTCAGATTCAACGGTTTGGCAATGAGAACGATGGAAAGGCTCGTACATTGGCTCGTTACCTCAAAGAAATCGGCGAACGGTACGTCGAAAATCTGGAGGTGGTGATGGTTTATCGCAACGACCGCTACCTACGCGGGGGAGATCATACTCCGTATGTACAACGTGGAATTGCAGCGGTGCGGATCACCGAAATGAACGAAAATTACGAGCACCAGCACCAGGATTTGCGTACCCAGAATGGTATCGAATACGGTGATTATCCGAAGTTTATGGATTTCGAATACCTCCGAAAAAATACCGCTGTCAACCTGGCGACGCTGGCAAATCTGGCCAAATCGCCAAGTGTGCCGCAAAACGTAACGGTCGATGTACGTAACCTGACGAACTCAACGGTATTGTATTGGCAGCCATCCAAAGCGGGAAAAGTGAAAGGTTATTATGTATTGATGCGCGAAACGTATTGGCCGTTTTGGCAAAAGAAGTTTTTCACCAACAGGCTTGGTATGACGCTCCCCTACTCGAAAGACAATTACTATTTCGCCGTGCAGGCCGTGAGCGAAGATGGAAACGAAAGTTTGCCTGTATTACCCGTTCCGAATTTGCGGTAATTTATTTATTACCCTAAACGTTCACTCCATCATGCCTTCTCTCTCCAAACGTCAATTCTTAAAAACCCTTGCTGGCGCAACAACCTTATCCACCTGGTCTGGTCTTGAAGAATCGCTGGCCAGTGTGGTAGCCGTATCCCCGGCAACGTTGGCCAGTAAGGAAGATTTCTGGGAGGGTATCCGAGCGGTATATCCCGTCACTAAAGACTTTATTCAACTCGAAAACGGATATTATTCCCTATCGGCACAACCCGTATTGGATAGTTATCTGAAGCATATTCAGGCGGTGAATAGCGTATCGTCATTTTACATGCGAACGCGTCAGTTTAACGACAAACGGGAATCTCAAACGCAGTTGGCGGCTTTGTTAGGCTGTTCGCCCGAAGAACTGATTATTACCCGAAATACGACCGAATCGCTGGATACGGTCATTGCTGGCCTGAACTGGAAGGCAGGAGATGAAGTCGTGATGGCGCACCAGGATTACGGTGCCATGCTCGACATGTTCAAGCTTCAGGCTCGGCGACATGGCATTGTAAACCGGATGGTTTCGATTCCTAATCATCCGAAATCCGACGATGAACTTGTCAGTCTGTATGAGAAAGCGATTACGTCCAAAACACGATTACTGATGGTTTGCCATCTGGTAAACATCACCGGACATATTCTGCCGATCCGAAAAATCACGGAGATGGCGCATCGACACAACGTTGAAGTGATGGTCGATGGAGCGCACGCATTTGCTCACCTGAACTTTAAAATCAGCGATTTAGGGGGCTGTGATTATTATGCCAGCAGTTTACACAAATGGCTGGGTACGCCATTGGGAGCGGGAATCCTTTATGTGCGTAAAGACAAAATTGCAGGTCTCTGGCCCATGTTCGCCGATAGCAATTTTGCTGATGATGATATTCGTAAATTAAATCATACAGGTACTCATCCCGTCGCCACGGACTTAGCTATTCAGGATGCTATTCGCTTTCACAACGACATAGGCATTGCCCGAAAAGAAGCTCGACTTCGTTATCTACAGCGCTATTGGACCGACCAGGTACGCAATAATCCGAAAATTATCCTCAACACCCCGGAAGATCCGACCCGCTCCTGTGCCATCGCTAATGTTGGTATAAGCGGGAAAAAGCCTGCGGAGTTAGCTAAAACGTTATTTGATTCCTATAAACTATTTACCGTTGCGATCGATAACCCAGCTGCGACCGTACACGGCGTACGCGTAACTCCCCATCTCTACACGACTACTGCCGAACTAGATACGTTCGTAAAAGCGCTCAAAGCGATTGCCGGTTAAATCTCTTACGTCAAAAACCTTATCACTCACCATCATGACTATTCGTTTACCAGCGCTTGGTGTATTTACGCTCTTGAGCATCGTAAGCCTAGCGCAAACGCCAATAAAAAAACGTCCCCTGACGTCGAAAGATATGTATCGGCTGCAAACGGTCAGCGATCCGCAGGTTTCGCCGGATGGAAAGTGGGTTAGCTACGGCCTTTCAACGGTCGATTCCACGAAAGACAAACGCAATTCCGATCTTTGGATGGTTAGCTGGGACGGCGAAGAATCGGTTCAACTGACCAATACACCCGATGGCGAATCGAAAGCCCGATTCAGTCCCGACGGGAAATATATTTCGTTTGTATCGGCTCGCCAGGGAGCTACCAAAGCTCAGATTTGGCTCATGGATCGTCGAGGTGGTGAAGCGAAAAAACTGACCGATCTGAAAACTGATCTGGAAGATTACGTATGGTCGCCAGATGGGAAAAAACTGGCGCTGGTACTGCGTGATCCCGACTATTCTGATTCCGCAAAAACGAAAGTTCGGAAACCGTATGTGCTTGACCGCTATCATTTCAAGGCCGATATAAAAGGCTATTTGGAGAAAAGTCCTGTTCACCTTTATGTATTCGATCTGGCAACTAAAAAGCTGGATACGCTCACAACGGGCCCTTACGAAGAAATCTCACCAGTATGGTCGCCCGACGGGAATCAGCTTGCCTTTGTCAGCAACCGAACGGATGACCCTGACCGCAATGAGAACACGAATATTTACGTAATGGAGGCCCGTAAAGGTGCAAAAGTAAACCAGTTAACTACCTGGATGGGATCGGACAATAATCCTGCCTGGAGCCCCGATGGAAAACGAATTGCGTATTTGCGCTCTACATCATCGGGCAACTTTATTATGTACGATCAGCCCGTTCTGGCCGTAATTGGTCGGGAAGGCGGTGAACCGAATTTGTTGTCTAAAACCCTGGATCGACCTGTTCGTAATCCGGTTTGGGCTAAAGATGGACAAACTATCGCAGTGCAAATACAGGATGATCGCCAAACGTATGTTGGTCAATACACGGTTGCCGATGGCAAATTCACTAAACTAACTGGGGGTAATCGCGTATTTAGTAATCTTCAGTCCGCAACAGCCGGCAATTGGGTAGCTATGCTCAGCGATCCGCAAACACCCGGTGAAGTATATGCTATCGAAGCTGGAACTCCTCGTCGATTAACGCACATACACGACGAGTTTCTGGCTCCGCTCGAACTGGCAACGGTTGAAGGATTTACGTCGAAAAGTAAGGATGGAACGCAGGTGTCGAACGTTTTGTACCGACCTGCCAATACACCTACTGGTAAAAAACTACCCGCTATTTTCTTTATCCACGGTGGCCCCGTATCGCAGGATGAGTATTCGTTTGATTTGACCCGTCAATTGATGGCGGCTGGTGGATACGCTGTTGTAGCCGTTAATTATCGGGGCAGCAACGGCCGTGGACTGGATTTCACCAAGGCTATTTATGCCGATTGGGGCAACAAGGAAGTACTGGATATTCTGGGAGCTACCGATTATCTGATCGAAAAAGGCATCGCAGATCCTGATCGACTAGGTATTGGTGGCTGGAGCTACGGCGGTATTCTGACCAACTATACGATCGCTACCGATACGCGCTTCAAAGCTGCCGCCAGTGGAGCCGGAAGTTCGCTGCAATTGACTATGTATGGCATTGATCAGTATACGAACCAATACGAAAACGAGTTGGGCGCTCCCTGGAAAAATCCCGAAAAATGGCTGAAACTTTCCTATCCCTTTCTGAAAGCGGATCGGATTAAAACACCAACGCTGTTTATGGCGGGCGAGAAAGATTTCAACGTTCCATCGGCTGGTAGCGAACAAATGTATCAGGCCCTTCGGTCGTTGGGAATACCGACGCAATTAGTTATTTATCCGGGTCAATTTCACGGCATTACCGTTCCGAGCTACCAGAAAGACCGCGTTGATCGGTATTTACAATGGTTCGATAAGTACTTAAAACCCAAAACATTATAGATTTCCTTTGATCTGATTATAACACCGTGCATCAAAAAGTCAGGTTTGCGCGTATGATTAGGTATTGCTTTATTCGTTTTTTTCGTAGTTTACCGTTCCTGTTCCATTGTTGAACTCAGAATCTCTAAAATCAACTGATTATGAAGCGTTACGTATATGCACTTTGCCTGGCCCTTTCCTTTGTGGGCTTAATTTCCTGTAGCAAAAACAGCGACCCTGCTCCGTCTTCACCTGTGGTAGGCCGTTGGGAATTAAACAGAGGAATCTTAAGTGCCTTCCCTACTTCGGCAAGTGTCAACGGAGCCGCTATTGATTTATACGGTATTGAGGGATATGGCTCTACTATCGATATATATTCAGACAATACATTCAATGAAAATTACCGTTCTACGGTTGTCGCTGATGCTGGAGGCACCTGGGATTTTTCGAACAACACGTTGACATTGAAATACGATGGCGGTTCGCAGGATACCTATACGTACGCGAAAACCAAAAATATTGAAGAGCTTACAGCGACTACGCTTGTGAACTACACAATTCCTGTATCGGCTTCAGCTACGTCTACCGGTAAAATTCAGGTTATCTACCGGAAATAAAATTGATATTCTGTGGATTTTGTCCACTCAGTAAAATAGCGACAGGTCGATGAGCGCTCATCGACCTGTTGCTATTTTTTTTATAATCAGAAAATTGAGCTTCGGTAAGATAGTTACTCAAAATAGATCCTAAATCGGTTAAGCCATTTCAAGACAATCGATCACAAACTGGATTTGCTGTTTGATTGACGCCAATGTCTCGCTATTCCCCGTTGATTCGTACTCGATTCGATCAATCCAGGTATACTGATTCATTAGGCTATTGGACATACGTAAGACCTCAGCTATAGGCCAACGTTCTTCCAGGTTTTGCAATTCGAGCCGAAACAAATCAAATGTTTCGTTGAACTGGTCCTTTATTACTGATGTCTCCAGATCATCAGCCAGCCTTCTTAATCGTGTGTAAGATATCTCTTCTGTTGGTTGCATAGCTAAACCTCTATGCCCACCCTGTTGCACGATCCGTGCCAAACTATTAACAGCAAGCTTAACTTAAGATTTAGAAATAGCCTCCACTTTTTCCGTTTCCAACCACAAAAGCAAAAGCCGCAACCAAATGACTAACAATTGATTGCGGCTTTATTTGGTGCCGAAGGCGAGACTCGAACTCGCATGTCCGTAAAGACACACGCCCCTGAAACGTGCGTGTCTACCAATTTCACCACTTCGGCAGCACTGTTCCCCGTATTGGGATTGCAAAGATACGGTTTGCCAAAGAAACAACGCAAGATTTTTAGGGATTTTTTCGAACCCTATCGGGCAAAGGCTAAACGCTTCCCGGTTTGATCTGATACGAATGTACCGTTCTGATAAATCAGTTCACCAGATACAATTGTATGCGTCACACTAGCGCCAAATGTATGCCCCTCCAATGGCGACCAACCGCATTGATACAGAATATTTTCCTTCGAAACCGTTGTTGGTTGAGTTGTATCGACCAGAACCAAATCGGCCCAGTAACCTTCCCGAACATAGCCACGTCGGTCGATCTGGAAACAATCGGCGGGAGCATGACTCATTTTTCTGACTACCGTTTCGAGCGATAGTTTACCCTGCTTCACAAACTCAAGCATGAGTAATAAAGGGTGTTGCACAAGCGGCAAGCCGGAGGGAGCCTGCCAGTAAGGTTGCTGTTTTTCAGCCCAGGTGTGTGGCGCATGATCGGTGGCAATAATATCAAGTCGATCATCCAGAAGCGCGGCTAATAGCGCTTCCTTGTGATGGGGCGCTTTTATAGCTGGATTACACTTTATTTGATTACCCAATCTGGCGTAGTCGGAACTATCGAACCACAAATGATGCACGCAAACTTCCGCTGTTATTCGCTTTTCCGTTAGCGGAAGCGTATTGTCGAATAAAACCAGCTCGTCCGCTGTCGATATGTGCAATATATGGAGCCGAGCGTTATGTCGACGTGCTAAGTCAATGGCTAATGACGATGACTTATAACAGGCTTCTTCATTGCGAATCAGGGGATGTAGTTCAGCCGTTGCAGAATCGCCATATTCAGCTTTGTATCGCTCGGTGTTGGCCCGAATCGTTGCTTCATCTTCGCAATGCGTGGCAATCAGCATCGGACTATTCTGAAATAAACTATCCAGAACCTGCTCATTATCCACCAGCATATTCCCCGTCGACGATCCCATAAATACCTTAATGCCGCAGACGCTCTTCGGATCAGTCTTTAGGACCTCATCGAGGTTTGAATTCGATGCCCCCATAAAGAAGGAATAATTTGCCAGCGATGTCTTGGCGGCAATCGCATATTTGTCGGCTAGTAATTCCTGAGTCAGCGCGTTTGGAACAGTATTGGGCATCTCCATAAAACTGGTGACGCCACCCGCTACAGCCGCCCGCGCTTCTGACCGAATCGTCGCTTTATGCGTCAGGCCAGGTTCGCGAAAATGTACCTGATCGTCGATGACTCCAGGAAGTAAATATTGTCCTCTTGCATCAATGATCTGGCTAACGCCTTCGTCTGATAATCCAGATTTGATTTGTGCAATAAATCCATTTTCAACCAGAACGTCGGTCTCTACAGTACGCCCTTCGTTGACTAACTGAGCGTTACGAATCAGGAGTTTACTCATAAAATCCGAGCGGCTTCTTTCGCGAAATAGGTTAGAATTACGTTTGCTCCGGCCCGTTTGATAGATAGAAGTACCTCCATCATAGCGCGTTCGCCATCGAGCCATCCGTTTTTAGCCGCCGATTTAATCATCGCATATTCGCCACTAACGTTATAGGCAGCAATGGGTAGATGAAAATTGTCGTTGAGAAGCTTGATAATGTCCAGATACGCTAAGGCGGGTTTTACCATCAGAAAATCAGCGCCTTCATCGTAATCAAGCTGGGCTTCAATGAGGGCTTCGCGGCTGTTGGCCGGATTCATCTGATAGGTTTTTTTATCGCCAAACTTTGGAGCCGAAGCCAGCGCATCCCGGAAAGGACCGTAAAAAGCGCTGGCGTATTTAGCAGCATACGACATAATGGCAACGTCATAGTATCCTGCTTCATCGAGTACCTGCCGAATATAGCCAACACGTCCGTCCATCATATCCGATGGCCCGAGAATATTAGCGCCCGCCTGTGCCTGAGCCAATGCCATTTTGCCCAATACTTCCAGTGTTGGGTCATTCAGGATTTTACCATTTTCCACAACGCCATCGTGCCCATCGGAACTGTAAGGGTCCATCGCTACGTCGGTCATGACCATCACGTCCGGGAAGCGATCTTTAATGGCCCGAATGGTTTGCAAATACAGCCCTTCTGGATTATGGCTTTCAGTAGCGTATTTATCTTTTTTCGACTCCGAAATATTAGGGAATAAGTCGAACGTTTTGATACCTAAGTCAACGCATTCCTGAATTTCTTCCAGCAGAAAATCCGGTGATAATCTGTAGATACCTGGCATGGAAGCCACTTCTGACCGAACGTTCTGGCCTTCCATGACAAAAAGAGGTAGAATAAAATCAGTAACAGACAGGCGAGTTTCCTGCACCATATCGCGGATCACAGCAGACTGTCGATTCCGGCGAGGGCGACGAATTAAATTGGCCAAAGTTATCGAGGTGTAAACGTTATAAAGTTGTAGTGTTGTCGATTGCTGAATGCGTTGGTACCGCAACTAGACAACGTTATAACCCTACAACTTTACAACTTGCTTAAACAATGAGTTTAAATCCTTCTCCGTGTACATTCACGAGCTGAACGGAGGGATCTTCTTTGAGGTATTTCCGCAGCTTCGTTACGTATACGTCCATGCTTCGGGCGTTGAAATACGAATCATCGCCCCAAACCATTTTCAGGGCAAAGCTACGACTGACGGGCTGATTGAGGTTCTGTGCCAGCAATTTTAATAACTCAGATTCTTTGCTGGTTAATTTCTGCGGTTGTGATTCCGGCTCGTTAGTCGAATCTCTGGAGAGCAGTTGATGAGGGTAATCGAATGAAAATGAGCCGATTTGATAAACCGAAGGTTCTCCTGAATCGGTTGAGCGCTGGTAGCGACGTAGAATGGCCTGAATGCGTAAGAGCAATTCTTCCATACTGAATGGCTTCGTGATGTAATCGTCGGCACCGACTTTAAATCCCTGAATGGTATCTTCCTGCATGGATTTGGCCGTCAGGAAAATAATGGGGACTTCCCGATTCGCCATCCGAACTTCTTTGGCAAGCGTAAAGCCGTCCTTCTTGGGCATCATCACATCGAAAATACACAGGTCATAATTTCCAGCCATGAATCGCTGTAAGCCCTGATTCCCGTCGGTCGTACGATCGGTTGCATAGCCTTTCATGGTCAGATATTCCTGCACCAATTGACCCAGATTCGGATCGTCTTCAACAAGCAAAATGGTAGGCATAATTTAATGATTGAATGAGTGAATGAGCGATTGAGTGAATAGGCTGACGCGAAAACTATTCACTCAATCGCTCATTCACTCATTCGCAATTTTATATGGAATGATCACTTCAAACGAGCTGCCTTTGCCGGGCTGGCTTTCAACCAAAATCTGGCCATGGTGTTGGTCTATGATTTTCTTCACATAGCTTAATCCCAGTCCAAACCCTTTGACATCGTGTAAATTACCGGTCGGCACGCGATAGAATTTTTCGAAAATACGGCTGGTTTGCTCTTTCGTCATGCCTAGCCCTTTATCCGTAACCGTAATGCTTACTCCCTCTGGAAGGCTTCGCGTTGTTAAGGTAATATGCGGAGTTTCTGGTGAATATTTGAGTGCGTTATCCAGCAAATTATAGACAATGTTGGTCAAATGCAGTTCGTCAGCCTCTACCACCTCCCGGTCAGCCTCGAAATCCAGATCCACCTCTCCCCCACGCTGTTCAATTTGCAAACCTAGATTATTGAGAACCTTTTCGATCACATCATGGACATTTACGGGGGATAGATTCAGTTTAACTTCCCCCCGATCCAGCAAGGCCATTTGTAATACTTTTTCTACGTGCGAACCAAGTCGGCGGGTTTCATCCCGAATAATGCCCATATACCGTGTTAGTCGGGAATCGAGCTGGTCGGTTCTTGACGGTAATTCATTTGGCTCAAGTTCGTCTAACGTTGCTCCAGCGCCAACAAGCCCTAGGTGAGAACGATTTTCTGATCGCAGTTGCTCCTGCGCCATTTCAACCGCCAGCGAAATGGTCGAAATCGGCGTTTTGAGCTCGTGCGTCATGTTATTGATGAAGTCATTTTTGATATCGGCCAGTTTTTTCTGGCGAAGAATGGTGCTAATCGCAATATAAAAACACGCCAGAATGACCAAAATCAGCACAGCTGATGCGCCAAACGTAAAGCCAAGTCGACTTAAAATAAACTGTTGCTGAGTGGGAAACGAGATGTACACGTAATTCCCGGTTTCAAGCCAATTATTAGGAAATAAAGCCGCCTTGTAGCCATTCGTATTAAACTGCTGGGAATCGATTCCTAAAGATGTAAACAGAAACTCTGGCTTTTCATGCGTCTGAACAGCGTAGGCAAATGGAATGCTAATCCCGCGTTCAGCCAGCGCCTGACGAAGCAACGTATCCAGTGCCAGGCGATTGATTCGATCTTTGATAGGTCGATCTGAAAACATCAGGCTTTTCACGACATTTTTAATCATGCGTGACTGTTCTTCTGCTCGATTCTGACTCAGACTCGCCGGTTGGGTCAATAGACTGGGCGAAGTTGAAGCAAGTTTACTCTCTGCCTGCAATTTCGCCTGTTGGGCGGCCCGTCGCATTCGCTTTTTAGCAACCCTTTTTAACGAATCCTGCTTATTTATTTGAATCAATTCATTGATCAGTACATTCTCAACCCAGTTTTGAAACTGCTGCTGCTCAGCCAGTTGAGCCTGCCAGTCGCCAACGGCCATCAACTCTTCCTGCTGACGGTAAAATCCCTGTACAATAGCGGTCTGCTCCGGGGAAAGCGGGCGGATGGTGGGATGCGGAATATCGGATTGAACGACAACGGCGCCATTCGGTGTCATATTAAGCGATAACATCTGGCGCGTATCCCGCTCTTTCGACTCATCGGCAACCTTCTTTCTATTTTTAGAACGTATGGGTTCTTTGTCCGCTACCTCCTGAGGTGTTGATTCGGTAGGTAGTGGTTTACCTTCTTTTTTCGCAATAGCCATCAGCCCACTCTGTTGTTCACGGGCCTGGATGTGCTGTTTGGTCAAGTAGGCAATTTCCTGACGTTCAAGTGTACGGACGACTTCCTGTAAGGCATCGGTCACTTTATAGGCAAACTGTTCCTTCTGGAGTCGCAGGGCGCTACTGATCCAGAATAGCTGGAGCCCAACCAGTCCGACCAGCCCAATTGCCATCAAAGCGACAATCCAGAATATGCGTTGTTTCGACATTTTTTACTCTTTCGTGCAACCTCGATTCTGTTTTTGCATCTATTATAAGCGAATCGGGGTGGTTAGTAAAAGTACGAACCGAGCTGAGTACTCATTGGATCGTTAACAAACTTTAACACCCCCTGTATCAATTGGTTTAGCAACATATTGTTCCTTCGCTTGCAATTCTCGAATCCTATGAAAAAAACAGTTTTAGCACTGTCCCGGTTCACACCGGCTCTGCTGTTGGCAGTCACGTTCACGGGTGTTGCCATCGCGCAAAAAACGCCAGCTCCATCGGCGAAATCAGACAATAATGAAGTAAATATCCGGATTATCGAGCGTGATGGTGATGACGTCCGCGAAATCGAGCGGACGTATCGTACCGACAAAATGACCGATGCCCAGCGTGATCAATTGGTTACTAAATTAGTCGATTCCGTTCGGGCTACTCGAAAAGATGGACGGAAGCGTCAGTTGACAATTATTGTCGATGATAGTGGCGAGAACAAAATCGCGCTGCGGAAACGATTGACTCCAGGCATGAAACGCATTCCGGGAGATTTATACGTTGAACGTGGCAAGCTTCCCCGAAATGATCAGGAATTCTGGAATAATCAGAACTGGCGCTATGAGCTTCGCCGGGGTATGGACTCCATGAACGACCAAATGCGCCAGTTTAAGCTTGAATTCCCCCGCGACTTTGATCGCCAGATCATTCGTCCGTTTGAAGGCTGGGCGCAAACGGTTGGCGGAAAACAATCGACCATTCGAGGACTAGACGCTTTTCCGAATAACCCAGATCGGGATCAACTCAATGTTCGCTTCAATGCACCTGCCAAAGGTGATGTAAGCATTATTGTAACGAATACAAAAGGGAAAGAAGTGGCTAAACGGGAAATTAAAGATTTCACGGGTGAGTTTGTTGGCCAAATCGACCTTGGCAAAAAAGCTGAAGGTATTTATTTCATCACCGTTACACAAAATGAGGACGGTGCCGTAAAACGAATTGTTCTGGAATAAAAAATTGAGGAGAAGCAAGTTTTGTAGTCAATACTGACCGAATTAATTACTAAACTTGCTTCTTTTTCCATAAACCGCAATCATTTGAAAAAATTTTACAAAAATTTAGTACTATGTATTGCAAGATACCCAACAAAACATATAACTTTGTATTGTAATTAAAGCACGAGGTCATGAAAACGGTACTGGTAGTCGGGGTTTTATTGTTAGGCATCAGCGGTCAGGCATTTAGCATGGGGCATCCACACAATGTATTTGCCGCTCGGAAACAATTACGGACAAAAGCGTCAACATCAATCACGAAAACAAAAATGGCTTGCCCACCAACCTGGCAACGAGCCGTTCGTGAAACAAAAAACTCGCTGGGTGAGCACTTATTGCAGGCCCTCTCACACGTGAATCCACTACGGGCATATTAGTATGCTCGCGACCTTTTTTGTCTCATTACAGATTAACTGAAGTTGAAGATCAGGATAGCCATCCTGTTTTCTTCGTTTATTGGCGTTTCTCTCCTTTCTACATCAGGGCTTTACTTCTACCTGGCCCTTTTAGTTCATAGCATAATATCTTTTCTACACTTTTGTGCTCAGCGAATTAGCCCAATGGGGCATCTTTGCTGTATTGGTAATAACGGACGTAAGAAACAAGTTATGGCTGGCATAACTATTGTTCTTATTTTCGCTATACACAGTTGATTGGGATTAGTGGCTTAAACTGCTCTAAGCGAATTAATTACCATTTAATTAATCTGTATCATCCAGTTTTTAATTTTGTATTAATCCGTTATCAATAACAGATTTTATACATTTTTTCGTTAAAAACTTAGATAATTCACAGATATACGGTATTTTTCGATAGGGTTTATTTATTTTTATGGTTTAGCCCTAACTCGCCGATAACTGACTTATACTTTTTACATCAGAGTACATATGCAGAACGCCGTTCTACGACCCCTACTACTCGTCGGACTCCTGTTCGTCACTTTGCTGACTGCGTTTGGTTTAACCAAGCCAGGCCGTAGATTATGGACTCGGATATCCCATTCCCGCAAGGCCACGACAAAAGTTATGCCTAAGCGGACAATTGCCCCGGTTGCCGTTAACACAAGCACTTATGTAGTCCGGCCCAATGAACATCCTGTCGAGGTATTCAACTTATCCGATAGTGGACAAGTCTGGGTCGATAGCGTATTTCAGACGTTAACGCCAGAGCAGAAAGTTGGTCAATTTTTCATGGTCGCGGCTTTCTCCAATCGCCATGAAAATCACTACCAGTACATCGACCATCTAATTCAATCCAATCATATTGGCGGTCTGATTTTCTTTCAGGGCGGTCCTTATCGACAAGCCATTCTGACCAATCGCTATCAGGCCCAATCGAAAGTTCCGCTGCTAATCGGCATTGATGGCGAATGGGGCTTGGGTATGCGGCTGGACAGCGCGATGGATTTCCCAAAACAAATGGCACTAGGCGCTATTCGGAACAACGAATTGATTTACCGAATGGGTGCCGAAATCGGTCGACAGTGCCAACGGCTGGGTATTCATATCAATTTCGCGCCCGTATCTGACATCAACAGCAATCCAGCCAATCCAGTCATTGGCGTTCGTTCGTTTGGCGAATCGAAAGAAAACGTAGCACTGAAGGCTTCGGCTTACATGCGCGGACTTCAGCAAACGCATGTTATTGCTACAGCAAAACATTTTCCGGGTCATGGCGATACCAACGCTGATTCGCATCATACCTTACCAACGGTGAGCCGTTCTACGGAGCTCATGCGCGATATTGATCTGTACCCATTCCGTAAACTAATTGCCGATAGCCTGATGGGCGTCGTTACGGGCCATTTGCACGTTCCCAGCATCGACAATACACCGGCCCTGGCGGCAACGCTCTCCGAAAAAATTGTCACGGAATTGCTCAAAAAAGAATTAGGTTTTAGAGGGCTCGTCTTTACTGATGCGTTGAATATGGGTGGTATTAGTCGGTCTCCAAAGGCAATAGACGTAAATCTTCGTGCCTTAATTGCTGGTAACGACATATTACTGTATCCGGAGAATGTCCGCGACGCAGCGGCCAATATTTTAAACGCCGTTCAACAAGGCATTATTTCTCAGGAGCTTATTGACGAAAAGGTCAAAAAAATTCTACGGGCTAAGTACTGGGCTGGGCTTAATCATTACAAACCCATCAATCTGGGCGGCTTATCAGCCGATTTAAATTCACCTGAATCGAAACTGCTGAAGCAACAACTCTGTGAGCAGGCAATCACCATCGCCGATAATCAGAACAACTTACTTCCGTTTAACCGATTAGATACACTTCGGCTAGCCTCCGTTGCCATTGGCGCAGAAGCAGGAAATCTGTTTCAGAAGACACTAAATCAGTATGCTCCCTTTCAGACGCTGGCTTTCCCCGAAAAGCCGGTTTCGGATGTAGATGTAAATAATATTTTAGCGCAGGTTGGCGATGCCAATACAGTAGTTATGAGTTTCCATCGGATGAGCGAATCAGCCGTTCGTAAATACGGTGTTACCAAAGCGTCTCTCGACCTGATTTCCCGGCTGAAACAACGCGGTACGAAAGTGATTGTTACCGCTTTTGGATCGCCATATAGTTTACCACAATTTGCAGGTGTCGATGCGCTGGTATGTGCTTACCAGGAACTTGACGATATGGAGCGGGTTGTTCCACAAGTACTTTTTGGTGGATTGGGCGCGCAGGGAATGCTCCCCGTATCGACCAGTGGCGAGATGAAGGTCGGTATGGGATTGAGTATAAACCCAGAAGGTCGGTTATCCGCAGGTTCGCCGGAGAGCGTTGGGATGAAAACGGCCGTTTTGAACCAGATCGACGCAATTGCGCAAAATGCAGTAAAGAATCACGTTGTTCCGGGTTGTGAGATTCTGGTGGCTCGCAAAGGCAAGGTTGTTTATAGTAAAAACTTTGGGGCCTTAACCTATTCAGCTGGAGCAGAAAAAGTAACCGACGAAACATTATACGACCTGGCTTCGCTCACGAAAGTTCTGGCGACATTACAATCGGTAATGGTTTTGTATGACCGTAAACAAATCGATTTAGGCCAAAAAGCCTCTTTCTACCTTCCTGAATTGCGGAATACCAACAAACAGAACATCACTCTTCAGGATTTGCTCTGGCACCAATCGGGAATGGTATCTTATTATCCGACATCCTGGGATCGCACTCGAAAACCGGGCGGTGGATTGAAAGCCGAATACTATTCTGCTACTCACGATACACTGCATACGCTTCAGATTGCTCCAACGCTTTGGGCAGTACCTGCGTTAAAAGATTCCGTCTGGAAATGGGTGGTTCAGTCGCCCATGTCCAAAAAGATAGACGAAGCTGGCCGACCCGCTTATGTATATAGCGACCTAAATTTTCTGACGTTACAGAAAATTGTAGAGCGAGTCAGCAAACAGCCGCTTGACAAGTTTGTTACCGAAAACGTTTACAAACCATTAGGTCTGCATCAACTTGGCTTCACGCCATTACAACGGTTACCTAATCCACAGTGCGCACCAACGGAACAGGACACGTATTATCGGAATCAATTGCTGGTGGGTACAGTACACGATCAAATGGCGGCTGTACAAGGCGGTATTTCAGGCCACGCCGGACTATTTGGAAACGCTCGTGATATTGCGACCCTTTTGCAAATGAATCTTCAAAAGGGCTTATACGGCGAACAACGAATTCTGAATCCGATGACCGTTCCTTACTTTACGCAAACACTGAGCAATCGAAGCCACCGGGCTTTAGGTTGGGACAAACCGAATGCTGAAAGTCCGAGTAGTGTGTATATGGCTTCGCAAGTGTCACCACGTTCATTTGGCCATACAGGATTTACCGGAAATGTCGTTTGGGTTGATCCAGATGAAGAACTGATTTTTGTTTTTCTCTCCAATCGTATTTATCCGACAGCGGGGAATAACTCCATTAACACGACGAAGCTCCGCCGACGGATTCATGAAGTAATTTACAGCGCGGTTGAATAGTAGTTTCTTGATTAAGCGGTACTTTTGTCGATTGGCAGAAGCGCTATCTTAATGATACTCTGCCACTTCTGAACAGAAGTGGCATTTTTATTGCTAAGGGTTTTAAAATCAATATTATTTCTACAATGCGCTTTGATTAACTTATTAATAATCAGCAACATAAACAAATGACTTTTTAATCTAGCTGATCATTACATTTTGGCAGTAGTCTGCTTTTTACTAAAAATCGGGTCTAAATCCATTACCTTTAGATCCCATAATTGATTAATTAGGACAACATTTTTATGAAGATCCGAAATTTCTACTCCTTTACCCTGATCTTACTGTGCATTGTAGGCTTAGCAAAGCCTGTTTTTGCGCAGACTACTATTACCACTGGCATTTTTACTCCTGTTACTATATGTCCGGGTGGCAGCATAAATGTTAGCTATACTATATCAGGGACGTTTACAGCTGGGAACCAGTTTAAAGTTGAGCTATCTGATGCCGCGGGCACATTTGCAACAACTCCTCCTGTCATCGGTGCAGTAACGAGTACTTCTGCCGGAAGTATAAACGCAATTGTTCCTCAATCAACAGGAAATGGAGCAGGCTATCGTGTTCGCGTTACATCTACTAACCCAGTCAGGACGGGATCAACAAGTTTATTATCACTTAACGTCAGCGTACCAAACGCACCTGTTGCTCCAACCCCTCCAACCTATTGTGAAGGAGATGTTTCTGTTGCCTTAGTCGCTAATCCATCTACTGGTGGTACATTGAATTGGTATGGAATAAATTCCAATGGGCCATCCTCAACTTCAGCGACCAAACCTAATACCAATATCGTCGGCTCTACTCCTTATTATGTTAGCCAAACTGTTAGCGGCTGTGAAAGTCCCAAAACAACTATTTCAGTTAAAGTAAACGATAAACCAAATGCGCCTGGAGTTTCTAATATAAGCTATTGCGTAGGCCAGTCAGCTAATACATTAACCGCAACTCCATCGTCAGGAGGGTCATTAAACTGGTATGGAACCTCATCAATTGGTGGAACAGCTACTTCTGTGGCACCCGTCCCACCAACGAGCAGCACAGGAAATACCACCTATTATGTTAGCCAATCTGTAAATAATTGTGAAGGACCGAGAACCGGACTTATTGTTACCGTTAATAGCGTACCAGCGGCTCCAACGGCTACTACACCGCCACCTTATTGTGAAGGCACTTCTGCCTCTCCACTTTCAGCGACAGGCTCTAACCTGAAATGGTATGGCACCAATCAAACAGGTGGATCATCTTCCTCAATTGCCCCAACTCCATCAACAACAAGTAGTGCAACTTATTATGTAACCCAAACCGTAAACGGTTGCGAAAGTAGCCGAACTGGTATTCTTGTTACAATCAAAGCAAAGCCGGGTGCACCTACAACTACGCCACCATCCCCGTATTGCCAAAATCAACCTGCAGTTGCCTTAGTGGCCACTGCTTCGTCGGGAGGATCGTTAAATTGGTATGGTACTAATCAAGTTGGTGGTGTGGCCTCTAGTTCAGCTAATACCCCCAATACGAGCTCAGCCGGAACAGTTAACTACTATGTGAGTCAAACAGTAGACGGGTGCGAGGGAGGAAGAATAGGCATTTCGGTTACGATAAAACCGCTACCAGCTGCTCCTGGCGTTTCCAGTCCGCTTATTGCCTGTCAAAATCGAACGGGCTATACACTATCAGCGACTCCATCATCGGGAGGCACACTCAACTGGTACACGGTTCAATCAGGAGGAACTTCTACAGCTACTGCACCACCAATTTCGACAGGAGCAATAGGATCAACCAATTTTTATGTCAGCCAATCGGTTAATAGCTGCGAAGGTCCCCGTGCTACATTAGCGGTTACGGTAAATGCAGTTCCAGCTCCACCAACTGCTACACCTCCTAATGCTTACTGTGAGGGTGTAGGAGCGGTTCCGCTTTCAGCAAGCGGAGCTAACCTTAAATGGTATGGTATGAATCAAACAGATGGTACTGCTTCAGGTACTCCAACGACACCTGGCACAGATGCTTCGGCAATTGGTACTAAAACGTATTATGTAACCCAGACCGTAGCCGGTTGCGAGAGTGACCGGGCGGGCATCCCTGTAGAAGTAAAAGATACGCCTAATGCTCCTGGTACATCGGGTATTGAATTTTGCCAAGGTACGCAAGCCCCTACGCTTACAGCTTCGTTAGTTTCTTCGGCCTCAGCAAACTGGTATGGAACAAACCAGAATGGTGGCACGGCGTCGGGCAATGCGCCTACTCCATCCAACGCTTCACCAGGTGTAACGGTCTATTACGTTAGTCAAACCCTGAATGGCTGTGAAGGTCCTCGTGCAAGTCTGAATGTACGCGTGAAAAGTACTCCAGGTGCTCCGGGAGTTAGTGCAGTTAGCTACTGCAATAATGACCAGTCACAACAGCTAACAGCAGCAGGTTCGAACCTAAAATGGTATGATGTTTCCGATAAGCTCTTAGACGGAACCCCAAAGCCACCTACCAATTCGGTTGGCGATCAAATCTATAAGGTATCGCAAACGTCCAATGAAAACTGTGAAGGGCCGAAAGCAACGCTAACCGTTACGATCAAACCTCTTCCGGGCCAGCCAAGTGTAACGAACGCCACGTATTGCCAGGCGCAGCAGGATCAACCGGCGCAGGATGTGAAGCCTGTACAGGCCAGCGGGCAAAGCCTGAAATGGTTTAATTCAGATGGAAACCAGTTTCCAAATGCTCCTACGCCATCGATTGAAAAAAGCGGTACGCAGGAATTTAAGGTTACTCAAACAGTTAACGGCTGCGAAAGTAGTCGAGCAACACTACAGGTAACAATTGTTTCAGCCCCTTCGCCAACGGCAAAACAACTAGTTACATATTGCATCAACGACAAGGCCGTTCCACTGGAAGCAACGGGTGAAGCTGGCAGCAAATTGCAGTGGATTGACCCGTACGGTCGCGTGTCGGATGTAGCCACTCCGCTTACGTTTACACCAAGTACAGATCCAACTGGCGATGCGTTTTACGTGTATCAAATTGCTTCTTATGGCTGTTATAGCGCTCGTACAACGGTTAAAGTTTTGGTCAACGGGCCACCTACGCTGGCACTTGCAGCGCCTACAACTTCCGTCAATCTGGGCCAAAGAGCTCCTTTACAACTGAAGTTTACGAGTTCAGGACCGTACAATTATACCCTGACAAACGGATATACGGGTACCTCAAAATCAAAAGACACAACAATTTCTGTATTGCCCCGTGGCAACACCATCTATCAGATCGTGGGTGTTTCAAATAGCTGCGGAGCAGGGTTGCCTGGCAATCCGGCAACTGCTCAGATTAACGTTCGCGTACCAACTATTTCCACTAGTGATTTGAACACGACAACCATCTGTTCAGGAACATCGCTTACGGTTCCGTTCACAACAACAGGGCAGTTTAACACAGGAAATGCATTCCGTATACAACTTGTTAGCGTGGCCGATACCAGTAAAAAATACGTTACACAAGCTACAACAACTAGTTCGCCAGTTTCTGCCACCTTACCCGCAGCAATACCCAGCGGGCATTATTATGTTCGGGTAAATGCCGACAATCCGGAAATCGCTATTATAGGCAGTAATAGCTCGTCTCAATTAACCGTACGTTCGGTAGCTAGTGCCACGCTGACTGGATCGCAAAATATCTATGAAGGCTCACCGGCAAATCTGACTCTGACGTTTGGAGGAGATGCTCCATGGACAGTGGTTTACGCCGACAGTCTCCGAAGTTACTCGGCTGTTACAACCACAAGTCCATATGTCGTTGAAGCCCGGCCAACACGTACAACAGCTTACCGGTTAACAAGAGTTAGTAACTCCTGCGGTAATGGGCCAATTTCGGGTACTGCTACGATTACGGTTATGCCTCTGTTAGGTGTAGAGGACAATTCACTCGATCCATTGGTGAAAGCCTATCCAGTTCCCACCGAAACAACGCTGATGGTGGAACTCGATCTTCCCTTAACCCGTGACCCGGCCACTTTATTGCTCATGGATACTGGAGGTCGTCCCGTACTCCAGCAGACAACCCGAAAACAACGGAATGAGCTAGATTTGACCACCCAACCGAATGGCATATATCTCCTCCGTATTCAGGTGGGTGATAGACAAACCGTTCGGAAAGTTCTGAAACAGTAAAATCAGTCAATAGTCACGCTCCGCCGGAATGGAGCGTGACTATTGACTGTCTACGCTTATGTCCGACGACTATTTCATGGAGATTGCATTGGGCCTGGCTGAAGAAGCGGCTGAACAGGGCGAAATTCCGGTGGGTGCTGTAGTCGTTTGTCGGAATCGTATCATTGCCAAAGCCCGCAATCAGACCGAACAGTTAAATGACGTAACAGCCCATGCTGAACTCATGGCCATTACGGCAGCCGAACATTATTTGGGCAGTAAATACCTTACGGATTGCACCTTATATGTTACACTGGAGCCCTGTGTGATGTGTGCAGGAGCGCTATACTGGGCGCAAATCAGCCGATTAGTGATTGGTGCCAGTGACCCGAAACGAGGATATAGCCGCATCCAACCTTCGCTATTACATCCTAAAACCCGACTCGAAACGGGTATCCTGTCAGATGAAAGTCAGGCCTTGTTAGTAAAGTTTTTTGGTCGTCTAAGAACATAATTTAAAATAGGCTTGTTAACCCAACCGAATAATCTTTCATTCTAACTAATCAATACAATGGCTTTTGTATTAGATCCGCTTCCTTACCCCAGCGATTCGCTCGAACCGAATATCGACAAGCAAACCATGGAAATTCACCATGGCAAGCACCACAATGCTTATGTGACGAATCTGAATAATGCCATTGCTGGCACCGATTTGGAAAACAAATCCATCGAAGATCTGCTGGCAAGCGTAAGCAAAGCACCGATCGCTGTTCGTAACAACGGAGGAGGACATTATAATCACACATTATTCTGGAACACGATTTCAGGCACAGGCGGAGGACAACCTATCGGTACGCTGGCTGAAGCAATCGATAAGAAATTTGGTTCGTTTGATGCCTTTAAAGAAGAATTTACTAAGGCGGCTACTACCCGATTTGGCTCAGGTTGGGCTTGGTTAATTGTAACGCCAGAAGGTGAATTAGCTATTACATCATCACCAAATCAGGATAATCCGTTAATGGATATTGCCGAGGTAAAAGGTTTTCCCGTAATCGGCCTCGACGTATGGGAACACGCTTATTACTTAAAGTATCAGAACCGTCGCCCTGATTATATTGCTGCATATTTTAATGTCGTAGACTGGAACGCTGCCGAAAAGCGCTACCAGCAAGGCAAACAAGCATAAGCGTTAGTGACGAATGATAAGTGATGAGCGATGAATGTGTGATGATACAAAAAAAAATTCATCGTTCATCGTTCGTCATTCATCACTAACGCTTATCTTTGCACTCCTCAAATGGTGATCGTAGCTCAGTTGGTTAGAGCGTCGGATTGTGGTTCCGAAGGTCGCGGGTTCGAGCCCCGTCTTTCACCCTACTAAAAAGCCCTGATTTATTCAGGGCTTTTTTATTGCCCCCATTTTCTTTCCGAATAGGTAAGCACAGTCATTTTGTTGACGTTTTTAGTAAAAAACTTAAACAAAATGACTATTTTCGTGTTCTAATCTATACAAATTCTTAACTGAGTTAGGCATTTATTCAATCTGCAATTATCTTACTAGTGATGATCGCAGTCGTGTAACCTCATGAGTACCTATTCAATTAGAGATTTAGAACAACTTTCAGGCATTAAAGCCCATACGTTACGCATTTGGGAACAGCGGTACGCGATTTTAGCCCCAGACCGAACTGACACAAACATCCGTACTTATAGCGACCAGGATTTAAAGCTGGTACTTAATATTGCTTTACTGAAAGACAATGGCTACAAGATTTCGGAAATTTCTAAACTCTCTCCAGAAGCATTAAATCAGGAGGTAGTTAAGATCTCTAATCGGCAGCTGAGCTACCCCGATCACGTTCAGGCACTTACGTTTGCTATGATTGATCTGAATGAGGATCAGTTTGAACAGATTATTCAGACAACAATCAGTCGATACGGTTTCGAAAACATGATGATTCATATTGTCTATCCGTTTTTAAGTCGTATTGGTATGCTTTGGGTAACTGGCTCGATTAGCCCCGTTCAGGAACATTTTATCACAAACCTGATCCGGCAAAAAATTATTGTGGCCATCGATGGGCAAGAAAACAAACTGGGGCCTACTGGAAAAACCTATCTCCTATTTTTGCCCGAGGGAGAATTTCATGAACTCAATCTATTATTTGCCAATTACCTCATCCGATCCCGCGCTAACAAGGTCATTTATTTAGGTCAAAATCTGGGCTTCAGTGAATTAACCTTTGCGTACGAACGCTATAAGCCTGACTATTTGTTTACAGTTTTAACGTCATCGCTGGCGAACCATCAGGTACAGCCTTTTGTCAATCGTTTGTCTAGTACATTTTCAGGGTCTCAGATAATCTTAACAGGCATCCAAGTCGTCGGGCAGGATATTGACACGACAGATAACACACTGATAATTAACCAGATCAGCGAATTAACGCGAATAGCCTCCAACTGATCACCACCTAATTTTTTTCTAAAAAGGCTAACGCTCTTCGCTCGGCATAGGTGTACCCATCACCATAAACCTGAAAGCCTACATGCCCTCCTGCCTTAGGTGTTTCCAGATAGATATACTTATGCGCTTCGGCCAACCAGCCGGGGGAACATTCAAGGGATAATAAAGGATCATTTTGCGCATTTAGCAATAGGATCGGAACGGAGATATCAGGCATAAAATTAACGGCGGATGCCTGCGCATAAAAATCTTCGGCATTCTGATAGTTATTAATTGGTGCTGAAAAGAACTCATCAAAATCACGCCATAGTTTCACTTGCCGAAGTTTACTCAAATCTATACGCCCCGGAAAACGTTCAGCTTTCTGGCTAATTTTGACGACAAGTTTCTTCATAAATCGATTACGATAAAATCGATTCGCAGCCCGGTCAAGCAATTGCGCACTCGCTCCCAAATCCGTAGGCGATGAAATAGCCACTCCCCCTTTGACCACATCAGGAAGCTGCTTGCCGTGAACGCCAAGGTATTTGAGAGTAATATTACCGCCCATGCTGTAGCCAACAAGAACAATTTTGTCGTAATGTTTTGTTTTCAGAGCATGTTGAACAACTTCACTGATATCGCCAATTTCGCCATGATTATAAAGCCGAAATTCATGATTCATTTCGCCACTACATGAGCGACAATTCCAGGCCAGAACATCATAATTGGCCTGAGAAAATAATTTTGCCGTTCCCCGAATGTACTGTCGGTTGCTGTCGCCTTCTAATCCATGAGTGAGGATAACTAACTGATTACAAGAATTATCGATCCAGTCCAGATCAACAAAATCACCATCGGAAAGGGTTAGCCGCTCCCGCTCATAAACAACGCCTTTCACAGTACGTGTCAGGCTGGGAATGATGGTTTGTAGATGGCCATTATACTGGAAAGCGGGCGGGCCTGGGTAAGCAGATTGAATCAGCGGCATATTAATTGAACAACGAATACTTTTACATCGTTGTTCCGTTACATAACTATTGCCATGCCTGTTGCTAAGTATATTTCCGTTATTGTTGCCAGCACCATAAAATTCATTGGTGGGCCGCTTTCCGGCGTTACGCTCGGGCTGAGTTGGCTTGAAACCGTGATTTGTACAACGGTGGGAATGATGCTGAGTGTTGTGGTGATTACGTATGCAGGAGCAGCCCTGCAAGCCCTATGGCAACGCTATCGAAAAACTCCACCCAGACGCTTTACGAGTCGAACCCGAATGGCGATCCGCATCTGGAAACGTGCTGGATTAGCCGGTATTGCCCTCCTGACACCGCTCATACTGACTCCTATAGGCGGTACCGTTCTGGCCATTTCGTTCGGCGTTAAGCGAGGTCAACTATTGCTCTATATGCTCATTAGTGGCATTCTTTGGGCAATTATCCAGACGCTGGCCGTTTACCAGATTCCAGGTTTAAAGGGGGTTTTCTCCTAGTTTGGCATAAGTAGTTAGCGGCTCACAACTTTTTGAGTCACATTAGCAGATTTTTTACGAAAGTCACCCTGCGAGAAGTATTTTTCGATCAGACAATACATCAAGATAAAGAAATAGCGGCTACCCATTTCTTTAATCTTCAGTTTCGATTCGCCGTATTTTCTATTGGTCCAGCTATTAGGTACAACGGCATACGAATAACCACGGACAATTGACTTCAACGGCAATTCGACGGTCAGATTGAAATGCGGAGATAAAAAGGGCTTAATACCTTCAATCGTCTCGCGTTTGTAGAGTTTAAACGCGTTTGTCGTATCGTTATATTTAATCCCCATCACCATCCGAACGATAAAGTTGGCAATGCGATTGATGAATTTTTTCAGCGAAGGGTAATCAATTACTTTTCCTCCCTTTTCCCAACGCGACCCAAACACCGCATCAACATCGGTTTCGAGCATCTTATTGTAAAATTTCACCAAATCCTCCGGGTCGTCCGACAGGTCAGCCATAAAAACGGCCACGCAATCGCCCGAAAAACGCTCTAATCCGTAGCGCACAGCGTAGCCAAATCCGTTAGGGCCGGGATTGGTAAAATAAACCAGTGTTGGAATTTCGGTTGCTGCCAGTTGCTCTAAAACTTTCAGCGTACCATCTTTCGAGTTATCGTTGGTTACACAGATTTCGTGTGGAATTCCATGTTTCGCCAGCGTCTGGTAAAGCACCCGCAACGTTGGTGGCAACGATTCCTCTTCGTTATAAGCCGGTATAACTACGCTTAATTTCATATAAAGTCAGGCGGACAGTTGATATTGTTGATGTGCATGTAATCCGCAAGTAGATTTTTTTAATCTGCGTCGGCTACCGATAAGGCAACAGACGTATCGTACTATAAAGCTTAGCCAATGGCGTAGGTACAATATAGTTCATAATCACTTTTTTTGTCTTCTCCTTGTCTGGTTTCGCCATTAGGAGGTATTTCAACGCTAGCCTCGCCCGACGGAAATAACTCCCTTCGTACTGCTTGGCATCCAGCATCATTCGATAATAACGAGCAATATTCCGGCGCAGCACTGTATCATACCGATAGTCCAGCTCCTTATTGATATTGCTATACATCTGAATGCGATTACGCAGGAAGGCTTCATCGCGCTCGTTATCATGAAAACTGGCACCAGCCCGGTTTTTCCGATAAACCGACATCACATCCGGTATATAGCCGATCTTACCCAGTTTTGCTTTGAGAATAAGTCGGGGAATATCACCACTCGTTGACTCCCGAAACCAAGCCGGATACTCCTTGATATTATTCCGGTACATGGTACTCGACGTAGCCATAAACCAGATTTCGTCCTCGCCAATCAGATCATCGACCGTATAGAATGGCTTCATATCGTCGCCATTCAGAATATACGACGGGCTGCCGTCTTCATAGATTATCTCCGCGTTATGAAACGTCATGGAGTAATCCGGGTGCGCATCGAGTAGATCAGCCTGTTTCTGAAGCTTCAGCGGATCGGTTAAATAATCGTCTCCGTCGATTAGCGCATAATATTCGCCTTTAGCAAGTTTCAGCGTTTCGAGAAAATTAATACCGCCATTTTTCCCCATGTTTCGTGGGTGTAATACACCAATCACCAAACCAGGATATTGACGTTCGTACTCCTGAATAATCTCCCGCGTACCATCGGTCGAAAAATCGTCACCTACCAATATTTCAATAGGAAAAGTCGTCTTCTGCGCCAACACACTATCGATAGCCTGGCGGATAAATTTTTTCTGATTGTAGGTGATAATCAGGACACTAACTTTCGGCATGAATACAAAGTTAACGGTTTTCTATTTACGGATTACGGAGAGCCAGCGCATCTGTTATTTTGCGTAGCCCTCCGTAGATCGTAAACAGAAAACCGAATACTGTTAACGCTGAACTTATACAGTTATTTCTTTAGCAGATTGGATATGAGCTTTCCATCCCTGTGGTTCATCTTTTTCGGCAGGTGTTCCCCACGGATTGTAGAATGGCAGAATCGCCACCCACCGCCCGGCAGGATCATCCCAGCTGAAGCGATCCGCAAAGCTCGATGGGCTAACCCAGTGCGGCAGATCATAGCGGAACAAAATCATGTCGCCCATATCCTGATAACCTTCGGTTTCGACGATATGATCGTTGATTACGTAGCCGGTACCGCCTGAGTTATAGTCTTTTCCGTATTGATTTAGGGCAAGAATCGTCCCTACTCTCTGCGGATTAAGCGGGTGCCAATGCCGGCCGAAAAAGCTACCGCCTAACGGATAATGGGTTACCTGCGGATGGAAATAAGGCTCGCCTTTGCGGATACCATACTCTTCATTATTGCCCGTCAGGTTGTTCCAGAATTGGCGCATCGGGGTAAAAATGTTCAACAGGGTTTGCTTCATTGGTTCTTCGAGGTCAAGAAGAGCATCGAAGGTATGATCGTGAAACAACTGTGGAGCCTGTTGAATTTTGGCAATATGTAATCGCTGTTTGTGCTGATTATTATCGAACGTATCAGCGCCTTCTGCCAGTGGCGTTTTCGCTGCCCAGTCGCGGGTAGCCGCAATAACAGAACGAAGGGTTTCTTCGGGGATTCCGGTTTTGATAATGACAATGTTCGGTTCGTTGACCAACCGCATTACCTCTTCATATGGAATCTCCGGCACAATTTGACCGTCCTTGAATTCGGCATCAACTTTTATAAGGTATTTAGCTACTTCTTTCATGGTTGTGAACGTACTGATTTAGTACAAAATAGGAGGCTATATTGACAAAATCCAAATTCCACTCGGCTGATTTTAGTTATCGTTCCGACTGATTTTCGTTAGCAATCGGCTGGGTGGCATAGCCAAATCCTGACGCTCCAAAGCCGTTTCCGTTATAAAACATCACCCATTGATCCTGATGAGGGAAAATATGACAATAATCCATCATCAGTGAATCCCAGCCATCAGCCGATCGCTCAATACCCGCCTGCTCATCTTTTCGTGTCCAATTAATTCCATCGGTCGATTCGGCATAACCAATCCGATAACTCCGCTGAACATCGGTTCGATAATGGGTAGCATTCCGATAGGAAAAATACATTTTGTACAAATTACCATCCTTATAAACGGTTGGCCGTCCGATGGCATCCGTAAACTCATCGTACCCAACGCATACCTGCCCTGTGCGCTCCCAATGAATACCGTCGTTCGACTCGGCGTATTTCACATCGTAAAACGGTTCAGGGTGCCCATCAATCACTTCTATTTTCGTACAGGATAAATACCACATCCGCCATAAGATTGAGCCATCGGTCTGTTCCTCGCGCATAACGCAGGGTTGAGCCACCCAAACCTGATCGAATATATATCGGTCGAGCAATGGCCCGGTAAATTTCCGTTCAAACGTCAACCCTCCATCCCGACTGATAGCAAGACCAATTCCTAACCGATAGCTAGCCGTTTCGCTTTTGTTCCAGCCCGTGTAGTAGAGCCATATTTCGTCGCCAACTGGTAAAAACCAGGACGGCATGGTTCCTGTTTCGTCGAACATACCTACATCACCTTTCATTAGGCAAGGTTTGTTATGTATATAGACAACCTCAGAAAGGTCAGTTGGATTTAATTCGACGAAGGAAACGGCAGAGTTAATGTTCTCATCGCGGGTCGAGAAGTAAACCCGTAATTTATCACCCATTGGATAGCCAAATGGAACCTGAGCGTGCGTACGACTAAATGGCTGCGAGCCATCTGGTTTATAAATCAATCCTTTTTTCGTCCACATACGATATATAACTATCGATTACTGTTAATGTATGTCATTTCGTGCAAAAACACGATTCTTTTCAATCTCACCGACTAAATGATAATTCTGGTCAATGTAGGCTTTTAATTCCGGGAAGGTCTCGTAGCCAAACGTAGCCCGATCATCCAGCCAGATAGAATTAGGCCCTACCGCGTCGATAAAAACTTTCGGGCGCGATGTCTGAATATTGCGCATGTAACGCGCCCGGTGAATCGCCTGATTCGACCCCATCACACAACGGATAACATGATTGTCGCACACACCCTGAGGCATTTGCGTCTGTACATTATAGAGCGGAGCCCATCCCCAAACCACTAAATCATCACCTGGTCGAGCCAGTTTAAGTGCTTCCTGCGCCGTCGGTGATCGTCGGAAAAAGCGAAAATCGAACGGCGTTTTTTGATAAATAACGTATGGGTCGCTAGGCGGCTTGGACGTTTGAAAAATTGCGTTGGTCCCTATTGAAACGACTACAATGACTACCCATACTATGGTAAATTGACGATGACGAAGTGTCTCTATGAACCAGGCATTTAACAAACAGATCGGAGCCACCAGATAAAGAAGATAATGCGTAAAACCATTACCAGGTTTGATAATCGCATACCCACTGATAACCACTAAGGCAACAATCAATAGCAATAGTTCAGATTTGTTTCTATCTAGTCGTGGCCTTAGAATTATCCAACCAATAATTAGCGTAAACGTTGGGATGAGGAATACCAGAAAATCAGTGGTTTGGTAAACAAAGGCGGGAAATAGACTCAAAAAATGCCAAAAGCTTGCTTCGGCACCGTAAGCGAAATTGCCCGTTATGTAAAACTGGAGGAAATCTGGAAATACGCCGAAACCGAGTGTATACCCAACGACCAGAATTGGGAATAAAATCCCTCCGACGATCAGACCTCCCAAAGCCCGCCAGAATATAGGCCGAGGCATAACGGAGTAACGCCGAAGTAAACTAATCAAAGCTGCCAGGACAATCACTAATACAGTTGGCGTTCCCTGCAATTTCGCGAACGGCACTAAACTACTGATGAAACTGAGTAACGCTAACTGGCTAGCCGAATCGAACGATTGACGACGCCATATCCGCGAATATTGCCAGATCGCTAAACCAATGAGCGCCAACGATAACTGCTCGTTCGTACCGTGCAGGAAATCCATATTCGTGGTAAAAGCCAGAAACGCAACGGCGGGCAATAAGGCTAATCGGGCAGCTCGCGCACTGAAAAAATTTTCAATGGAAAAATAGCCGCTGATTAAGCTAACAGCCATACAGCCGAAAGCGAGCCAGCGTAGTACAATGTAATTGAGCGGAACGCCAAAATAACCGGGTAATGCTACAAAATAGGAGCTGAGTGGCCCCATGGTTGCCCCATCGATGTATTTCCAGTAGACGGGATGGTGCCGAAGCGTAATAGCCTGAGAAAGTAATTGGCTTTCGTCGGGATTCAGCTCCCAGTTGATAAACAAAATCGGGAGCCGTTTAATGAAGAGCAGCCCAAGAAGAGCGAATAAAAAACCAAGTTGTTGTTTACGCGATAGCCGGTCTGTAAACTCTCCGCTAATACATAAAACGCCGACAATCAGAAAAGCGATCCAGCCTCCTGCTTCCCAAATAAGAGGAGATTTTAAAAAACCCATTGCCAAGACAAATCAATAGCTTTTCTCATGCAGGCAGCAGTTATTAATACCAGCGAAATGCTAGCTATAGTACTCAACAGCCTGACTATACGAATCTGCATAGTCAGGCTGTCATTAATTAATTCTTAGTTATTTCTGAAGATGAAGACGGGCAGCCATGCTATCGTGAATCTGCACCATCGTTTCTTTCAGATCGTACGTCCAGTTCCAGTCTGGGTAATGATCCTTGAATTTAGTCAGGTCAGAAATGTACCAGATATGGTCACCGCTACGGTTTGTTTCCGAATATTGGTAGTTCATTTTGTTACCCGAAATTTCTTCGCAAAGCGCAATCGCTTCGAGCATCGAGCAGTTGGCGTAACGGCCACCACCTGCGTTATAAACCTCGCCCGGACGTGGATTCTGATAGAAATGCCAGAACATGTTCACCAGATCCCAGCTATGGATATTGTCGCGAACCTGCTTGCCTTTATACCCAAAAATCGTATACTGATTTCCGGTAATTGCACATTTCATCAAATACGACAAGAAGCCGTGTAATTGCGCACCCGAATGGTTTGGTCCTGTCAGGCAACCTCCCCGGAATACGCCCGTATTCATCCCAAAATATCGGCCATACTCCTGCACCATGATATCAGCCGCCACTTTCGACGCTCCGAAAACAGAGTGCTTGGTATGATCAAGACTCATGTGCTCGTCGATACCATTCTCGAAATAAGGGTGGTTCTGATCGATTTCCCAACGCGTTTCTGTTTCGATCAACGGCAGGAAATTGGGATTATCGCCATATACTTTATTAGTCGACGTGAAGATGAATACGGCTTCGGGGCAATGGAGCCGGGTCATCTCAAGCATATTTAGCGTACCAACTGCGTTTACACCGAAATCCGTAAATGGCTCGCGGGCGGCCCAGTCGTGCGATGGCTGTGCAGCTGTGTGCAGTACCAACTTGATATCGGTACCAAACTCCTTAAAAATTACTTCCAACTGGGGTACTTCGCGAATATCGGCCGCACGGTGCGCGTAATTTGTATACGTTTCGGACAAGCGATTGCGGTTCCATTCGGTAGACCCATCAGCACCAAAAAAGTACTGACGCATGTTATTATCAATTCCAACAACGAGGTCGAATTTGTCAGCAAAAAAGGCGACGGCTTCACTGCCTATCAAACCAGCAGAACCCGTAACTAGTGCAATTTTCATACAGTTATTCGTGCGTAGAGCGGCTTATATCACCAAAAAATCTATTTTTCTCAAGCCGTTTGAGTCGGCAAAGTAACGCAAAAATTTGCACTTACGTTGCTTTTAGTCAATCCGTTCAATAAAAGATGAACGGGTTTGGCAGCTCGAAAAATTCCAAAAGAAAAGCGATGAATCGGCGGCTCTTCGCTAATTCATCGCTCTATATTCTATAACAAACGATTTTATAAGCTCTGGGTCGTATTTCCAGGGCCATACAATTTCTTACGAATTTCGTCTGCTTTGGCGTCTAACGTCGCATCGGGCGTGTACTTATATTTTGTCTGTACAGCTACCGAGTCTTTACCGGTTCCGTATACTTCTGGATCACCAGCCCGATAATTGGTCCGGAAATCATTAGCCCGGTAGTCATTCTGGCGAACGGTATTGTATTTTTGATAATCACACGATGCCAGCGACAACACCATCACACTTAGCAAACCTATATGAAGTACGCGTTTCATAGCTACTTGATTACGAATTGATTCGGCAAAAATAGGAAAAAGAGTCGTTCATCGATAGTCGACAGTCATTAGTTTTTTCAGATTCTGCCAACGATTACTCACTGCTGGCTATCGACTGACGACTATCAACTCAATTTCTTGATTTCTTCCCAAACAAAATTCATTAACTCCTGTATATGTTCACGCGAAAAATCGAACGGAACATTCGCAGCTGCATATATTTCCCGAATCGGCGTTTTATATCCCAGGCTCAATGCTTTTTTATAACCCTCTAATCCTGATTTAGGATCGCGACGGTAGTTTCGCCAGACGCCGATGGCCCCTAATTGGGCAATACCATATTCAATGTAATAGAACGGTACTTCGTACAAATGCAATTGCCGCTGCCAGATGTATTCCTTATAATAAGCAAAGCCATCCCAGTTCGTGATCGAATCTGTAAACTGGTCATAGATCCGTAGCCAGTTCTCACGACGCTCGGCATCGGTATGTGTTGGATTTTCGTAAATCCAATGCTGAAATTTATCAATGGTAGCAACCCACGGAAGCGTTTCGATAATCGATTCCAGATGCTGAAGTTTGGCCCGACGCAGTTCTTCTGGATTCTCGAAAAACACATCCCAGTGATCCATCGACAGCAATTCCATACTCATCGAGGCCAATTCTGCCACTTCCATTGGCGGATTTCGGAATGCTTTTAGCGGCAATTCACGGGTCAGGAATGAGTGGACCGCGTGGCCGCCTTCGTGCACCATCGTTACCAGATCGCGCAGGCTGGAGGTTGCATTCATGAAAATAAACGGCACACCAATTTCTTCAAGCGGATAATTGTAGCCACCGGGTGCTTTGCCTTTCCGAGACTCCAGATCAAGATGACCCATCGCCCGCATAATCCGCAAATCGTCGCCTAACTCCTTATCTAATCGATCAAAACAGGTTATTGCTTTTTCGAGTAATTCGTCGCCCGTGGCAAATGGTTTCAACGGTGGACGGCCTTCTACATCGACTTTCGTATCCCAGGGCCGTAGCGGGTCAACAGCTAGTTTTTGCTTCCGTTCCTCAGCCAACTCATTCAATAGTGGCACAACAGATTCAGCAACGGATTCGTGAAAATTAAAGCAATCTTGCGGAGTGTAATCGAAACGACCGAGCGCAGCAAACGAATAATCACGGAAATTGGCGAAACCTGCGTTCGTAGCGATCTGATGCCGTAATGTACGCAGTCGGTCAAAGAGTGTATCGAGTGCCTCGTGATCCTGATAACGGCGTTCCCAGATTTTTCGCCAGGCTTCTTCCCGAACTGCACGATCTGTAGATTGAAGTAGATCACTAGCTTTCGGCAACGTTATTTCCTGACCATCAATCGTCACGGTCATAGCTCCGACAATAGCGCCATATTTTCGCTCTTCCGTTTGAAGTTCGGTTTGGAGCGGAATGTTTTCTTCGCGAAAAATCTCAATGGCTTTTTTCATTCCCCGGACCATAATATCATATCCCTCATCCGTTAACTGGCTCAGGTAAGGGCTATTGACAGCTTTCAAGTCAAGATCGTTACCAAAGGCCGTCATGGGTGGCTGAATCTCGGCGATGAAAAAATTGAGGCTGTTCACCAGCTCTTCATTGGCCGTATCGCAGGTCATACGAATGTAGCGCCAGGCAAAATCTTCTGATAAATACGATTCCAGTTCGCTCCGGTCTACCAGCCACTGCCGCAGATTCGCTGCATTATGGATTGGCCGCTCCAGAAGGTCTTCATATAAGGGTTTTACATCGTCCCAACTCTGTAAAGCAATCCCCTCTCCGATAAACGGACGAGCGGGACGGGAAGGAATAGTCAATGATTCGTTAGCAGTCATTCTTACTCGGCTGGAAAGTGATTTAGCTTCTAAATAAATAGACAAATATCGACAACGCGATCTTTTGTTTGCCTCACAGATAAGTCATTCTAAAACTTTTTTGTTCACAAATTTGCATCTACGAAAATCTTCGTATATGTTTACTACGAAATTATTCGTAGATCATTATGAAGCCGACTGACGCCGAATTAGAAATCCTGCACGTACTCTGGGCAAACGGTCCCAGCACAGTACGACAGGTACATGATATGTTGAGCCAGAATCGTGAAATAGGCTATACAACCGCCTTGAAATTAATGCAGATTATGTACGACAAGGGGCTGCTTTCGCGAGAAGAAGATGCCCGTTCACATACGTATACAGCTCTCGTCAGTGAAGAAGATACGCAGCGAAATCTGGTCGATCGCTTTGTGGAAACGGCTTTTCGGGGATCGGCTTCGAAGTTAGTAATGCAAGTACTGGGCCAGCACAAAGCGTCGCGCGAAGAACTGGATGAGATTAAAGCGCTGCTTAATAATCTGAACCGGGACGCCGGCCGCCGGGATTAAACTGATTAGCAGGATTTTGTACGTAATGATAAAAAATTGAAGAAGTGAATAACTGATTTTGACAAACTTAAGATTTCCTATACTCATGAACGCTTTCCATTTTCTTTCAAATCCGGTAGCCGATGCTCTGGGCTGGACGCTACTTCATGCGATCTGGCAGGGATTCGCCTTAGTATTGCCGGTAGCTGTACTCTTGCACGTATTCCGCAATCGGTCGAGCGCGTTGCGGTATCAGCTGGGTGTCTTTACGCTGCTGGCTCAACTAGTCGCTTCTATTATTACATTTTTCTGGTGCTATAAACCTTCTATAAAAGCCTTACCTAATTACGGAGCCAAAGGGCTAGTGTACCCCGTACGTTGGCAGACAATGGTTCAAACAGTTCCCTGGCACCAGCAGGCCCAACAATTTCTGGAAGCCCACTTAAGTCAGTTTGTGCTTGTTTACCTAATTGGCGTTGGACTATTTGGGTTACGACTCGCAGGCGGATGGATCTATCTGCAACGGTTAAGTCAAACGGCTACGCAACCTGCTACAAAAGGATGGGCGCAATTAACTAATCGGCTGCGTTCTGATTTAGCAATTCGAACGCTTGTTCGGGTACGTGAATCAGCCCGTATTGCTGTGCCCATGGTTGTGGGTATGATGAAGCCTGTTTTATTATTACCGATTGGCTTATCAACTCACCTCTCTATGCGCGAAATCGAAGCGGTTTTAGCCCACGAATTAGCCCATATAAAGCGTCACGATTATGCGGTTAATCTTCTCCAATCGGTTGTTGAAGTGTTGTATTTCTTCCATCCGGCACTTTGGTGGTTATCAGCCCGAGTTCGTGAGGAGCGAGAACATTGCTGCGATGATCTCGCTGTAGAGGTCTGTGGAGGAGATGGCCGTATTTTAGCTCAAGCTCTTGCACGTATCGAAGAGTTGCGGCTCATCCAACAACAAGAAGCGCCTAGTCTGGCAATGGCATTTGCGTCAAAACGTCAGCACTTGCTGCATCGGGTTCGTCGGGTGTTGGGTGTGCAAACCCGGCCGTTTATATCGAATGGTAGTTTGGCTGGACTTACACTAGTCACGATTCTGTTGATGAGCGTATCGGTATATGCCGTTCAAAAACAGGATAAACCCGCTAAAAAGACAACGCAGCCTAAGCCAAACCGAAAACATAAAGTAGATAATAATTCCGAATATGGCATGGCCGGCAATAAACAAGTCAGCTATGTAATTTGGAAGGGTCAAAAACTACCCTCAGCACACATAGCGAAATTACAGAGCGAACTTGACGGTGTAATGGCCGGAAAATTATCGCTCGATAATATTCCGCAAACAGACCGTGATATTTTGCTGACGATTATTGAAAAGAATCAGGCGTTTGATGGCGGGATGGATGCGCTGGCCGAAGGATTATCGCACATTGACTATTCGAACATTGTGGCATCCGCCTTAAAAGATGTACCGCTCAGCCCCGACGGAACGGTAGAAGGACTAGCTAAAGTAAATTATCAGGGCATTATCAACGATGCGTTTGCCTCCATTTCACAGCCTAAAATTGCTACGGATTCGCTGGATCGGTTACGCGTAGTCCAACAGCGTCGGATGGATAGCCTAAGTCAGCTTATGCAGCAGCAGTCGCGGCAAATTCAGGCCTTACAACTACAGATGGAGAAAATGCAGTTTCCGGTGGAAGAGTCTGAACGCAGTCAGCAACTACTGGAATTTCGTAAACAGAAATTGATGGAGCAGCGTATTGCCCTGATCGAAAAACAGCGCCGAGCCATGTATCAGGATGGGAAGCAAAAACAGACGTTGGAAGAAGTCGAGAAACAGGTAGCTGCGCTGGAGCCAGAAATCAAAAAGCAAGAAGCTAGTATTCAGGAAGTAAACCAGCAATTAGAGGCCGCTCAGACGAAAATGCTGGAAGCTCGTAAGCCCCTGGAAAAACTTGAACAGGAAACCCGGCTGTTAGATGAACAACTAGAGCGAATGTCGCAGGAGATGGGACGACAAGGCGAGCGTATGGCGCGGATATCTACGGACTTATCTAATATGAATTTGAATCTCAATATTAATACAGATGGGATGAGATATCGTCCGGCTTCCCCTCGAAAAGCCTCTCGATCTCCGCGTGCCGTTCGAACTGGCTCGATTATTTACGCACCTGGCGTACCTACACCACTCGATCCAGTTGCTGCGCCTGATGTTCCTGCTGCTGTTGCACACCCTCCCGTTAATGTACGTGTAGCGCCAGTTGTTACACCCGCAGCACCGAGCGTTCCAGCCATCGTACCAGCTGCACCGACTAAAGTAACGACACCACGCGCCAAACCCAAAACAGCTGTAGCGCCTAAACCCGAAGAACGAAAATAACTTTTTGTTATCCTGGCGCAGGAAGGACCTTGAGGTTTCCTTGATTGAGTATTAGAAAACCTTAAGGTCCTTCCTGCGCCAGGATGACAAATAATAATAAATCAATAATCAAGTATTGACCTGAAGTCAATTTCAGAGGCCGGCTATTCTACTCTATTTCAATTACCACATTCGGACCCACGGGGTGGGCTACACAGGTAAGCACATAACCAGCTTTTAGCTCCGACTCCGAAAGTCCATCCTCTTCATCTAGTTTCACCTTACCCGATGTACAACGGCCCATACAAGCCGTACACATACCTGCCTGGCAGGAATAGGGCAAATCAATATCCAGATCTAAAGCCGCTTCCAGAATGGTCTGATGAGGAGCAACGGCAAACTTATATTCGCTGCCTTCGTATAAGATTGTTACTTCGGGGGAGCCACTATCAGCGGCTGTTGCTGGCTCTTCAACAACCTCCCCGGCCATTACGGGCGCGTGGGCAAAACTTTCCTTATGAATATGCTCGGCTGAAACACCTACCAGCGACAGAGCTGAACGGGCTTCGCCCATCATCCCATCGGGACCGCATAGATAAAAACTCGCATTTTGTCGTTCGACTGGTGAAAGCTGATCCAACAATTTGGCAATTATGCTCTGGTTCACACGCCCTTTTGCACCTAGCCAGCCGAAATTAGGCTGACTCAAAATATGCGTCACCTGAAAGCGGGATTTACCGTATCCCTTCTCCATCGCGTCCAGATGATCTTTATAGATGATCGATTTCTGATTCCGATTGCCGTAAATCAGCCATACGCGACTATTGGGCTCAACATGTAAGGCCGACTTTGCCATCGAAAACAAGGGCGTGATCCCACTACCCGCTCCAATCAGAATGAGCGTCCGTCGGTTTTGCGGGTCCAATTTTGGGATAAACGTACCCATAGGCTCCAGCGTTTCCAGAACATCACCGGGTTTGATCCGATCGCAGAGGTAATTAGAGGCTAGTCCACCCGGAACACGCTTGACGGATACCGACAAGGATACATCAACGTGAGGAGACGACGCCATTGAATAGGAACGACGGATTTTCTGTCCGTTAATATTCAGTAAAAACGTCAGAAATTGCCCAGGTTGATAGCGGACTTCTTCGTTGATGGGGTGCCAGAAACTTATTGTTACAGCGTCGGCCGTTTCCCGAACGACGTCTTTAACTTTCAAAAAATACCGATTTGCCATTATTCAGGTTATTGTCATTATCGTTTGACGTTTGATGCTTAGTCAACTACTTATAACCTAATTAACTCCAAACATTAAACTTTAGACTTCAAACGAAAGAACAGTTTCACAAAAGTACAGCGAACACCCGGAACTTAGCCATTTTTATAAAATTCAACTAACTGTTCGGCGGGTGCTTTTAGGATACGGCCCATAATCAAACCCTTTTTTTGAACAGCCAATCGAAGCGAATCAGCAAAAAAATAGGCAATGGAACCAACGAAATGAACCGGCCAACTATCCGATTCCGGAAAACGTTTAACGTAAGTTGTCAGAAATAATCCGAAAGCATCGGTGACTAATTCTCCAATATAAGGATGTGTCAGATGATCGGATAGAAAGGGCGTAAACGAAGCAAAATAGCGGTTCGGGTAGGGTTTTTTATAGGCATTTTCCAGCAACGTTGTTCTATCAAGCCCATAACGAGCCTGAAATGCTTCGCGCAGATCAGCGGGTAATCGCTCCTGAAAAAAATCGCGGACAAGCGTTTTCCCTAAATATCCGCCACTTCCCTCATCGCCAAGCCAGAAACCGAGCGACTGAATACCTCGGATCACTTGTTGACCATCGTAACAACAAGCATTTGAGCCTGTCCCCAAAATGCAAACGATACCCGATTGATGACCAGCGGCTCCCCGTGCGGCTCCAACGATGTCACTGGCCACTTCAATTGTCTGTAAACCAGGCAAAACAGTTTGTATAGAATCAGCTACAATATGATTCACCGATGGCCCTGTACAGCCCGTTCCATAAAAATAAACGTGCGTAATTGATGAGTCAGTAATATGTGGACGTAATTGGTCTCGCAACGTAGCTGTCATTTGTTCTACGTTTTGATAATATGGATTCAATCCATCCGTTTGAATAGCGTGGACTTCTCCGCTGGCATCTACGAGCCGCCAGTCGGTTTTTGTTGAGCCGCTATCGGCAATAAGCATTGACATGATTTAGAGTTTAAATTAATTGCCCAATGGCTTTAAATCGACTGAAAACGCTTTCTGTGTGAGGTGCATCAGCTAATTCATCGGTGAGGTCCTGACCAGCCCAATGTTCGTAATGTTTGCCATTGCGCCACAATCGCGACGCAGACAGGTCGTAAATGATGCCATCGAAAGCACACCAGATGTCGTCACGATCCTGTCCGTTACGTAAGGCGAGTTGTGAGCGGGTGTACGTTGGCAGTGAAGCATGAATAGTTGGTGTCATACGTCCGATAACTCAGTTAACCGAATAATTAGGCACTAATTTTGTAAGTGCCAACAAAATTAGCGTAACTTTAACCACTTCTGATTCCTTTGTATTTGATTAACCATGAGAAAAACTTACTGCATTAGTTTCCTTTCGATAGTCGTTTTGTTCGTCCTGCTAACAGGCTGTGGAGGAAGTAAGGTAGCTCCTGTTTCGGAACGGATTGCCAAAGTGTGGACAGCTAGTAAAGTCGATGAAAACAGTACGACTGTTTATACGAAAGGAGGAACTGCTAACATTCGGGATTATTCGAAATTCAAGCTCGATCTCAGCAAAGCCCCAACGGTTACCTATACCGAGTATGACGGCAATACGTTTACCGGCCAATACTCGCTACCTGACGACAATACGCTTAAACTAACGAATCTGAATCCTTCGCCAACAGGAGACAATGGTGCGATTACGTTTACGATCAATTCGATCGACGATAGCAATTTAAAACTGACACGCCAAACGGCCAGCCAAAAAACGGGTGGCACAACCAACGTATACGGGCTGACAAATCCGTAAGGAGTTCATAAACCAATTCATCAAAAAAGCCGTTCCGTAGATCAATCGGAACGGCTTTTTTGATGAATTGGCCTTTATCAGCGGCTAATTCATCAATACCGACCACTATTGATTAATGACTTTTTTATGACTGATTTAAATACACTCGGCGAAATCGGCTTAATCGAACGCATTCGTCAGGCAACCCCAGCTCCTGCTCATTCAGAAACAGTGCTGGGTATTGGCGACGATGCAGCCGTATTCGACTGGGGAGACGACTATGGTTTATTAGCGACCGATATGCTGGTAGAAGGCATCCATTTTGACTTGGCGTATGTACCGCTAAAACATCTTGGTTATAAAGCAATTACGTTTGGCGTATCAGATATTGCGGCCATGAATGGATTGCCTTTGCAGGTAACCGTTGGGATTGCCCTCAGCAGTCGATTTCCTGTTGAGGCCGTTGATGAATTGTATGAAGGCATTCGAGCTGCCTGTGAGTCCTACAACATTGATCTGGTCGGGGGGGATACAACTGCTTCCCGATCTGGACTGATTATTTCGATATCCGTTTTGGGTAAAGTGTCAAAAGACCTAATTACGTACCGAAATACAGCCCAGCCCAACGATGTCGTATGCGTAACGGGCGATCTGGGCGCAGCCTACTTGGGTCTGCAGCTGTTGGAGCGCGAGAAACAAGTATTTCTAGCCGATCCCAATATGCAGCCGAATCTTTCGGAAGAACGAGCCTATCTGATCCAACGTCAGCTCCGTCCAGACGCCCGAACTGACATTGTTCATGAACTTCGGGATTTGAGCATCCGCCCAACGGCAATGATCGATATTTCGGATGGTCTTGCTTCTGAACTACTCCATCTTTGCCATCAATCCGGTACGGGGGCCATCATTTTCGATGAAAATTTACCAATCGACGATCAGACGCATCTAGCCGCTGACGAATTCAAAATCAGCCCAGTAACGGCAGCGTTAAATGGTGGAGAAGATTACGAACTTCTGTTTACGGTTCGTCCGCAAGCGTTTGAAAAACTGGCTAATCACGCGCGAATTACAGCTATTGGTTATTTAACGGCTGACCCTTCGCAAATTGTTCTAGCGACCAAAGCCGGTCAGCAAACCCCGATTCGGGCACAAGGCTGGGGAAATTCAGCGGTTTAATATTAAAATACTTTTTGTCATCCTGACCGAAGAGAAGGATCTTATTGTTTCCTAACATATCAGTAAGGCCAATTCGAGATCCTTCCCTGCGGCCAGAATCACAAAAACTGCCTTGAAAAGAATCAGTATGCAAAAGCGAGTTAAGTTTGATTTTGACTTTCACTTTACCAACGGAGGCAGTTTGAAAGGGGAAGATTTCCGATTAGATATCTATGGAGACACGATTTCGGATCAGGAATTAATCGACTATGTCATTGATGATTTGCAGTTGTTGATGGTCGGGAAGGCGCATATTTTTAATAAAGAAATTATTACAGAAGCGCATAAGCGATCTGCCAATGCTAAAAATGGCCAGCGAGCCCAACTAATCGATCTGAGTCATACAATTGAGAATGGGCTTGTTACCTACAAGGGCATCCCCGCTCCTATCATTTGTGATTATTTAAGCCGCGAAAACTCCCGTCAGATTTACGAACCCGGCACCGAATTTCAGATTGGCAAAATCGAGATGGTGACCAACACAGGTACCTATCTCGATTGTCCATTTCATCGATTTGAGAATGGGAAAGATTTATCGGAAGTTGGTTTGGAAGCCTTTACGGATTTGGAAGGCCTAGTTATTCGTGTTCCTCATCGCGAAACCTTAGCCATTACCGAAGCGCATTTGCAGGGTTACGAACTGCGAAATCGGGCTGTATTGATTAATACTGGCTGGGATGAATTCTGGAATACGGATGCCTATTACGAACATCACCCATTTCTAACTGCCAACGCTGCCGCTTACTTACGCGATTGCCAGGTTAAGCTGGTTGGTATTGATTCGCATAATATCGACGATACGCGGGGCAAAAGTCGTCCCACTCATACGACCTTATTAGGTGCCGATATTCTAATTGTTGAACACCTCTGCAATCTGTCTTTAGTTCCCAATGAAAGGTTTACGTTTAGCGCAATTCCACCCAAATTCAAAGGAGTAGGCACATTTCCCGTACGTGCTATGGCGAAAATCTCTTGATTTAATTTCCCTCAATTTATGCGTCAAATAGTCTTTTATTCTATCTTATTCATTATTAGCCTTTTGGTAGCAACTAGCTGCAAAAACGAATCAGCACCTCCAGACCCTGATATGGCCAATGTGGTGTCGGGTGCCTATGATGTGACAACAGTTACTATTGCAGGTAGTAGCCAGCCGCAGACGGTTTCAGGTACGGTTGTTATCGTTCAAGATGGGACTGCGTTGGATAAAGTGACGCTTACGCTGACGTATAGAACGGCTGGTTCATCGGGTAGTTCCACTTTTTCCGAAAGCAAACCTATTACGCTTCAGCGATCAGGAAGTTCGATTGATTTATACAACACCAATACTAAAGTGGGTAGCTGGGCAGCATCGACAGTAACACTTACCAATTATCCGTTTAATAGCTCTACAATCAGTTTAACAGCAACTAAACAGCAATAAGAAGTGGTATCTAATTATCTGGCGCGTACGAATTTTGAGTAGCAATTTCGCTCGCAACGAGGCAGGAAGAGTAAGGTGTCGCCCTTGAATTTTAGCCCCTGTTTAAAATATACCGTTGCTCGATTCGTGGTGATGTAAAAATTGATTCCCAGGCTATCGGGGTATGTGGTATCGACCTTATAATATTTGATGGGGTAATAATAGGACATCGTATCACCACTAGCGCCTAATTTACCATCTGCACCAAATGTCAGCGTTTGTGGGATACTGGCCGAATATTTTCGGAGTACGTCAATGGATTTCACGACGATGATCGTATCCTTCACATAGCCATCTTTGACAAAGACCGTATCTTTTATGTACTGCCCGTTTACCAGCGTTGAATCAATTTTGTAGTGAGCTGGCACAAAAACAGAATCGATCAGGTCATCCCGAACATCAACCGGGAAAAGTCGTTCGACTAAGCGCCAGGTACCCGTAATACGAGAATCACCTACACCGGGCGAAAAATCCGTAGTGGCCTCTTTACACTCGATCAGGAGCGTGGTCAGGAGTAGCGTCAGGCTTAAGTAAACTACTTTTTTCACAAAGGAATCACATCGTTTTTAGGCTAACGAACAGATGATTTCTGTCATTGCCTTCTGCGTTTATTCTATCGACCCAATAACCCTACCAGACATCTGCGTAAAAGCCGATTTCGTCTGGAAGGGTTATTGGAATCCAGACTAGACTAAACAAACTCCGTGCCTCGTTCTTTGGCGTCGGCCACAAAATTTTTCACTTTCTGTTCTTCTTCTTTCCGGCAGATCATCAGCACGTTATCGTACTCGGCAACAATATAGCCATCCAATCCATTGACAACCACGAGTCGATCTTTCGGCGTTTTGATGATACAGTTTTTTGTATCGTACAACATGATATGCCCGTCGATCACATTAAAGTCTTCGTTTTTGTCCGATACTTCATACAACGATTTCCACGTACCCAGATCCGACCAGCCAAAATCGCTGAGCACTACGTGCACATTTTTAGCCTTTTCCATCACGCCATTGTCAATGGAAATGCTTTTAGTGAGCGAATACGCTTTATCAACAAATGCTTTTTCGTGTTCGGTATAGTACGCATCTTTCCCTTCCTCAAAAATCTCGGCAACCTCAGGAAGGTAGGCTTCAAACGCTTTGATAATCGCCTGTGCATTCCAGACGAAAATACCCGCATTCCAGACGAATTCGCCACTAGCCAGAAACTCCTGGGCTAATTCGAGGTGAGGTTTTTCGGTAAACGTCTTGACTTTTTTGAGCGGCTGATCATCTTCGGTAGGAATGTATTGAATATACCCATATCCCGTATCTGGGCGGCTGGGCTGTATACCTAACGTCACCAGAATATCCTGATCTTTCGTCGCCTTCAGCGCAGTTTTTATGGTACGCTGAAATTCTTCTTCTTTCAAAATAATATGATCAGCAGGCGCTACGATGATATTGGCTTCGGGATCATGCTGCGCAATTTTATAGCAGGCATAGGCAATGCAGGGAGCCGTATTCCGGGCAATGGGTTCACAAAGTACCTGATCATCCGATAACTGTGGCAATTGTTGCTGGCAAAGATCTTTATAGAGCCAGCTCGTAACGATAAAAATATGTTCGGGAGGGCAGATGCCGTCAAAACGGTCAGCAGTTTGTTGAAGCAGGGTTCGGCCAGTGCCGAGTACATCGTGGAATTGTTTGGGATAGCTTGTACGGCTGAAAGGCCAGAATCGTGTTCCAACACCCCCTGCCATTATAACAACATACGTATGATTCATTGATACTTCGATAATTTTTAGACAAAGTTGCTACTATCTAACTGATTTTACGAAGTACAAGTTACGATTTGCTAGCGAACGGAGGGTGAGAATGACGAAGTATGGGTTACAAATGGCGATTTAGTGCTAATGAATCCTCGTAAATCAAAAATGTATTGAGTGACGGAAGCGTATAGGGGTCTCCCCTGTCCCGTTTCAGGAGAAAGGTTGGGGGAGATCAGCACTTCACAATCCCTAATAGTCGCCCCCAACAGCACGTAACAGCGCGACGGAAAACTGCATTTCCTGGCTACGCAGTTGAGCCATTTGTTGTTCGGCAGCAAGAATCGTACGTTGTGAATCAAGCACTTCCAGATAGGTAGCTAAACCCCGAACATAGAGTTCACGATTGTATTGCTCAGTACGACGGGCTAAAGTCAGCGTTTGGCCTTGTAGATCAATTTGCTGACGCAGAAGCGTTAAATTATCTAAAGCCGTTTCGGCATCGCGTTGAGCCAGTTGCAAAGCTTGCTGATAGGCTTGCTGGTTTGTCAGCACCTGCTGCTTGGTCAAGGCGATGTTCTGGCGGGCGCGGTGACCTTCATAAAGTGGAACTGACGCGTTTATTCCCACAATATACGTAGCACTACTTGGCGAAAACCAGGGGCCAATTCGTCCTGATAAGAATCCACCAGAACCCACCAGATTTACTCTCGGCAACGTGCTATTCTGCTGAAGCGTAACCTGTGCAGCCGCCACCTGATTCTGTCGAATAAACTGAACTAAGTCAGGTCGGCGTTGCAACTGCTCTGGGGATACGCTTGCATACGGATACATCAAGGCAGCCGTGGGTAATGTACCGAAGGGTACTGAAAATTGAGTTGGGTCTTGTGCACAGAGTTGTGCTAGTCCATTAACGAGTTCAACCCGAGCACGTTCCAGACCTTTCAAAGTAACTTGCAAACCAGCGTAATCTGTTTCTGCCCGTTGCACATCAATCTGATTAATCAGACCGACTCGGAAACGCTCCCGCAGAATCGACAGGGTTGTATCACGCGATTGAATATTCCGACGAAAAACGGCCTGTTCGGCATCATTACCACGAATTAGCAAATAGGTACGGGCGATATCGGACGCTAGGCTCAACCGAAAGGCTTGATAATCAGCTACACTAGCCTGCGCCTGTAAATCAGTGACAGCAATATTGGTCCGAATTCGTTTGAAAAGATCTACCTCATAGCTAGCGTCGATCGGCAATAGCTGAAACGTACTCAACTGAAATCGAGGCACTTCATCAGGCGCTGCCGTCGTTAAAGCCAGCGGGCGACGTTGCGACAAACTCTGCGTTGTTACCAGAATTGAACTACGTAACGAGGGAGATAAAAACGATTGCGCAACCCGCACCCGAATCCGAGCTTCTTCTAATCGACTCAGGGCTGCTTTTAGATTCGGACTATTATCTAACCCCTGCTGAATCAGCAACTCTAGATAAGGATCGCCAAAGCGCTTAAAACCACTTATCGTTAATGCTGGCGACAGATCGTTATCAGTTAGCACAGAGGCTGTTGTCGATGGTTGACCTGCGGTGCTAGAAGTACCTGAATTTTGCGGTTGAATGGTTCCTTGCGTCGCTGCCGGTGTAGCTCCCGGCTGAACCGTAACGGCTCCCCCCGTTGGATTAACGGGCGTCGTCTGCCCCAAAACGACTGAACTACAAACAATAAACCCTAAAAAACTAAAAAAAACTTTCATCATTTACGTGCCACAGTTTTTTCGGCAATTGGCTTCCGGAGTCTAACTTTTTGTCCGTCCTGTAGTTGGTCATTCGGATTGGTGATAACCACTTCCTGGCCTGTTAATCCGCTCGACGCTTCCAGGGTTGTGCCATAATCACGACCGAGTGTAATCGGGACAAATTTTACACGTTGACCCGAATCAACAACCACTACACGGGGGCCCTCCGGTGTTATTTGTAATGCGTTTGCGGGTATCAGAATGGGCGCATTCGCAGCAATCATATTGAACTTCACCTGACTGTATAATCCCGAAGGCAGCGTTCCTTTTGGATTCGGAATCACTACTTCGGCCAGTAATGTCCGCGATTCATTGCGCAACGTACCTGATGTCCGAACCACTTTTCCCGCAAATTTCTGATTTTTCAATTCGGGAATCATCACCGTTGCCGGAAGTCCTACTTTCACATATTGAAAATACGTTTGTGGTACATCGACAAATACCCGAAGCGTACCCAATTCCGAAATCGTAAACAGCGGCTGACCAGAACCGGGCGATACCAACACACCATTCTCAGCCGTACGACTCGTAATTATGCCACTAAACGGCGCCCGAATCTGCTGTAGAGCCTTTAGCGCTTCCAACCGACCAACGTTGGCTTTTGCTACCACCACAGCCGATTGCCGCGTATCAACATCCTGCTTGGCTACAGCACCTGGCAATTGCACACTTTGTAAACGGTCGAGATTCGCTTGCGCCAGCTGTTGATCAGCTTTTGCCCGGGCGATGTCCTGATCCAATTCGGGCGCATCGATGGTTGCCAGTAATTGGCCTTGCTGAACTTTCGCTCCGATATCGACAAACCATCGACGTAAAAAACCTTGCGTACGAGCATACAAGGGCGTTTGCCGATACGGTTGAATCTGACCTGGCAATACAAGTCCCGTTGTATCCGACGAAAATTTCAGCGGAACGGCATTGACAATAGGTTCTCGATTCGTCTCGGCAACAGCCTCTGCTTTCAGCTCCTGACTATTGCGAATCCGGGGCAATACCCCGAAAAACACAAACAGCGCAATGAGCACCAGCAAGGGAATAATGATTCGAAGTGCTTTCATATAAATCAGTTAATTCAATTTTTCAATCGTTACAATAGCGTCTTTATTGAGCGGACCGTACAAATGCGGAAACAGTTCATTGTTGGTAGCCGACTCGTATTTCAATTCATGCGTCAGTTTATCCGTATCGACGTGCAACAGCAATAAATCAGGTACATTCTGATAATATCGTTCTAGCGTTCTTGCCACCTGCTCTTTTTGCGACAGATGAATAAACCCTTCCGTCTGCAAACTAGCCGCTTCGTAAGTCGGCTGTCCATCAAAATTTTCCCAGTTAGCTGCGGGAACAATGTGATAAATGGTTGCCATACTAAACTTCCTCTTCTACAGGTGTAGCCTCTACAGGCTTCGATTTGGTTTCGCGCGCCAGATAGCTAAATACGACCGGCACAAACAACAGTGTCGTGAACGTAGCCAGCAAGAGTCCGCCAATTACAGCCCGACCCAGCGGTGCATTTTGCTCACCACCTTCACCTAGCCCTAGCGACATTGGCAACATCCCGATAATCATGGCAATGGCCGTCATGATAATAGGCCGTAATCGAGTTCGTCCAGCTTCCAGCGCGGCCGCATACGCATCGCCCGCTACTTCAGGCAAATAATCTTTCGCAAAACTGACCAGCAGAATACTGTTCGCTGTAGCCACCCCAACGCTCATGATAGCCCCCATCAGCGATGGAATACTGAAGGTTGTACCCGTCAGGAATAGCATCCAGACCATGCCGCTCAATGCACCTGGCAACGCGGTAATAATAATGAACGGGTAGCGGAACGACTGGAAGTTAACCACCATCAGCAGATAGACAAACAGCGCGGCAAAGACAATACCCAATCCCAGTCGGTTAAAGGCACTCTCCATACTCTCCACCTGGCCACGAATCGTAATCGTATTACCAGGTTTGAGCTGCGTTTTATATTCCGCCACCAGTTTGTTCAGCTCTTTCGCAACTGAACCTAAATCGGTCTTTTCAACCCCGCCATAAATATCAAAGCTAGGCTGCGTATTCACCCGGTTGATAATGACCGGTGCTGTGGTTCGCCGAACCGTCGTAATGTTATTCAGTAATTGCGGGCTCGTTTGTTGACCGGGAATAATCGGTGTACGGAGCAATTTGTCGTACGAATCCAGTTTGTAAGGCGGTGTCTGTACAGCAATAATGTACGGGAATCCGGTATTTGGGTCTGGCCAGAAATTCGGACGCGTTTGGCCGGTACCGCTGAGCGAAATATTCAGGTTGGTTGCTACACGCTGTTCCGTCAAGCCAAACTGGCTCGCCCGTTCGCGGTCAACCTCCAGAAAGAGTTCGGGAGCATCCAGAACCTGATGTAGGTGAACATCGACCATACCCGGAATCTGAGCCATTTTCTTCTGTATTTCTCGGGTAATTTTCAGGTTATTATTCCGGTCAAAACCCGACACCTGCACGTCGATAGTTGAGGTCAGACCGAAATTTAGAATCTGACTGACGATATCGGCAGGTAAAAAGAAATATGTAATATCCGGCATTTCCTCCCGCAGCCGCGCCCGCAATTTCCGTACGTAATCGTCAGTAGAATGTTCGCGTTCTTCGTTCAGCGAAATCAGCAGCTCCGAGTCAGCCGAACTGGCGGTAGCGTTATCCGAGAAGAAGAAATTATATCGTTCTGCGGTTAGGCCAATGTTACTGATAACAGAACCAATTTCCGATTGCGGAATCACTTCCCGAACGATGGCAGTCGTTTTTGCCGAAATCTGCTCGGTAGCTTCCAGTCGGGTTCCAGCTGGAGCACGCATGTGAAGGCGAATTTGCCCGGCATCAACACGTGGGAAGAAATCGCGTCCGACAAACGGTACAAGAACCACAGTAAAGGCGATAGCCGCCAAAAAGATCGCAAATACCGTTCGACGGTGATTCAACACCCATTCCAAAGCACGAACATAACGGGCTTGGAATCGGTCGAAACCAGCATTGAATCGGTTATAAAAACGGCGAAATGCGCTTGGTCGTTTTGTGCTGTGATTATGCTGATGTTCGTTTCGTAGCATCAAATCAGCCAACATAGGCACCAGCGTTCTCGAAAGAACATAGGATGCCAGCATGGCAAATACAACAGCCTCAGCCAGCGGGCCAAACAGGAATCGAGCGGGGCCTTCCAGGAATAAAACCGACGTAAATACAATACAGATCGTCAGCGTCGAGACGAGGGTTGGCGTTGCAATTTGCTGGGCGCCCTCCAGAATTGCCTGTCGGAGTGGCATTCCCAATTCCTCGTTTCGGTGAATATTTTCGATGGTTACCGTGGCATCGTCGACCAAGATACCGATAGCCAGCGCCAATCCGCCCAGGGTTTCAATATTCAGCGTTTCGCCTAATAAATACAGGGCAATCAGCGAGGTTAGAATGGATAGCGGAATCGAAATAGCGACAATCAATGTACTCCGCCAGCTTCCGAGAAACAATAAAATCAAAGCAGCCGTCAATAATGCAGCAATCAGACCTTCGGTTAAAACGCCTTCAATCGATGCCCGAACGAATAAAGATTGGTCGAATAAACCTTCGATCCGCAAGTTGGCAGGAGCCGCAGCCCGAACCGTTGGTAGAATCTGATTTTGAATCTTGTCGACAATTTCGGTGGTCGATGCGTTACCAGTTTTTACAATCCGCATCAGAATACCCTTGCTACCATCCTGCTTCACAATGTTTGACTGAACCGCAGCCCCATCATGCACATTCGCCACATCCCGCATGTGAACGGTTGTACCGCCAACTACCTTGATCGGAATGTCATTCAGCGTCGTGATAACATCAGGTTTTGAATTCAGTCGGACGTTGTATTCCCGTTCAGCTACTCGCAAAGCTCCACCTGGAAGAGTCAGGTTTTGAGCTGAAACTGCGTTGGTCACTTCTTCGGGTGTGACGTTATACGCAATCATCTGATCGGGTTCCAGATCGACTGCAATCTGACGAGTTTTTCCCCCGAACGCCTGGGAAAGTCGGCTACCGGGTACCGTCGAAATCTGGGGACGAACACGGGTTTGTGCATAGTCCGTAATCTGTTGTTCCGTAAGACTATCCGACGAAAGACCTAATTGCAATACCGGAACGTCTGTCGCATTGTATCGCACAATGAGCGGAGGCTGCGTTCCGGGCGGCATCCTGACCAGAATTGTTTGCGAAATAGCCGTTACCTGTGCAATCGCTTCCTCAATCTTTACGGTTGGCTGGAAGAAAATTTTCAGAACGGCTGTGCCATTGTACGTCTGTGATTCAAGCCGTTGTATATCGCTAACGTTGTTGATGAGGGATGTTTCGGAGAAGTTAGTGATCATCTTCTCCATCTCGTTCGTTGATAGGCCAGTATACCCCCAAATGACCGATACCACCGGGATATTAATACGCGGAAAAATATCGGTAGGCATTTGGTTTACCGCCAGCCCACCCATAATCATAATCAGCAACGCCATGACGGCGATGGTGTATTTTTTTTCTAATGCTAAGCGGACAATCCACATAGTTAGCTGGATGAGTAATTGTCAATATTGAGACAAAATTACCAGTCGCTCTGCGACCAGAACAGGTAGGTTTGGTAGTTTCAATGGTAAAAAATGCAGATTCCCAAAGTTAGGGGCGTAGAATTACCAGTCTTGAAACATTATGCGGCTACTGCGTATACCTGTTCGCGATAAGCACGGGGGGTAACTCCCATCACACTCTTAAAGAATTTGGTAAAATTCGACGGATCGTCGAAGTGAAGTTTATAGCCTATTTCAGCGACTGTCAAATCAGTATTCCGGATGAGATTCTGTGCTTCAAAAGCTGTTCGTTCGCGAATGTGCTGCAATGCTGTTTTGCCCGTGTATTTTTTCAGAATGTCGCTCAAATAATGCGGGTGAATATGCAATCGCTCAGCCGCTTCGTGAACGGTTAGCAAAACAGGAGCTTCCTGATTGGGATCGGGCAGATAATACATCTGCAACAAACTCTGAAATCGTTCGACCATGGAGATCGGTTGCGAGTACTCAATAGCCGAAAGTGTCTGCCGGTAAATCTGACGTTCCTTAATTAATAGCGCCTGTAATAAATGATAAATTAGATCCAGTCGATCCGCCTTTGACCGATTTGGATTGTTAAACTCCTTATCAATCAGATCAAATTGACTATATAGCTCGTCAACTTCAGCCGGGGAAATGTGAATGAGCGGCTGCGCACCTTTGCGATAAAACGGATATTCACTCATCGGATCGGATAGCACCGAGCGCTTCCGCACAAACTCCGACGTAAACATGATTACGTACCCACGCCATTGATCCTGCTTATGAATTGATCGCACCGTCCAGGGGCGAAGTACATACAACGTTCCCGGCTTAATCTGATACGGAACGCCATCCAGATGAATTGTACCCGTTCCTTCCGTCACTAAAGCCGCCACATATGTACTACTCCGAAATGGCGGAATCACCTCTCCTGGCCCACCGAATTGTTCAAATGGAAAAATTCCGAAACAACGATTGGTCGTATCAATGGACTTCACAGCCTTCAGAAAATCGGGCAGATTATCGTAATAAGGGATGGGCTGAGTTTCCATAGGTTAACGAATACGATACTTGTCCAAAAGAGAGAAATGAGCTAACTAGTAAAACTTACGAGAGTAATACTACTCAATAAGCGATATAGCCGTAAGTAGTATTGAACAAAACCAAGATATCAATAGCAGCTCATTTCCACTTCTAACTTATGCTCAGGCAATTTAGTTGCATTTTTCCAGAATAGCGCACTCCAGCAATTGTCTTATTTCAAGAGAAAATTGCTACGACGAAAGAGTTTATTGGTACAAATCGACAACGAAAAAGAAGTCAGACAGGAAATCAATTATAGACCTGCTATCAGCTAATTCGTATCGATGGAACTAGTTCGTATCGATATACTTTATAATCAGGATTAGAAATAGTCGTAATTTTGCGGCCACAACAAAAAATAGATCTATCATGCCAAAGGCACAGATGAACACCGACAAGGGCACTATGCTGATCGAATTTTTCGATAAAGATGCCCCAAAAGCGGTCAATAACTTTATTACGCTTGCTAAAAAAGGATTTTATAACGGCGTTACCTTCCACCGGGTTATCCCTAATTTCATGATTCAGGGTGGCGACCCGACCGGAACAGGTGCCGGTGGCCCAGGCTACACGATCGATTGTGAGTTAACCGGCGAAAATCAGTACCACGACCGGGGAGTATTATCGATGGCGCACCGGGGCCGCAACACGGGTGGTTCGCAATTCTTTATCTGCCATAATCGCCAGAATACCGCCCACCTCGACCGTAACCATACGGTTTTCGGTAAAGTAGTTGAAGGCCTGGATGTGATCGATGAAATCCGTCAGGGTGATAAAATCAACAGCATTACAGTTCTGGAAGACGAATAGAGTTTACCTCACCCCCAGCCCCTCTCCTAAAACAGGAGAGGGATTTACTACCGAATTCTCCCCTCTCCTGTTTTAGGAGAGGGGCTGGGGGTGAGGTGAGCTAACTATAAGCCGGTGTTTTTCGCGAGACTAACCCGACAACAGCTAATCCTACGGCTATCACCGCGCTAGCCATAGCTACCAATCGAATCTGGCTATAATCTGCCTGCTCTACACCAATGGCTGCGTAAGCCCAGGCAAAAACCAAAATATACGCGACGCTCCGAAACCGATTAAATACGATTGCCCCAACCAACAGCCCCACAACCAGAATAGCCATTGCCCACATAGGTTCGCTCAGATTTAGTAAACTAAAATCTGTCGCTTTCAGATAGACCGCTACGTTCAGAATAGTAGCTACCGTCAGCCAACCGAAGTAAATCGAGAAAGGGATACGAGCCAGCCAGGTTTCTGTTGGTGATGCGGCCACTTCGGGCAATGTAGCGTCTTGATCAATAGGCAAAAGGGACGTATAAGGCCGAGCCAACAGATTTTGCTCAATCACGACCATCGAAATCAGCATGACCAGAATTACGATCAAGGCGAACCCAATACGCTCGTTGTTGAATAATGGACTCCAGATGGCGTTGCAAAAGGCGTTCAGCACAACCCACCACCGAACGGCCTGAAAACGAGGATTAGCTCGTTGTGCAGGTAAAGCCTGATAAATAGCGAAAGCGAGCAGGCCAAGGAAAATAAGCCCCCAAATAGAAAACGCATAACCGGCCGGTGTGATCAGCGTATGGTATTTATCAGAAACATCGCCGTTCGTCTGCCCACCAAATAGTCCTGCGTTAGACAGGTAGTTCATCACAATCAGCGTGATGATGCTAAACACTACTAAGAATTGCTGTAGTCTATTCTTATCCATAAAAAGAAACCCCTTAGTTAATACGGCTATCAACTAAGGGGTTTATGTGAATGTTTCTCAATCTATTACAGCTCCAGAATCTTGAACTCGGTTCGGCGATTGCGCTGGTGTTCTTCTTCGGTTTTGGCGTTTTTGACAATGAGTACGCTTTCGCCGTATCCTTTATACGTCAGTCGATCGGCCTCAATACCTTTCGATACAATATATTCCACCGCTGATTTGGCCCGATTCTGTGACAGTTTCTGGTTATAGGCGTCACTAGCGCGTGTATCGGTATGCGATCCCAACTCAATTTTTAGTGTCGGGTTGTCCTGTAAAATCGCAACCAGCTTATCGAGTTCGACAGCCGCGTCCGGGCGAATATTATACTTATCAAGATCGTAATAGATATTTTCCAGTACGAACGTTTTGTTCAGGATCGCCTTGTCGAGCAATAGATCGACGGTAAACGTTGTATCGGTTTGAGGCTTTGTCAGGAAGATTTGCGGAATGCTTTTCCCCTGCATCGTAAACTGCTCCCGACGAGTCAAATACCCTTTTCGCTGGGCCAAAACGGTATAATCTTTGCCTTCCACCAAGGGATATTTACCAAATGTTCCAGGCTTCCCAGTAACGGCTTCAGCAATTGGCTGACCCGTTGCATCGTCCAGAATTTTTACGGTTGCCGAATCGAGCGGTGTAACTGGCGTTTCGTTAGCCGAAACGGTTCCGGCTAAGAAATAACGAACCGCTTTGATTGCATTAGCCGGGGGATTCTGTGCGATCGTTGTGGTATCGGTATCTGGGCCTTCCTGGAAGAAATAAATGTCATCGTCGCCTTTACCACCAGCGCGATTCGACGCGATAAATCCTTTGTTCGAATCCGTATAAATCAGTCCAAAATCATCGGATGGTGAGTTGATCGGCTGACCCATATTTTCAACGCGGGTAACACCCCCCGAGCGAGTAGCAACGAAAACGTCCAGTTTCCCAAGTCCCGGATGCCCATCCGAAGCAAAGTATAATTTGGCGTTGGCTCCTACATACGGAAACATCTCATCACCAGGCGTATTGATATCACGACCCATATTTACAGGACGGCTGAACCGGCCCGATGCATCAATACTCGTGCGATACAAATCAATACCACCCGCTCCACCCGCGCGGTTTGAGGCAAAATAGAGCGTTTTTCCGTCTCCCGAAAAAGCGGGCGAACCATCCCAGGCGGTTGAATCACTGATCGGTAATCGCATTGGCTGGCTCCAGTTATTGCCCTCCTGTAATCGGCTGATATACAAGTCAACATCTAAGCCACCTTTGCGTTTGCCATTGTTTCCCCGCGCAAAAATCATGGTCTTGCCATCTTTCGTGAATGCGGGGGTTCCTTCATTCACATCACCCTGAAATACATTCGTACTGAACGGTTCGGGAGCCGGCGCAGTACCGGTTTCGTCGATCTTCTGATTCAGTTTCGTTTTGTACAACCCCAGCATTGGCAGACCATTGTTTTTATACACCTGATCTTTTCGCGACGCCGTAAAAATCAACTCCTCTCCTCGAACAACTGGTGCAAACTCAGCCCCCGTCGAGTTGAGGTTATTCATGTTTCGCAGGGTAATCAGCGATTTATTCTTCGCGATAATATCAATGGCTTTCAGCGTTTCTACCTCGCGTCTTGCCTTGTCGAGCGTAGTTTTCGACGTTGTTTTTGGCGCATTTGCTACGAATTCCTGCATTTGCTTTAAAGCATCCGCATAATTCCCCTGCGATTTTAACGCGTAGGCATAATTCAGCCGAGCATCTGGCTCAGTTGTATTGGCTTCGATAGCTTTCTGATAGAATGGAGCCGCTTCACCGAATCGATTGGATAATCGGTAGGATTCGGCGGTATAATAATTCAATCGAGCTTGATCAATGGTTCCTTTTGATGCTTTCTGAAACTGGGTCAACGCCAGATTATATTCCCCCGCATCGAAATGGCGAACGCCCTTTTTATATGCCTGCATGGCCGAGTTACAACCCGACAGACCGAGGGTCAGGCCCACCGCCACCAGCAGCACAGACGACGTAATGGTTTTCATAAAGAGTATAGAGCAGAACTTCTGCGCCCAAGTTAAGGTAAATTTTGGGCCAGTCTTACTGTAAACGAACAGAATCGTTGAATTATTGAAGGATGTTCAAGGTTCAATTAGGCCCTTTTGCGCTTATTAATTATAGCCTGTCCAACTTCTCTTCTACCCGACTTTTTTCCAGGAATTGCCTATAATTTTTAATGTGCAGAATGTCGTGTACGGCCTGCTTTTTATCGGCAACTTCTTCGTAATAGGCTTTGCAAATGATGTATCCAATCCAATAGCCCAGATCAGCCGGTTTATCAGGCGTTTCCTGACTCGAATTAGCAATCCAGTTCGACGCTTTGTTCAGATACATTTCCTTTTTAAAATCAGCCCAGATTTGCTTCTCACGCCCTTTGGCAAAAACGGCTAGTCGCGGATTTGCTGTTTTACCCGAAATGAGTTCGCCCAGGAAATCAGCCATTCCTTCGACTAAGGCCGCTCGGAGTAGAGTCGTATCGCTGGCGAGGTTATTCTGTTGAAAATGAATCAGTTCATGCGCGACTACATTAGGTACTTCTTTGAGATTACTAAAGTTATTTTTTTGCCAAAGCGTTAATTCTGACGTTGGAATAGCGGGTGTTCGAGCGTTTTGATCCAGCCCAATAATTAACCCATTATTCGTCGCTGTTCCACCACTACTAAAACAGCCCATCACAAAATACACGTTGGGAAACTTAGCCTCTGGATATAGCTCTTTGAACTTGACAAAGCTGTCGATCATCTGACCTTTCTGCTCCTCGACCTTTAGCGTATTGGGTCGGAGAGCCGCGTAAAACTGCGGTAGCTTATCGTAACTTTTTACGAATCTACTCACCGTCTGAATCTTATACTGGTAATAATCCTGCAAACCGGGCGAAGCTTTCGCTAGATAAACATCCCGAAAAATTTGCGCTCGTCGGTTGGTATCTTTCTTAGCCTGGGCGTAGGCATCCCAAAAATTGCGAATGTCAGTCGTGATCAACTGAGCCTTCAATGGATCATCGCTAGATGTTTGAATAGGCTTAATGTGCTTAATGAGTGGCAGCCAGCGTTTATCGGCGTGTAAATATTTTAAATCAGTGTCATTCGAAATATTATTCAGGTTGTTATATCCGTAGGTTTTGACCGACAATGTCAGGTATTTAAACGCCTGTTCGATCTTTCCCGTCAAGGCGTAACAACAACTAGCATCATAATAAACCCCTTTTCGTTGGAACGGAAACTCGGCAGCCTCGCCAGCTTTCACATAAAAAGTAGAAGCTACCGCAAATGACTTCGCATTGTAAGAACTATCAGCCTTCCATTTTAACGTACTGAATGACTGGGCTTTTAGCTGAGTGGCAAATAGACTAAGTAGTAGATAGATTAGAAAAGAATGTTTCATACAGTCAAGTAATAAATTAAAAATGGGGATAATTTTTTGTCATTCTGACCGCCGGGAAGAATCTTAAGCTTGCTTTAGAGGGGACTTTGAGATTCTTCCCGGCGGTCAGAATGACAAAAATGTCCCAAGTTTGAACAAAAAGGGCAGTCGAATTTACTTGCTTAAAACAGAAAAACGCCACCAGATTATGATAAACTGATGGCGTTTCTTATATGTACTTTAATTATGCTTGTTGTGCTGCACTTACTTCTTCGGTTGCTTCCGCATACGCTTCGATAGGAACACAGGCACAAACCAGATTCCGATCTCCATAGGCAGAATCGACCCGGCTAACGCTTGGCCAGAATTTGCGAGCTCGCACTTGAGGAAGCGGATAAACTGCTTTTTCCCGGCTGTATGGACGAGTCCAATTGTCGCTCAAAGCAACTGTTGCCGTGTGCGGAGCATGTTTCAGAACGTTGCTGGCTTTATCAGCTTCACCATTTTCGATTTCGCGAACTTCATTGCGAATGGCAATCATGGCATCGCAGAAACGGTCAAGTTCGGCTTTAGACTCCGATTCTGTTGGCTCGATCATCAACGTACCCGCTACCGGGAACGAAACGGTTGGCGCGTGGAAACCATAGTCCATCAGACGCTTGGCAATATCTTCCACTTCAACACCCGTTGCAGCCTTAAATGGGCGACAGTCGATAATCATCTCATGCGCACAACGGCCATTAGTACCGGTATAGAGTGTATCGTAATGACCTTCTAACCGCGCCTTGATGTAGTTCGCATTCAGAATAGCCCGTTTGGTTGCGTTCGTTACACCTTCGCCACCCATCATGGCAATGTATGCATACGAAATCGTAAGGATGCTGGCCGAACCGTACGCACCGGCCGAAACAGCTCCTGCAGAACCAACTCGTACACCTTTCCCTTCAAAAACGTGTCCTGGCAAGAAAGGTACTAGCTGTGGCGCTACACCGATGGGTCCCATACCCGGTCCGCCACCGCCGTGAGGAATGCAAAACGTTTTATGCAGGTTCAAGTGGCAAACGTCGGCACCAATGGTCGCTGGCGACGTTAGACCTACCTGTGCATTCATGTTGGCACCATCCATATACACTTGTCCACCATGTTTGTGGATAATCGCGCAAATTTCTTTAATACCCTCCTCAAATACGCCGTGCGTCGATGGGTAAGTAGCCATCAGACAGGAAAGATCATTACTATATTGCTCGGCTTTGGCTTTCAGATCAGGAATGTCAATGTTGCCACGCTCGTCGCATTTTACAATGATCACTTTCATTCCTGCCATAACTGCACTGGCCGGATTGGTTCCGTGAGCAGATTGCGGAATCAAGGCAATGTTTCGGTGGGTATCGCCCCGGTTTTCGTGATAAGCCCGAATCACCATCAATCCAGCATATTCACCCTGAGCACCCGAGTTAGGTTGCAACGACATAGCTGCAAAACCCGTAATCTCGCAAAGCCAGGCGCTTAAATCCGTAAATAGTTGCTGATAACCCGTTGTCTGATCCTTTGGGGCAAATGGGTGCATTTTACCAAATTCCGGCCATGTTACAGGAATCATTTCGGCAGTAGCATTCAGTTTCATTGTACAGCTACCGAGCGAAATCATCGAATGCACCAGCGAAAGGTCTTTTTCTTCCAGTGATTTCAGGTACCGCAGCATTTCATGCTCCGTATGATGCGTATTAAACACTGGATGCGTCAGGTAATCGGATGTACGTACCAGCGCTTCTGGCCACGTAATCTCAAGCCCTTCTAGGATAGCGTCCATATCGGCCTTTACACCGAATACGGTCAACAGTTCTGTTAGATCGTGGAACGTTTTCGCTTCATCGAACGACACGGTTACGTGCTCATCATCTGGCAAATAGCGTAGATTAATCTGAGCGGCACGAGCCGATTTCCGCAGTGATTCAACATCATTGACTTTGATGGTAACCGTATCAAAATAATCTTCGGTACTGACTTCGTGAGCGCTCCAGCGTAAAGCCGTTGCAAACGCTTTTGTCAGTGCATGTACTTGTTCGGCAATGGCACGTAGGCGTTTGGGACCGTGATAGACAGCATAACTGCTCGCCATAACAGCCAATAAAACCTGCGCTGTACAGATATTAGACGTTGCTTTTTCCCGGCGAATGTGCTGCTCGCGGGTTTGTAACGCCATCCGTAAAGCTGGTTTTCCTTCGGCATCCTGCGAAACGCCGATAATCCGACCTGGAATTTGTCGCTTATAGGCATCCCGTGTGGCGAAGAAAGCCGCGTGGGGACCACCGTAACCCATCGGAACACCGAAACGTTGTGAATTACCCACCACAACGTCAGCCCCCATTTCACCGGGCGATTTTAATAAGGTTAACGCCAATAAATCGGCCGCAACAGCTGTATTAATACCCAATTCATGAGCAGCCGCAATCAGATCAGTATAGTCAAATACCTGACCATCCGTAGCTGGGTATTGGAGCAACATTCCGAAAATTTCCCCACTCGTCAGATCAACAGTTTTGTGATCGCCAACGAGGACCTTGATATCCAGCGGAGTAGCTCGCGTGATGACCACATCAATCGTTTGCGGATGACACCGATCCGACACAAAGAAGGTATCCGCATTTTTCTTCGCTGCCGGTCGCAACGCGTACAGCATGTGCATCGCTTCGGCGGCTGCGGTACCTTCGTCTAGTAACGATGCGTTGGCTAAATCCATACCGGTCAGGTCTGACACAACCGTCTGGAAATTCAGGAGCGCTTCGAGCCGTCCCTGGGCGATTTCCGCCTGATAGGGCGTATAAGCCGTGTACCAAGCCGGATTTTCCAGAATGTTCCGGAGAATAACGTTTGGCGTAATGGTATCGTAATAGCCCGTACCAATGTACGATTTGAAGACTTTATTCTGCCCTGCCAATTTTTTAAAGTCTGTCAGAAATTGCTGCTCAGATTTAGGCTGGGGCAAATTGAGTGGTTTATCAAGTCGGATGGCTTTCGGAACCGTTTGCTCGATAAGTTGATCGATCGAATCGACGCCGATTGTTTTAAGCATGTCGGCCTGAGCCGCTTCGGTCTGACCGTGGTGACGGTCTTCAAATATGTCTGTCTGCTGAAGAGTTAACCTCATTGAAGAATAGCTTCTGTTAAGAATGCGTCGTAAGTGTATTGCAAATTTACATGATGACAGCCACAAAAGCCGTATCTATAAGGCAATTGTATAGCGAGTCCTGTCAGTACGCTCCTTGTCTAATCGTGAATAATGCGCTATACTTACACCTCAACTTTCGAAGAAACTGCCCAATGGCACTTGTTACGGCCGCATTCCCGTTTATTTTCCAACGCCTATTTCCTGCCAAAAGCGCTAGTTACGAAGCTCGGTCAGCCTCGCATTCAGCCACTATTCAACAAAATTCTTCATTCGCAACGAAATCATCAGGAATTGCTGTTTTTCAATACGTTATCTTACGTATCATCCTGCTAATTCCGGTCATTATTTATTACGCTACTATTTATACGAATGCCTTTAATTTCCCATACGAGGATGATCTGAACAGCGCACTCGCGTTCATTTCCGATTATGCCTTCAACGGATTAGGAGCTTGGGATAAGTTAAAACTGATTTTTTCGCAGTACAATGAGCATCGCATCGTTTTTGACCGGCTCATTTTCCTGGCAGATTATGGTCTGTTTGGGCAATTGAATTTCAGACACTTAATTCTGATTGGAAACCTGGCTCCTTTACTGATTGCCTATTTATTTCTAAAGGTTGTTTTTAGAACTTTACCGCTACAGCAAAGACTTTTATATCTCATCCCCGTTGCCTACTCCTTGTTCTCCTTTCAATACTGGGAATTATCGACCTGGAGCATGGCGGCTTTGCAGAATTTGTATGTGATTCCATTTGCTATGTTCAGTTTGTATAGTCTATGCAAATCGAATCGGACGGCTTTTGCCTGGGCGTGTGTTGCCGCTGTAGCCGCTACATACACGAGCGGAAACGGTCTGTTCACGTTTATAGCCGGTGCAGGTATACTACTTTTACTCAAATCGTATCAAAAGCTGGCTGTATGGGTTCTTATTGCGGCAGTAAGCATTGGCCTTTACTTCCTGAATTACATACGGCCCCCGTATCACCCCGATATCGTCGATTCATTAGTGAATCATACAGGCCGGGCTATTGCTTATTTTTTCACGCTCATTGGCTCGCAGATAGGCCCTGGCAGACAAAAGTTAGCTTTGTTATTCGGCCTTTTCTCTCTGTTGGTGACGCTGGGGTTGGTTGGATATCTCGTTTATCAGAAAAAGCTTATCCAGCATTTGCCCTTACTTGGCTGGATCGCTTTTCTTTATCTTACCTGTCTATCGTTGATGGCTTCGCGTTCTGGAATGGGTGTCGAACAGGCATTTACGCCCCGTTACGGCATTGTCGCCGTTATGGTTTTTGCTACGCAGGCCGTATTAGCCATCGAAACCATCACCCAGCGCTATTTTCGGCTGGGTGTTGCGGGGATTTATATCCTTATCAGCATTTTCTTTTATGTATCAGCTAACAATCAGGGCAATCGACGTCGAATCGAAGACCGAACCCGGCAAATGCGATACAACAGCGCGCTTTATCAGGAAAACCCGAAGAATGTGTCTTTGCATTGGGGAAATCAGGAGATTGCTGGTTCCCTTTTTAACGATGCCATTAAAAAAGGCTTTTATCAGGTACCAAAACTTACTTTCAGCGATCTTCAAAGCAAAACCTATCCTTTCGATTTAGCAAAGCTGGTAACATCAACCAACATTACTTCGGACGTAAAACCCTACAACTCGGGCGATTTTCTAGTCATTTATCGGGCCTGGGCGCAGCTAAACAATGAAACGCCACGGAATCTCACTGTCCAATTGATTGCCAGATCAGCAACTGCTGCGTATGGTGTTGATACCTACAAACACACCTGGGATGATCGTGGCGACTACACACTGGGTCGCCAGTACACGCAACCCGGCTTTTCGTGCGTTCTGAACAAGAAGAGTTTAAAACCTGGCCGATACCAACTCTGGCTTTATGTAACGAGTGGCGATCAAACAGCTTGTCAGCCACTAGCTATTACATTGGATACCTAGCTCAAAAGCTGGCCCTATTTTTGAATACGTACTGCGTAAATACCGTATAACCCATTGCTTTACGTACGATCATGAACTGCCGTATCTGCACAAGCGAAGCCACCGAACTGTTTAGGGCAACCGTTCTGAACAAATACGAGGTAAGCTATTTTGAATGTCCAACCTGTAAACTTGTGCAGACCGAATCGCCTTACTGGTTGAGCGAAGCTTATCAGAGTGCCTTTACATCAACCGATACGGGTACGCTACAGCGCAATCATATTTTAGGGAAATCCGCAATTGCTGTTGCGTTTTTTCTCTTTGACAGAAACGGGAAATTTGTTGATTACGCTGGCGGGTATGGTCTTCTAGCCCGTTTTATGCGCGATGCGGGTTTTGATTTTTACAGTACCGACCCGTATGCACCGAACTTGTTAGCCAAAGGATTTGATGCAGCGCCCGGCCGATATGAAATGGCGACAGCTTTCGAATGCTTTGAGCATTTCGAGTATCCAGCCAGGGATTTAGCCAAAATCATGGCGTATTCCGATAATCTATTTTTCACGACGCAGCCCTGCCCCAAACCAGCTCCAAAGATTCAGGATTGGTGGTATTATGCTCCGCATCATGGGCAGCATATTGCTCTGTATCGCCCGGAAACGCTGGCTTATTTAGGGAAGCAGGTTGGCTTGCACTACTATAATCTACTTAACTATCACCTGTTTACGCGCAAAAAATTACCCTCTTTCATCTTTCCATTATTAGTAGCGGCTGGCCGATTTGGGCTATCATCGGTGCTTCGGCTTTTCCTGAAAAGTCGCACAATATCCGATGCGGAGTTATTAGAGAAACGTGCTCAGACAGATGTGTTCATTTCTGAATCGAAAGAGGGTTAATTAATTATGAACGTAGCACCTGTCCTGTTCGTTATTTTTAATCGGCCTGACACAACCGAACTCGTTTTCCAGCAAATTCGAAAAGCTCGTCCAACGCAGTTGTTTATTGCTGCCGACGGCCCTCGTCCGAATCGCCCAGACGATGCAAGCCGTTGTGCACAAGCACGTTCCATCGTAGCTAATGTTGATTGGCCATGTACGGTAAAAACGTTGTTTCGAGAGCAAAATCTGGGTTGTAAACGAGCGGTATCTTCAGCCATCAACTGGTTTTTTCAGCATGTCGAAGAAGGGATCATTCTGGAAGATGATTGTTTGCCTGATCCCACCTTTTTTTCGTTCTGTACCGAACTGCTTGCCAAATACCGGAACGATTCCCATGTAATGCATATTGGCGGGGTAACGTTTCAGGCAAAGCGCCATGCCGCCGAAACAGTTTCTTACTATTTTTCAGGATTTGCACCTATCTGGGGTTGGGCTACCTGGCGACGAGCCTGGCAGAAATATGACGTTAACCCAAGCGAAAACGCCAAGCATGTTTCCTTAACAGCCCCTTATTTCAACGAGCGACTTCGCTGGTTTTTGAAAGAAATTATAGCTGGTCGATTAGATACCTGGGATACGCAATGGCTCGTAGCGATACGACGCTGGGACGGTCTCTCAATAATTCCACGCGTGAGTCTGATTCAAAACATTGGTTTTGGTCTAGGCGCTACGCATACCGTCCGCGCCCCCGGCTGGCTGGCCGATATGACTGTAGGCTCTATTGATTTTCTGGTTCACCCGAAAGAGGTGAAAATTGATACAGAAGCCGATTGGTACGATGCTACTCATATTCACCGTCAGCCCTGGTACATGAAGGCCGTCGAATCGATTTACTTCTCGCTCAAAGGCTTATTAGCAAGTACATCAAAATCGATTAATGCCTGACGTATAGCGTCATTTACTCGCTGTACATCCAAACGTTGAATCTCTACGGGTGCTGTTGCTACAACCGAGGGAGCCAGCTCCGTAAAACGGCCTTCCCATTGGTCGAAAAATTCGGGATAAATGTGCCGTACATGGGAAGCGATTTCCTTCGGATACGGATGCCAGCGAACGATTGCCTTTCCCGCTGAAAGCGACAAACAGGGCGTTCCCACGGCAGCAGCTATGTGAACAATACCAGAGTCGTTTGCCAGAACTAGCGTTGCCTTTTTCACGACACCCACTAATTCAGGCTGCGACAATTTTCCCATCAGCGATAGCATTGAAATATAGTCTGGAACGTGTTGCCTAAGCTCGTCATAGAGAGGTATTTCACCCTTTGTACCTGTTACAACAATTGCTAATTTGGGACGCAATGAATTAAGCCAGATCAGGCTTTCGGCAAACCGCTCCATCGGCCATATTTTGTCAGGAGCGCCTGCACCGGGAGAAATGACCACGAATGAATTCGGTAATTCGATACGAAGCTTTGGGGCAGCGGGTAAATTAAGCGGAAGCAATGGTAAGGTTTCACCGAGAATCTGACTGAAGAGTTGCCGATTACGTTCCGCTTCAAAGACAATTTCCTTTACTGAATGAAATAATTGTGTAAAATAAGTATTTCCCCAACTGGCTTCAATCCGGCTACAATTAGCCAAATCCGTTTCGCAGCCCATGCGGGTAGTCGCTCCGGCAACCCGCGTCATAAAATCATCAAGTACCAATACGCGACTATAGGTTGGATTGATAGATATGCTAAACGATTGTTTTCGCAATTCTCGACCAATCGCGAAACGATAGAAAGGGCGGGTTGAGAGTTTGTAAATATCAATCCAGATCGTTGAATCAAACAGGTCAGTATCAGCAAACTCGGCCATGTCTCGAAAGGCGATGTTGCCAGCCAGACAAAACGAATAATGCTGATAAACTGGATGTTTTTTCAGTAAACGAATGTAGTTCCGAACTAATAAATAATCCCCAAGCGAATCGAGTTTGAGAAGTAATAAGGTAGGCTTTTCTGTTTTCTGCCGACGTGTTGACCAGATGACTAATGTATCTACTAGCCAGAGCACTCCATCAATCGCTAACAACACCGGTTGCAGTATTGGTGAGGTTTTGAGAAGTCGTATTGCTCGCTTCAGATCCACTCGTCAGAGATTTATTTTTTTCTCAGTTCAAACATTCCACAGCCAAAACTGCACCCAAAACTTTGCGCGGCCTCCGGCGAATAATAATCGAGGTCGTAATGCACGTTATCTTTATCATCAATCAGCCAGAACTGATCAATCGAATAGCGTTCACTCAGCATTTTCACTAGATAATCCACCCGAAACACCCGATGAGCATTAAACACAATTCCCTGTTTGGTACTGACGGGTACGGAGAAGTAGAAACGTCCGCCGGGTTTTAAAACGCGATAAATATTATCTAATGCTTTCAAATGACCCTGAACGTCAATCGGGTCACCATAACGACCCAGGCCGAAATGCTCGATTACGTGTAGCGAACTGATTGAATCGGTGTATTCGATCAGTTCATCCGGTAAGTGCATGAAATCGACTTGCCGAAAGGTAACATTCGGGATAGGGCGGGTTAACGGACGTATATCAAATAGCTCAATGGGTCGGAAAGACGCTACATGGGCCACAAATCCGTCGATACGCGAGCCAATATCGACATGCTGTTTGGGAGCATTTTTAAATATGCGTTGAGCGATGATCAAATCCTGATCAAAATAATGATGCGTTAGCTGTCCGCTTTCAACGTACCGATCGCTTAGCACCGGATAATAATCAATAATAGGAAAATCAGGCTGCTTATCGACTTGGCTGCGAATCTGATTCAGGTCTCGAAGGAACGAAGAGGTTCCCTGAACACTATGTCCGGCGTCGCGTAACTTTTGCGACAGTAAACGATTAATTTTGTTCAGCATAGTTTACGACTGATCACAGTCAGTTTCTTTCAATATGATTACGTTCAGTCAGTTAGGTACGTTACCGTGGGGCCGCCTGGGAAACCAATTGTTTTGCATAGCATCCACCATTGGAATAGCCCATCGAAACAATCAACCTTTCGTTTTCCCTCCTTGGTCTTATTCAACCTACTTCGCGAACCCCTTACCGACTGGCACAGTATCTAATCTACAAATTTACGACCAACCTCGTTTCTCCTATAATCCAGTCGATCTACCAACTGGCAACTGGGACTTAAGAGGTTCGTTTCAAAGCGAATCTTTTTTCAAAGAAGCCGAATCGCAGGTGCGGCACTTCTTTAAACCTTCGCCCGACGTCAACACCTATTTACGCGAAAAATACAGCCATCTTCTTTCCGGTACGACTTGTAGTTTACACGTACGCCGGGGTGACTATGTTCGGCAGCGAGCCGCTTTTCCTCCTCAACCGCTTGCGTATTATCAGCACGCGATTCGTCAATTTCCAAGTGACACAACGTTTCTCGTTTTCTCCGACGATATTGCCTGGTGCCAAGGTCAATTTACTGGCGACCAATTTCACTTTATCGAAGGCGAAAAAGACATCATCGACCTTTTTCTGATGAGCCAATGTACCCATCACATCATATCGAACAGCAGTTTCAGTTGGTGGGGCGCCTGGCTGAATCCTAATCCAGCTAAAACCGTTTATTGTCCGCCTTATTGGTTTGGCCCCGCCGTATCACCCCGACCGCAACATTACGCCCGCGATTTGTATGCATCCGGCTTTACTATACTCCCTTTACCTGACGTAAATCCACAGCTAAAAGCAATGGCATATGCGCTGTCTTACCCAGTATACGCCTTATTCTTTGAAACCATCAAATTAGGCATTCGTACACTACGCTGGACAGGATTGTGGAAGTAAAACTGAGATCGGTAAGCTTTTCCCGAAAAACCATTTTTGTCATTCTGACGAAGAAGAGTATTTTATGCTTCTCTTAGCTATTTAAGCAACCTATAGATACCTACAATGAGCTGATTATGTTGCCGATGAAGCCACTGCACCGACGACGAACGCATGTGCCGACGAAGGGTATTTTCATCTTCTAGAAATTGTTCAACATATCTCGCTCCCCCTTTCGATTGACTGTGAATTCGGAAAGCGGAAACGGGCTCATTTAGGATAGCTGGTATACTATCCTGAGCTAACCGCAACCAGAAATCATAGTCCATTGTATAGTGCAACGATTCATCTAAATAACCAATCCGATCATGAACTGCCCGTCGCCAGAAAGTTGATGGTTGACAGATTGCGTTAGTTACTCCTAAATAAGCATTTACCGAAAGCCCTCGTAATGTCTTTTTGTACTGTTGAATCGGTTTTTGTATCTGCTTTCCGGCCTCATCAACAATCAAACAATCAGCTGTTAACCACTGCTCATCTGGATGATCAGCAAAATATTTACCTACTAAATGTAAAGCTCCGGGCAGGAAATAATCGTCGGAATTTAACCAGCAGATAATATCGCCTTTGGCTCGATGCAGTCCTTTATTGATGGCATCGGTTTGTCCGCGATCTTTTTCTGAAATTATAGTGATGTCTTTCTTATAAGCTTCCAGCACAGCCAAGGTTTGATCGGTTGAGCCACCGTCCATGACGATATATTCCAGCTTTGGATAGTGCTGGGATAAAACCGACTCAACTGTTTGCTGAATGAATTGGCCCTGATTGTAGGAAGGAGTAATAACCGTTATCGCCGGAAGTTCCATGCGAATTACAAAACAGGTTCAGAAGGAACAGAATCCGGTTGATCGACCGGTTTAGCCTCCGCTTTGAGTTTTTCAAGGTCTTTCCGCATGTATGCCATCTCCTGCGTAAGATCCCGAATCTGATTCTGCAATTTGGAGATAACCACGGATAAGTGAACCAGAAAGACTAATATGGCAAACAAAGCAGCCATAAAGACCAGCGAAGGCGGGTAAAACACGCCCAACATGGCCGAAATCTGCTCTAACCCATGTCGCCAGACCGAAAACAGAATCAGCACGAACGTGCAGAGTATCCATATAATCGAGTATTCTTCACGCAGCCGTCCCCGGATAATAAGCCGGAAGATCGTCAGCATGAACAACGTCGCGCCGATGATGCTGATAATCTGGATGGTAAACGGAATGGATTCCATATTAACAAGGGATAGGGCTTGGGTCTTTTCGACCCCGCAGCCGAATATAGACGAACAGTATTCCCAGCGTCACTTTCAGCATGTAATAGAGCGCCTGGGTCGATCCAATGGACGAAACACCTCCCTGCCGCTCCTTCATCTGCACAGGTACCTCCTTAATACGTAATTGATTCAATCCAAATTGTACAATCGCTTCTGGTTCAGGATATTCATCGGGATAATACTGATCGACAAGGCACAGTGTCTTACGATTAAATGCCCGATAACCCGACGTACTATCGTAAACCGTCTGACCAATTAACCAGCGATTCAGTCGACGGAAATAATTGATACCGATTCGTCGAATAGCTGTAGATTGAAAACCAGATTTTTCAATAAATCGTGAGCCAATCACTACATCCGCTTCATCAGCGAATAGAGGTTCCAGTATCTTAACTAATTCGTCAGCAGGATGTTGGCCATCTCCATCCATTTGTATGGCAATGTCGTAATTATTCCGATACGCATACCGATATCCGGCCTGCATAGCCCCCCCAATCCCTAAATTAATTGGCAGATTAAGATACTGACAATCATCTATTTGCTTAAGGCAAGCCAGCGTTCCATCCGTTGAGCAGTCATTAACGACCAATACATCCAGCGGCAATTCATACCGGTTTTTAACCCGACGAATATCCGCTACTACCGACGTAATAGACGCTTCCTCGTTATAGCAGGGAATAATGACCAGAATGCGTTTTTGTGTTGATCGTGTCATTAGTCGGTGCGTTCGTAAATTCGAATTGAACCCATATTATTAATCAATTTGGCACAGCGAACTTCAACAGCTTGCGGCTCCCGGTCAAAGATCAGGTATTTTACGTCCAGTTTCTTAAATCGAGGAGAGCACGGGTCCATTGCCACAACATAGCCATCCTCGAAATTCTGCTGGATAACAACACTATCTTTTCCGTCGATGTAGGTTTGATACACTGTATGGGCATAGCGATTGTAGGCAGAATCTCGTTTCGCCACCGGATCAAGAACTTTCATGATATTTCGAGCCGGTAACGTTTTCACGCCCGAGAGTAGATTAACTCCGGTAGCCGTTACCAGATAAGATATATACTGACTACCAAAAACAACCCATCGCTTATTCGGGTCACGTTTGTCGATGTCCTGAACCGTCTTGTAAAGCGCGTGTTCGGTGATTGGGGCCAGTCCAACTTCTACGGGATTGAACTTTAGATTAGGCAACAAAAACAGAGTAATCGCTCCGGCGAAAATGGCATCCCTATATTTAATGTCTAGATTCATCAGCAACAACGCGTTTATACCGGTGAAAAAGACGACGGGCATAAACATCTGATAGGATTTGAATAAGCCATCAGAGTCGTTTAGATTGACATAGGCCGTATAAGTAACGTAGCCAAGTACAACTGCTACGCCTAATGCTTTGGCCGGGAATCCTGTCAGTAACTTATTCTGATGCAGGTAAGCGAGATAAATAATCGCCAACATCACCTCCGCAATTCCCATCGGCACTTGCGTACGTCGTGTAGGACTCATGCTCATCAGCGTTCCTTCAGCCAGCCATTTTGGCCAACCATATTCAATCCAGGAAAACTGCGCCAGAATCCAGAGGGACAGCAAGGCCAGCATCCAGTCAACACGGCGTTTGGCAATAAAATAGACTAGCAAGCTCCCCGCGATGATTGGCGTGAAGGTCAAATAGTGCGATAACTCACAGATATTCAGCCAGCTTTTCGGATACTTATCAGGCGAAATCAGCCACGAATAATAATCGGAAAACCAGTTTGCAATGAAGCCTGTCCCCCCCGATTCTGACCGACGGCCTGGGTATACTGTGTGCATCATCGCGTCAATTGTAGGCTTCAAATCTTGGTAGGATGTGTAGAAAAGTGCTCCAACCAAAACGACAGCGCCTGCTCCGATTCCAACCGACGTTAATTGCCTGGCAGTGAACGTAAACTGCGATTTGTTCCGCAAGCAATAGGTGACAAACAGAATTAGAAATGTGTAGCCCAGCGGAACCTGATAGGGCGGATATACCAGAATCGCCGAGCTAAATAATGCCCAGGCTAATAATAACCCCCAACCGATTGTACCAATTATTTTTTGCTTGCCGAACAAGATATAAGCCCCACTCACAAATAAGAGCGAGAACATCCCGATTGCCGTATCACAGCCGCCGTTCCAGAACTGCGATGCGGATGATAAATAGAGCCATACGCTTCCGAAAACGGATAGTAAAAAGTTATTGCCTGTCAGCAGCATGAATAAGAGAAACGACAGGAGCAAAACGGAGAAATAGCAGAAATTCGATTGCCACGCAATAGCCTGTTCAGGCCCTAAAAAGAAATGGCCCCAGAGGAAAGGCTTAAAAATCATTAAGGCATGCTTCGCGGGAGCGCCTAACAAAGCGATATTTTCTCCGCCAAGTGTTTCGTTGGCAACTGGATAGCCTTTGTTAATGTTCGACAGCGTGTTCGGGACCCAAACCGCGTATTCATCCATTCGGATTTGCCGGGGCGTACCTGCTATAATTCCTCGTTTCAGGTCCGATCCGTCCGGAATAAGCTGATTCCAGATGGCAACGGATAGGGTATGAATTTTTAAAAGAGATAGTACTATAAAAAGACCCGCTACAATCCCGATATATAATTTAGTTGGCCGGTCGAATCGGATCAGTTCAAAACCTCTTTCTGAAGAACCTGCTTCCTGGCGTGACTCGGTAGGCGCAGTGGACTCAGGTCGCTGCTGAGACACCTTCTGAGGAGATGGCTCCAAGACATCCGTCGTAGGAACTTTCGGTTTAGCTACGGGTGAAGCAGGACGCTTTTTGCTCGACTTTGACATAAAATACAGGCAGATAGCTGCCAGCAAGAAATGGATATATGGGTTATAGAAGCACTAGGAATCAATCAAAATTAGGGATATCCCCTATCTGGTCCAAACAAGAGTTGTCAGATAACGATACGTTAAAGTCAACTCGTATGTGGCTCTTGACAAAAACCGGGCCGAAAATTTGGCTCTCGTTTAACTTTTAGGACCGGTTATTGCTAGGCTACCTTCCGAGCCATCATTTTTTCTAAATTTGATCGCTTGATACTTCCCATGATGCATCTTTTGAAGCGAATTCTTCCGCTACTATTAGGGCTGATTTTACTGGCTTATGTTCTTAAAGGAATATCGTTTGAAGACATTGGAACTCAGTTCAAACAAGCCGACTACTGGTGGATTCTACTAACGGGATTCCTAACGACGCTTACCTTCTTTGTGCGCGGTATGCGCTCCACCCAACCATTATTGGCTTTAGGGTATCACCCAACGACGTTCCGCGTAACCATTGCCCTGCTGGCCGGTACTATCGCCGGAATGATTGTTCCGGGATCGGGTGAACTAACTCGCTGCGCTACCTTACAACGTACAGATGGTATTGCTTTCTCCCATGCGGTAGGTGCTGTGCTTGCCGAACGTGTTCTCGATTTCTTTGTCCTGATTGGAGTCTGTTTATTGACCTTTACGCTCGAATATGTACGTCTGCAAACGTATTTCAGTGGCTACGCGCTCAATGTACCTTCAGGACTCGGGTGGATACTGCTTAGTGTAGGTGTATTGGCTGCTGGTCTGATCTACTGGTTTTTTATGCGTACGGATTGGTCGGCACCCAGATGGCAGCATCCTTTTATTCAGAAAGTTATTGGCTTTATCAGGGGGCTACGTCAGGGATTATTATCGCTAAAGAAATTACCGAATCCTGCACTATTTATATTCCTGACTGTTCTAAATCAGGTGATGGCCTGGCTAATGACGTATTCGCTCATGATGTCCCTCGAAAGTACGCGCGAACTACCGATCTTATCCGTATTAACTATCGAAACAGTTTCTTTAGTCGCCGGTGTGCTTATACCCACTCAGGGAGGCATTGGCAGTTATCACCTGCTCGTTAGTCGAGTATTGACGCTCTATGGTTTCTCAATACATAATGCAACCGTACTGGCTACATTTCTACATGCTGTAGGCTTTTTTTTCAATCTGCTCATCAGCAGTATTGGCTTCCTGATTGCTTCTTTACTAGTTACCCGCAAGCCTATAACCGTTCAAAAGTCAGCGACAGACGTATAAGTTTATCCTATTCTGTTGTAGCTTAGCTAGTTGAAACGATTAACCAAAACCACTGAATGACATCTCATCAACTCTTACTGGCCGCTGGCTTGTTTACGCTTCCGTATGCAGGCATGGCACAGGACAAATTCGCCAATACCATTACGGCATCTGATCTTGAAAAAAACCTTCGTGTGCTGGCCGCTGACGATATGGAAGGCCGCGAAACCGGAACTCGAGGACAACGTAAAGCAGCTGAATACATCGCGAATCAGTTTGCAGCAGAAGGATTAAAACCAATTGTCAAAACAGATGACGGCAAAGAAGCCTATCAACAGGTATTTACACTATATCGAAAAACCTGGGGTGATTTCTACGTCAATGCGGGAGGTAAACGCTTTGAAGCGCAGAAAGACTTCATGCCGAATGGCCTTTTTTACGTACCTGCCGAAACGTCGTACGAAACGATATTTGTCGGATACGGCATTGGCGAGTCGAATTATGATGATTATGCAGGGCGCGACGTAAAAGGCAAAGCCGTTGTCATGTTGGATGACGAGCCCGCAACAGCTGACGGCAAAAAATTGGTAAGCGGCAGTAGCGAAGCTTCGAAATGGGGAGGACCGAATGGCTGGCGCGCGAAAAGTACGTTAGCCAAAGAAAAAGGTGCCGCGCAAGTGTTTATCGTTTCAGCTGAATCGGCAGATGCGTTTAAGCAGTTGCTCGCTCAGCGTGGTGCTTTACAGGCGCGAATGAATCGACTGATGCTAAAGCCCGGTACTGAAAATGTAGGCTCCGTTGGTGTACTGCTGATTACAGCGGATATGGCCGCCAGCCTTTTGAACACATCGGCAGCTACGATTACCCAGACAAAAGAACAATTAGCGAAATCAGCAAAACCCGAAGCTTCATTACTGGCGGGAAAAGTAAGTCTTAAAGCGGATCGGATAGAAGAAAAAACGCAGTCGTCGAATGTGCTGGGTTTCCTGGAAGGCACTGACAAAAAAGATGAAGTTTTAGTCATTTCATCGCATTACGACCACATTGGTATTAGCCCCGACGGTCAGATTAACAACGGTGCCAACGACGACGGTTCGGGAACGGTTTCGGTGTTGGAAATTGCCCAGGCGTTTGCCAAAGCGAAAGCGGCTGGAAAAGGCCCTCGTCGATCCATCCTGTTTCTGACCGTATCGGGCGAAGAGAAGGGTCTTTTAGGCTCGCAGTATTACGCAGACATGAATCCCGTAATTCCTCTCGACAAAACGGTAGCTGATCTGAACATCGACATGGTGGGTCGCGTAGACGATCTGCACCAAGGGAAATCAGACAATTACATTTATGTGATTGGTTCGGACAAACTGTCGTCAGAATTACACAAAATCAGCGAAGAAACGAACAAGAAATACATCAATATGGAGCTGGATTACAAATACAATGATCCGCAGGACCCACAACGTATTTACTACCGCTCCGACCATTACAACTTCGCTAAACACCAGATTCCCATTATCTTCTATTTCAACGGTCTCCATGCGGATTACCACAAACCAACGGATGATATTGAAAAGATCGATTTCAAATTAGCCGAAAAATCTGCCCGTTTAGTCTTCTACACCGCCTGGGATATCGCCAACCGAGATCAAAAATTAGTAGTTGATAGCCACAAGCAGTAAGTAAACGTAATTATCGAAAAGCCCGGCTAATCGCATACATGATTAACCGGGCTTTTCGATGATTACACCTGACGTGAACGCTAATCAGCTCTGCTAACCAGCCTATCCGCGTCTTCTCGGCGAATGTTTCTTGTTAGCAGGTGAATAATAGCCCAGGCAGTAAGGTAGGTGAATCCGCAGATGGTGAATAGAATGTTATAGCCTCCGCCCAGATTTCCAGCCGCCTTATACGAATCAAGCAAACTACCGACGAGCATCGGGAAAAAGATACCACCAACGGCACCGGCCATACCGGCAATACCCGCAGCTGAACTGACGGCCTGTTTCGGGAATAAATCCGATGCCATCGTAAAGACATTGGTAGCCCAGGCCTGGTGAACCGCTACGGCCAAACTAATTAGTCCAACTGCCACCCAAACGTCTGTAACAAATTGAATCAGAATTACAGATAATTCAATAATCGCAAAGGCAAACAAGACCGTTTTGCGCGCTTTCAGCGTTGGCCAGCCTTTTTTGATGAGCCAGGAAGATAAATAACCACCGCCAATGCTACCAGCCGTAGTAGCCAAATAAACCAACATCAGCTCTACGCTCGGTTTCTTCAAATCCAGCTTGAACATCGATGAGAAATAGGATGGTAACCAAAACAAAAAGAACCAGTAAATCGGGTCGATTAGTCCTTTGCCCGTAATCAGTGCCCAGGTTTGCGGTAAGGCAAACAAACTCCCCCATTTTACCGACGTCTTTGCTTCTGGTTCTGCCTCTTGACCGCTCGTGATGTAGTTATATTCTTCGGTGGTTAATCGTTCTTGTTTTGCCGGAACATCGTAAAAAATAATCCAGAAAATCAGCCAAACGAAACCTAAGGCGCCCGTTATCCAGAATACTTCCTGCCAACCATAATTGCTTAAAATCCAGGGAACAATGAGCAAAGCAGCGACTACACCAACACTGGTTCCGGCATTGAAAAGGCCCGTGGCTAAAGCTCTCTCCTTTTTAGGAAACCATTCCGCAACGGTTTTTACAGCCGCCGGATAATTCCCGGCTTCACCTAACCCTAACCCAACTCGGGCAATACCAAAACCGACTGCACTCCGGGCGACAGCATGCAACATGCCAGCCACACTCCAAAAGACAATCGTAATGGAATAACCAGCCTTGGTTCCCACTCTATCGACGAACCAGCCGAGCAATAACAAACCAACTGCATAAGCCGCCTGAAAAGCCATAACGATCCGGGCAAAATTCGTCTCAGACCAGCCAAATTCGACTTCCAGAATGGGTTTTAATAAACCAATAATCTGACGGTCAAGGTAATTGATGGTTGTAGCTAGAAATAGTAGCACAACAATGATCCAGCGATAGTTACGGATTTTCAAAACGGTACGAGTTTAAGGATAAGGACGGATGATGACTTTAGCGAATAGCTTGGGGAAATTTCCCGTGTCCGTGTCCTCACAGACACCTTTCCGGTAGGAAAATCTCTGCTGACGCACGGGTGTCTGTGAGGACACGGACACGGGGAGGTTTTATAAAATTTATGTTAGGATAGCACCAGTACCTTTCAATTGACTGGCAAAGGCCTGAAAATGTGCTTTTAAGCCAGTCCAGTTTTTCTGATCAATGAATGTTTTATCGAATAGCTGACTGCCAATTCCTAACCCATTCGCTCCAGCATTTATGAATTGATGTAAATTTCCCAGGCTAATTCCGCCCGTGGGCAACAGTTTGATCTGGTTAAGTGGTGCTTTCAAATCTTTAATGTAGCCGGGCCCTAATGCTGTTGTCGGAAACACTTTCACCATCGAAGCACCCAGCGACCACGCTTTGTAAACTTCAGATGGCGTAAACGCACCTGGAAAGATTGGAACACCACTTTTCACGCAGGATTTAATCACTTTTTTGTTCAGAATGGGCGTCACAATAAATTGAGCGCCAGCCGCCAGGGCTTTCTCCAAATCCTCTTCGGTACAGACGGTTCCAGCACCAACATTCAGACTACCCCGATACTTCTCATTTGCATACTGGATTACCTGCTCTGCCCCCGCCGTATTCATGGTAATTTCGATAGTCGTCAGGCCAGCTTCCTGATAAATTGGGAGAATCTGGTGAATATCGTCAATGGATAAACCTCGGATGATACCGACGATGGGCATTTGGGTGAATAATTCCCAGGAGAAAGGCGTTTGATTCATTTCGCAGTTACTTTGGCAGTCTGATTCTGGAATAATATGATTTGGCCAATACTGGCCGCCTGATCAACCAGATCGGCTGGAATGGTGATGGTTCGATGCAGTAGAGCCAGTTCATCCAGGGCTAGTTCGTAGAAACCCGAAAGTTTTGTACCACTACATAAGACCAGGGATGCGTTCTCATTTTTCAGAAGCGGCTGTAATTCAGTACCAATCAGTAGGCCACTCAAATACAGTGCATTTTGCTTTTTAGAAAGTTTGTTAAACAGCTGATTCGTCCGAATCGTGAATAAGCTATTCAAAATCGCTGACGACATTGCCTGCTTTACACCCTGTTTGAACGCTATACTATCCTTGCGGGTAAAGTCGGCGAGATGCGTTGTATCGACAGAATCTTTCAGGATGCTTCGATGAGCCATCAGATCGAACAGTTCGCCCGTCATGTACGTATCAAAATTGACCAGCTGATCATTCTGAATGTACATGTGCTTGGAGTGCGTACCGGGAAAAATGCAGATAGCTTCTTTCGGTTTATCGCCCGTTCGATTGAGTAAGGCAATCAGTCCAATAAGCTGAGTTTCTTCTCCCCGCATTACGTCCTGCTGACTTTTGACCCCTGAAATCAGCATAATATCGTGGGGAAAATTAGCCTGTGACTCAAAGTGCCGAATGCTGGCCTGGCTCCCATCAATGGCGAACGGAAGAGTTGCATATGGAATCTCTTCCATACCAATGGATGATGACGCCATACCCGAAATCACGACTGGAATCGACGCTAGATCCATCGACAGTTTATGCGCCAGTTGATCGATCTGGACTTTCAGTTGCTGGCGAAAAAACTGGTCGCGCGAAATTCGCTGTGTCTCATTAATCGCCTTCCAATTCCCGAACGTCCCCGCAATACCAGCCTGAGATAATACTTCACCAACAGACTGATAGTCAGATGTACGCATCAGTCGCAATCGAAAAAAAGAGGTACCCCAGTCACAGCATAATAAATAAGTATTCATTAGGCTATTAGCTGATTGGGATGAAAAAAAAGCTTTACCATTCATATTAGTTGTTGGTTGAAGGTAAGGCAAATGCCACGTACGAACCGCCTGATTTTAAGCCATATCGAGTACCGCCACACGCAATGGCTACGTACTGCCGACCGCCGACCATATACGTTATCGGGGTCGCAAATCCACCAGCAGGGAGTTTATATTCCCAGACAATTTTGCCGGTTTTCCGGTCGAAAGCGCGCAGTTTTTCATCATATGTAGCGGCAATGAAAATAAGCCCGCCCGCCGTTACGACAGGACCACCGTGATTTTCGGTACCGGTTGCCGACAAGCCTTTTTGGGCCAATTCCGGATATTCACCAAGCGGCACTTGCCAAACGAAATTACCGGTATTCAGATCAATCGCGTTCAGGGTTCCCCAGGGCGTTTTGAGGGCCGGATAATTATCCTGATCGCGGAATTGCGTGTTGCCGTTGTTCAGAAATGGGGGCGAATAAGGGAAATTAGCATCTTTAGCAGCGACCGAACTGCCCGAACTATGCACATCGACTACAGCAGGGGCATTCGATGGTGCTGCTGTAGTCTCTTTTTTTAATAGAAAATTAACGATCGCTTCCCGGTCTTCTTTGGAAAGATGCCCAAATGACGGCATCCGTCCGCGACCTGTTGCCAACAAACTCAGAATCTGCTCGCCGGATAAACGATTGCCAACATCCGTCAAATCGGGGTATGCCTGATTAGCTGCATTAGCGGTTACTTTAGACTTATTTTTATCACTCATGCCGTGGCAAACTGAACAATTCGTATTGAACAAAGCTGTACCGCGTGTCATGGCAGCACCCTGATTCTGACGAACATCGCGCATTTTCAGCCACCAGAGCATATTATTTGAATTCACGTAAAAAATCCCACTTGGATCGGCTGCCGTTCCGCCCCATTCAGCACCGCCACCCATCCCGAAAAACAAGGTACCTTCCTCGCTAGGCGGCATGTATTTGCTACCGTGTCGGCTGTTTTTATAGCGTTCCAAAACGTAGGCATGCGCTTCAGGAGTCCGAGTCGTAATATTTGCTTCCGTCAATTCCTGCATAGCGAATGGTGCGGGTTTGGTCGGAACGGGTTGTGTTGGCCAGGGCTTTTCGCCGGGCAGAGCGGGACTCGTTGGTACTGGCACTTCCTTAACCGGAAAAAGTGGCTTACCCGTATCGCGGTCAAAGACAAACACGTATCCATCTTTGGTAGCCTGCGCAACCGCGTCAACCATCTTACCATTATGTTTTACTCGAATCAGGTTGGGCGGACAGGGTAAATCACGATCCCACATATCGTGGTGGACAGTCTGGAAATGCCAGACGCGCTTACCCGTTTGTGCATTGATGGCGATCACGCAGTTGGCAAAGAGGTTCTGACCAGCGCGGGCACCACCGTAAAAATCGACCGAAGGTGAACCCGTACCAGCATAGACGATGCCCCGTTTTTCGTCGATCACCATGCCGGCCCAGCAGTTCGCTCCGCCGATTTTTTTGTAGGCATCTTTCGGCCAGGTATCGTAGCCATATTCGCCGGGGAGTGGAATGGTTCGGAACACCCACGCTAACTGCCCTGTTCGCACGTTGAACGCGCGTATATAGCCCGGAGGGGCATCGCCCCCTTCGGATACGCTGGCGCCGGTAATAAGCAAATCTTTGTAAATAACCCCTGGCGTTGTCATGCGGATTGACAGATTCGCCATGTCGTGTCCCATCGTTTCGGCATCACCCAGTCCGTTGTGTAGATCAACTTCACCATTCGTTCCAAAATCGGCTACGGGCTTACCTGTTAGGGCATTAATCGCGTATAAGGTGGAGCCTACAGCGTAAAGAATACGTTTGTCCTGGCCATCTTCCCAATACACAACACCTCGTAGTGGATGAAACCGGGGGCGTTTATTAGGATCTAAAAAAGGATCAAATTGCCAAAGCTGCTTGCCTGTTGCAGCCTCAACAGCAAATAATTTCATGCGGGGGGACGTACCGTAGAGTACACCTTTAATGACAATCGGCTGGCACTGAATATCCATTCCACGCTGGGCTGGATTGGTATTATCGCCAGTCTCATAGCTCCAGGCCAGTTGCAGATTTTTGACATTTTGTGTGTTAATCTGCGATAAGGACGAGTAGCGATTTCCAGCATTATTCCCCCCGTAGGTTGGCCAGTCATTATCCGATTCGTACGTCGTAATGGGTTGTGTTTGCCAATTCAGAGGACAGTAAATTCCCAGCATCAACAGACCAAAGCTAGCTTTTAAAAAGGAATGCATGTGTTGGAAAAGCGTTATAGTTTAGGAAAAGTTATCATGTGAGTAGTCACGAATTGCCAGCTTATTTACTGGGCTTTGGTATAAAATTCATACGCTATTTTCCAACTCACTTCCTGACCGGGTGCTACTTGTAATTGGATATATGGTTCGGGGCAAGAGGTTGTCGAGCAAGCCCAATAGACTAATTTTTGCAGAGGTTTGTCGCCCGTAATATGGACGCCAGCGCCTGTTTTCTGATTTTCAATTCGAATGTCGTAATCCGTCGCCGTTGAGCCGAAGCCTTGTAAACCCGCACTGTAGACCTGTTCTTTTTTATCTAAATCGCGTGTATACGCTAGTTTATTCCCTTGTGCAATAATCGCACTACCAAATCCTTTTCCCTCGCCTTTTACCTCGAACGGAAACTGTACATTGACCGTCGGGCCGGTGGGTTGCTTATCGATGATGAAGAAGTTGTGATTATAGGTACTGGTTTCAATTGGCAATTTACCCGTGTTTTTCAGGCTGTGTTGTAGCACCAATTCGGGCTTACCTTTGGTAAGTTTTACTGTTTTCTGATAGACATAGCTATAGCCCGTTGCCGCGTCTGTCAGTTCGTGCGTAAAATCAACGTGATCTTTGTGCGATTTTACGGTCCATTTTCCGGGATTTGCAATCTCATAATACTTTCCAAAAGCATATGGTTTGTCCTCAGCTTTTTGAAGTACACCCACGCCGATTTTCACGAACGTATCCCCTACTTTGGCATCGGTATAACCCAATGGTGTAAATTCCTCAGCGGGGCCGCTGATGGCGTCGTGAAATTTCGGATCGTAGTTTTCAAACCAGGGTTCGATAAAACTATGGCCTTTATAATCCAAATTTTTAAACGATCCAGCCCAGTCGAAACGAGTACCGCGATAGTAGCCTTGATTTGCGTCGGGCAAATACAGACTGGTTTGCAGCATGCCATTCGACAGGTCAGCTTGTGGGAAATCGGCTAACGGAAGCGTAGCACTTCCAAACCCCAGCAGTACTGGCAGGGCAATCAGTGTTCTTTTCAGCGTGGTCATGATTAGGCTGGTTAAAGTTCTCTGAATTTTGTTGTCTATAGGACACTTATACACAACATCCTATAGACAACAAAACCCGTAGAATCTACTTTCACATCAACACCCTTTAATTCAAATTCGGATTAATCGACGTATCCGTATACGGCAATGTAAACCAATAATTTGCCTTCGTAATCGGCTTGATCGGCTGCAAATCATCTGGACTTTTGGCGGCATTAGCCGCTTCTACCCGCTCCAGACGGATCAGATCGAACCAGCGAGTACGCTCGCAGGCAAATTCCCAAGCCCGCTCCTGTACCACTTCGTCGGCAAACTGCGTTGCGGTCAAACCGTCAGCAGGTGATAACGCTTTGGTTCCGGTTGCCCAACCCCGTAGACGAATTGCATTCAGTGCATCATAAGCCGCTTGATCGGGACCACCTGTACCGCGTGCTTTGGCTTCGGCATAAATGGTCAGAACGTGTGGGTAGCGCATCATAACAGACGGCAACGAGATACTGGACGTAACGATGTTGCCCTTGATATACCATTTTTTGTAATATGGGTGCTTCGTCAGGCTTTGCTCCCAAGGGATTGTAGTCGCGCCCAGACCGAACGCAGTACGGAACGTGGCGTCTTTTCGAGGACCAGCCGGGAAGGCTTTGAAGAAATTAAGCTCGGCAAACATATCGTCCCAACCACCTTCTTCACCCGGCATCGTGGTGTTGCCATACGTTGCATTAGCTGTACCACTACCTCCCGTAAACCCGTTGATCTGGAAAACAGACTCTGGAATCATTGCGACTGCCGGATCATTTTCAAATACGGCCGCAAAGGTTGGCATCAACGAAAAACCATACGCAGCGCGATTGTCAATTACTTCTTTTGCTTTAGCCGCAGCCAGATCGTAGTTGGCCGTTAGCTTCAGCGGCCAGCCCGCCATTGTCAGATATACATCCGCTAGAAACGCCTTTGCCGAACCTGCATTTGGCCGACCTGGATCACGCCGGGTATTGGGAAGCATGGTTTCAGCTTTCTTCAAATCATCGACAATCAGCGCATACACTTCGGCTGGTGTCGATTTCTTGATCGTCAGCAGATCAGCCGAATATTCACCTGCCGTAACCAGCGGAATGTTACCGTAAAAGCGAGTCAGCCAATAGTAGGAAAATCCGCGAATGAAATACGCTTCTCCGGCAATGATGTCAATCGTTGCTTTGGTACCAACGGTTTTCTGGTAATTATTAATGACGTTGTTAGCTCCCTGAATCGCTTTATAACAACCCGTATAAACGGCCCCTGACCGCTGGTTCGTAGTCGAGACGTTGAACTGATCGAATTCACGCCAGTCAGCTTTGTTACTGGCTGGGTGAGTCGTTACGTCGTCGCTACCAATTGTTGCAGCATTGGCCGATGGATGTAGGAATCCGTATGTCCATTGGTTCCCCAATCCGCGATAGGCGCCGGTTAGAGCAGATTCAAGACCGTCCTGCGTGGAGAGTACGTTTCCGCCGTACAGCAGTCCGGTTGTGTTTTCATCGAGGTAACTTTTGCAGCCTGCGGTAAGCGTTGCCGCCAGGGCTACTATGACTAATTTTTTCATGCTCGGTAAGTTTTTAGAAGCCCAGATTGATACCCAGTGTGTATTGTTTGGCGTTTGGATAGGAACCGTAATCGATACCAATGGCCGTATCGGTAGATGAACCAACACGGGCTGATTCTGGATCTGGACCTTTGTATTTCGTGATCGTAAACAGGTTCGTAGCGCTGGCAAATACCCGAATGGTTGCTTTGTTATTGATGAAACCGTTTGGTACGTTATACGAAAGGCTTACGTTTTTCAACCGTACAAAGCTGCCGTTTTCCAGGAAGCGACTCGATTGTGTGAACGGCTGATACGTTCTTGTAAAGGCCGGTACGTCCGATGTTTCGTTGCCCGGACGGTAGTAATCCCGGATTTCCGACAGAATAAACTGCCGCGCATCACCCGAACCCGACAGAGCAGCCGCCCGCGTGTAGTTCAGCTTATCGACACCAAATACACCGTTGAAGAATACGTTCAGCGTCAAGCCTTTATACGTAAAGGTGTTGTTCCATCCTGCTGTTCCTTTCGGGAAAGCCCGACCAATAATCTGGAAGTCATCGGTCGTGATGGCGTTGTCGCCATTAAGATCCTGATAGTGCGGATCGCCCGGCACACGCCCCTGTTTGGCTGCGGCATCGGCTTCGCTTGGTTTCCAGGTACCGAGGTATTTTAGCCCCCAGTACGAACCCAATGGCTCACCCGGAATCAGCATAAACTCGTTGGTAGTCGACATACCAGCCCCTACGCCCGTTCCCTGACCAAGCCGTGGCAAACCACCCAGACTGATAACCTGGTTTTGGAGCGTCGAATAGTTGATGTTTGTTTCCCAACGGAATCCACCTTTGTCGAACGGCGTTGCACCAATCGAAAACTCAAACCCTTTGTTTTCAATTTCACCGACGTTACGTGCCTGTGTACCACCACCCGCATAACTCGGAATGGCTACGTTGAGAAGCAGATCGGTCGTGTTTTTCTTGAAATAATCGGCTTCGATACGTATCCGGCCATTCAGGAATTCCATCTCCAACCCTACGTCGACCTGTTTTGTGGTTTCCCATTTCAGATCGGGATTACCGGGATTGCCCAGGATTACACCCGCCGTTGCTGCCGTATTATTGAAGGCCGAAACGATACTTCCGTACGTCGATAACGTAGCGTATGGGTTAATGGCCTGACTACCCGTCATACCCCAGCTTCCCCGTAGTTTCAGATTACTGAACACGTTCATATTCTTGATAAACTCTTCTTCCGACAACCGCCATCCGAGCGCTACAGATGGGAATACACTATACCGGTTAGCCGGGCCAAACTTCGACGAACCATCTCGCCGAACAGCTGCCGTAACGAGGTATTTGTCTTTGAAACTATAGTTCACCCGTCCGAGTAGCGACAACAGCGTCCATTTCTGAAAGCCTGATGCTACCGTAGCGGCCGTATTACCACCAATGTTGTCGTAGCCCAACTGCGGGAATCGAAGACCCGAAGCGCTGGCCGTAAAGTTCTGATCGGTAAACTGTTGCGTTTCCAGTACAGCAACGGCGTTGATTGAGTGATCGCCAGCTTTAAGATCATAGCTCAGCGTGTTCGTGTTTTGCAACGTAAACTGTTCGGCCGAGTACCGGCTGGCAGTTGGGTTGTTGTTCGATAACCGTTTGCCGTTCAGGTTCAGGTTTTGCGCATTCAGGTAATTGACCGCGTACTGTAAATCAATCGATAGTCCCTTGATCGGAAGCTTATAGTTTAAACCGCCAATAAGGTTTAGGCCACTCCGGTTCTGATCGACCGACTGATCATACAGGTAATCCAACGGGTTCCGATACACCGAGCCGATTGGGTCGGTAAACGTAGGTTGACCATCTGAACCATAGGCAGGTGTTGTGGGTGCCCAGGCCAGCGCCTGAACGATAGCGCCACCATCGAGCGTGTTATGGTTTTGCGTTCGGGTACCCCACAGATTCAATCGAAACGAGAGTTTGTCGTTAATCTGGGTATTCAAATTAGTACGTAAGATGTACCGTTTGAAACCGCTGTTATTCACAATCCCGTTCTGATTCAGGTAGTTTCCTGAAACCATAAACGTAGTTTTGTCATTGCCACCCGATACCGTAATTTGGTGCTGTTGACCGCTTCCTTTTCTGAATACCAGGCTTTGCCAGTCGGTTCCGCCATTTTGCTTGAACTGTGTAATCTGATCGGCAGTAAAGGGCAGTCCTGAACCGACAGCCGTAGCTCGTGCATTTACGATTTCGGCAAATTCACCGGCGGGTAGTACGTCGTACCGTTTGATATTTTCCGACGTACTGAACTGGCCTTCGTAGTTTACTTTAAGCCCTTTGGAACCTTTCTTGGTCGTAATAATGACAACCCCATTCGCGCCCCGGCTTCCGTAAATAGAGGTAGAAGCGGCATCTTTCAATATCTGAATTGTCTCAATATCACTTGGGTTAACGAAATTAAAGTTGGCTCCCACGAATCCATCGACAATGTAAAGCGGATCGTTATTTCCCAAAACAGAGTTGGCTCCCCGAATCCGGATGCGCGCATCACCACCGGGAGCACCGTTTGTCTGTGTCACCTGCACACCAGCCGCGCGCCCCTGTAACACCTGGTCCAATCGAGTAACGGGCTGTTGCGCGAATTCTTTGGTAGAAATGGCCGTCAAGGCTCCAGTCACATCGGTTTTCCGTTGCGTACCGTAACCTACCACAACTACCTCACTCAATGTTTTTAAATCCTCCGCCAGTTGAACATTAATTACCGAGCGGCCACCCACCTCAATCGTCTGGCTCGTATAGCCAATGTTGGAATAAACCAGTGTTGCATTACTGGCTGCATTTAACGCATAATTCCCCGATGCATCGGTCGACGTTCCGGTCGTTGTGCCATTCACCTGAACATTGACACCGGGCAGTCCCTGATTATCAGGGCCGGTTACTTTGCCTGTAATCCTACTGCTTTGCGCAAAGGCAACGCTCGAACCGAGCAGCCATGCCAGCAGGAATAGTTTTACATAGTTTTTCATTTGTATTAGGTTTATAGATAAAGGGAAAAAAGGAACCGGGATTTATGGGATTGAACTGATTAAGCTGATTTTGTTAATTGATTGAGCGCTTCAGAGAAGCGAAAACAAAATCAGCTTTAATCCATAAATCAGTTAAATCCCGGTCACCAGTCGACTACGGAGCCGTCGAGGGCGTTGTATGATTCGGGGTTTTTCCAGTCGTGACCAATTTTGTCTTTCATCAGGGCTTCGTCCAGTTCGATGCCCAGACCCGGTCCCTTTGGAATCATCACGGTACCGTCCTGTTGCAGTTTGAATGGGTTCTTGATGTAGCCATCGCCCAACGTAACCTGCTCCTGAACCAGGAAATTAGGTACGCTAGCCGCCAGATGTAGTCCTGCTGCCAATGAGATTGGCCCCATTGGATTGTGGGGAGCTACTGGGACGTAATACGCTTCGGCCATACCGGCAATGATTCGTCCTTCGGTGATGCCTCCGGCATGGCAGAGATCAGGTTGAACGATACTGACCGCTCGTTTTTCCAGCAATTCGCGGAATCCCCATTTCGTAAAAATCCGTTCGCCAGCCGCAATAGGCAAGTGCGTACCACGCGCAATGTCGGCCAGAATATCTACGTTTTGTGCCTGAACAGGTTCTTCCACAAACATCGGTTTGTAAGGTTCTAGCTCTTTTATTAACAGCTTGGACGTTTGTGGAGGAATAGCCCCGTGAAAGTCGATGGCAATGTCCATGTCATCGCCACCGGCTTCGCGAAGAGATGCGAAATTGTCGATGGCGTATTTGATGAATTTCGGATTCTCAACGATGTTAGCTGGATTCTTCTTGGCTACGCCTGTTTTGATAACTGTATAGCCCTCAGCCTTCCGTTTCTTCATATCCTCGGCAGTACTCGCCCGACCATACACGCGTACCCGGTCGCGGGTGGGACCGCCGAATAGTTCGTAAACCGGTACGTTCAGGAGCTTGCCTTTAATGTCCCACAAGGCATGGTCAATACCGCTTAGCGCACTCGTCAGAATCGGCCCTCCCCGGTAGAAAGCATGGCGATAAATAGCTTGCCAGTGATGCACAACCTGACGCGGATCTTTGCCAATCAGATACGGTTCGAGTTCTTTGATGGCCGTCTGAATCGTCAATGCGCGACCTTCCAGTAAGGGTTCACCCAGGCCGTGAACGCCTACGTCGGTGTGAATTTTCAGGAAAATCCAGCGGGGCTTTACCAGAAAGGTTTCCAGTTTCGTAATCTTCACTTTGCTGTAATCGCGGAAGGGTGCCGGATTACTGGCATACGAGGTTTCGGGTAGAATCATGGTGCTCAGACCAGCCACACCCAGTACAGACTGTATGGCGCTACGTCGGGATACGCCTGTTTTTTTCATACGTTTTACTAGTTAAGGATTAACTTAATCGTTTAAGCAGCGATTAAAAAAAAGGGTTAAGGACAAGTTTACGGTGGGCATTCCAACCTATGAAAGTTCTTGTGGTGTCGGGTTTTGAACCCGACACCAAAGTGAGACTAGACTCTCAATCAAGGACGAATAATGGTTCCGTCCATTTTACGTACCTGCCAGTTCGATTTTGTGGTAATCGGATATTTGGCGGCTTCTTTTTCGTTGATATCGACACCAAGTCCTGGCACTTCATTTACCGACATATAGCCTTTGTCCATCGTTGGACAGCCGCTGAACACTTCTTTCATTTTGTCAGAAAACTGCACGGCTTCCTGAATACCGAAATTCCAGACAGCCAGATCGATGTGGGCGTGTGCTGCGTGTCCTACCGGCGAAACATCACCGGGGCCATGCCAGGCTGTACGGACATTAAACCATTCACCTAAGCGAGCTACTTTCATTGCAGGGGTGATACCACCGATTTGCGACACGTGAATTCGGATGTAATCGAACCACTGGTTCACCATCGGTTCTTTAAATTCATTGATATTGTTGAACAGCTCGCCCATCGCAATCGGTACGGAGGTAGCCTGTCGTAGCTGTGCGAACCATTTCATATTTTCGGGTGAGAACGGATCTTCAATAAAGAATGGACGATAATCTTCCAACTTCTTGATCATGTTGATAGCCTCAATCGGCTGCACTCGTTCGTGAATGTCGTGAAGCAATTCGATCTCTTCACCGCACTGTTTACGAACAACATCAAACATCTTGGGCACGGATTTCAGATAGCCCTGCACGTTCATATATGCGTCGCCTTCGTAACCAAAATTAGCCGTTTTGAAGTCGGGTTTATCGGTAGTAGCCCCGACAGCTCCGTAACCTCCCTGCTGGATACGAATGTATTTATAGCCTTGTTCCATGAATTTTTTCACGCTCTCGGCAGCGGCTTCGGGCGTGTTTCCGCCAGCGTGAGTATAACATGGAATCGCAAAGCGGACTTTGCCGCCCAGCAATTGATAAACAGGCATTTTTGCACGCTTGCCTTTGATATCCCACAGTGCCTGATCAAGACCAGAAAGGGCATTGTTCAGCACCGGGCCATTACGCCAATACGAACTAACGTAGGCCGATTGCCACATATCTTCGATATTATCGACGTCTTTGCCGACGCAAAACTCATTCAGATACGTGTTAATGGCCACGACAACAGTCGCAGCCCGTTGAGTAAACGTTGCACAACCTAGTCCGTATAGACCGGGCTCAGTAGTCTCTACTTTCACCACGATCAGGTTAGACCCTTGTGGGGCAGTAGCAATGGCTTTGACGCTCTTAATTTTTACAGCGGGTGCCCCAACGGCATATTGAGGTTTACCCTGCATTTCACGTGCTTCGGCAGTAGATGGTCCGCCAAAGAGACCAAGAAGTCCGGCCGACGAGCCAAAACCCAGCATTTTCAATGTTTCACGACGGCTCTGATCAGGTTTATTCATACGGTTAAAGAGATTGGAGTTTTTTGTCATTCCGACGAAGGAGGAATCTTACTGTATCCTTACTTATGAGTTAAGAAGCCGTAACATTCCTCCTTCGTCGGAATGACAAAGAAAAATGGAGAATTGATTCTACTTTTTATCCCACCACACACGAGTGTCGAGGGTATTAGGTCCCATCCGGGTAATGGCTTCGTTCATTTTCCCGGAATTGACAATAATCTCGCTATCGGGATAAGGCATTCGACGGATGAAATCGCCTTTCACTTCGGAACCTGGATACGGATTTTTCTTCAGGGCGGGGAAACCGCTACGTCGGAAATTGGCCCAGGCTTCGTTGCCATCCAGGAAACTAGCTACCCAGTACTGTGTATTGATCAGATCCAGTCCATTGGCCGCACTGAACGGATGCGCATCCAGATATGCTTTAATTGAGGCTTCAGGAATGGTTGTGCCGTAGGACGCCATTTGCTCCAGATTTGCCCGAATACCTCTTGCATAATAGTCAGCGGCCGTACCTGTTACCCAACCTCTGGTAGCTGCTTCGGCCAGTAGCAATAAGGTTTGGGCATATGTAATGTGGAATTCAGGCGCATCCAGCTTCAGCACCGTATTGAGGTTTACCTGTGTGTAATCCCACAAACTCACTACGTTATTGGCCGCAAACGTGGACGAAATCGAAACGTCGTTATAGCCCATTGGCATACCAATCTGAACCGCTGGCTCCGACGATGCCCGTGCCGCAACCTGCTCCTGACCACCTTTAGCCCCTACGTATCGAACCGCAAAAATGGGCAACCGTGGATCGTTGTTTGATTTTAAATAATCAACGAAAGGGGCAGCCAGATAGAAGTTCGTTTTTTCGCGAGCTTGTAAGTGATTCGCAATGTAGTTGTTATACAAAGACGTATGGCGAAGAATCGAATTGTCGGCGTTGGATTGAAATACGCCACCCGTTACGGCTTTTTTCACATACGATTCGGCCGTAGCTGCGTCTACTTTGGTCAGGCGCATGGCAGCGCGTAACATAAACGAGTAGCCAAGCTTTTTCCATTTCGCGACATCGCCACCGTATAAAATATCCGTCACAACGGCGGGCTGAGCGGTGGTCAGAGCGGCTGATGCTTCGTCCAGTTCCTTCAGAATATCTTTGTAAATATCCTGTTGCGCATCGTACTTGGGCGTGATGATCTCAGTTGTATAGCCCTGTCCAGCTTCTGAATAAGGAATATCGCCGTACGTATCCGTCAGAATCATGAACACATAAGCACGCCAGATTCGGGCGGCCTGATACGTATTAATCTGCAACGGGTCAGCTTTAGTTTGGTCAATCACAGATACAATCTGCTTCACGACGTTGCGGTACATATTCTGCCAGACCAACGGCGTATTGCTGTTGTTGACCTGATCGTAGTTCCCGCCCGATAGCGAACTACCGTAAGGCGTAATGATCTGTTGCACAATGCCAAAGTTGTAGCACAACATGCCCAGCGTACCAAATCCATCGAGGTAATTGGTATTGATAATGGCCTTATTCAGCACCATTGACGGGGCCAACGATGTGGGGTCGACTTTGTTGGTATTGACCTCGGTAAAGCCCTGATCACAGCCTGTAAGCAGACTTAGCGAGAGCGTCAACGTAAGAATATATTTGAGGTATTTTTTCATGATTTTCAAGTGTTTGCGGTTTCACCGAAAACTTAGTTAGAATCGAACATTGAGGTTGAAGCCCATCGTACGGGTTGGGGGTAGCCCTGGCCAGAAATCAAGCCCTACGGAGTTGTCCGACGAAACCATAGCTTCTTCGGGGTCCATATTTTCGGTCCACTTCTTGATAACCAACACGTTGTTAGCGACAGCACTCAGTTTCAGCCCTTTAATGAATAATCGCTCGGGAAGCAACTTGGTAAAGTCGTAGCCTAGTGTGATTTGGCGCAGTTTCCAGAAGCCAGCATTATTCACAAAATCCTCGTGAATACCCAGCGGGTTGAGCGATTCGTAATAAGGCTGTACAGCGGCTCTGGTTTGGTTGACTTCACCGTTTGGATTCACGCCATTGCCAATTACATAGCCTACATCCCGACCTGGCAGTGTACGTTTCGACAGACCGTGACGCAGGTAGTTGATGTTACGTCCGGAAATCAGTTTGTGACCCAGTTTGAAATCGATCAGTGCCGACAGCGTTACGCCTTTGTAGGTGAACGTATTGGTAATTCCACCGAAATAGGAAGGCAGCGCATTACCTACGTTTACCAGTGTGTTGTTCCGTAGTGGGTTACCACTGTTGGCGTCGAATACTTGCCGGCCCTGTGCATCGCGCAGATACATGAAGGTGTATAATTGGCCGATCGGTTTACCGACCACCTGATTCAGCACCCGACCGCTACCTCCGCTCACCGTAATGACCGTATCATTAGGCGATAAACCCAGTTGCAGTACTTTCGATGTATTATAAGATACGTTGGCATTCAAATCCCAACGGAAGTCCTTCGTGACAACCGGCGAGAAATTGAGGGCTACTTCGAGACCCTGATTCATACTGCGCCCTACATTAATCAGCTTGCTTGTATACGAAGAGGCATCCGAAACCTGGGCCGCCAGAATCTGGTCGTTGGTCGTTTTTCGGTAATAGGTGAAATCCAAGCCAAGCTTGTTATTAAACAACTTCAGTTCTAACCCAACTTCAGCTTCCTGAATACGTAGCGGACGCAGGTTTTTGTTTGGCACCGTCGATGCGTTAATACCACCTACTGGCACGAGTTGACCCGCTGGATTCGGGAACGAGTTGTTGTCGACCTGATAATATAGGGCGTTGGAATACGGGTTTACGTTGTCGGAACCAACCTGTGCGTAAGCCGCCCGTATTTTACCGAATGAGATCCATTCCGGCAAGTTTTCGAAGGCTTGCGAGAATACGAAGCTACCCGTTACAGATGGATACAGAATGCTTCGGTTCGATTCGGCCAGTGTTGAGAACCAGTCGTTTCGGGCTGTAGCGGTCAGGAACAGATAATCGTTATACGAGATCGTAGCCGAACCGAAAAGCGAGTTGATTTTTTTCTCCGACAGTGCATAAATCGGGTTTTTGACGCGCCCGTTGGCTACGGTATATAGACCCGGCTGTACGAAATCCTGTACCGTTACACTATTGTAATCGTTTCGGGCATAACGAGCATTGCCCCCCAGCGTTACATCAACACCGATTTTGCCGAAGGTTTTGTTAGCCCCTATGATAAAGTCGAGGTTCCGTTCTGTATTCTGGCGAACGTCTTGTGTATACGAACCGTTCACATAACCCGTAGGCGCTTTGGCAATCGGAGCGTAACCATTTGGAATGTTATAATCCTGATTCCGAATGTAATAATCCTGCGCGATACGTCCCTGAATATATAACCAGTCGGTTAATTGGTAGCGAAGAGCGAGATTACCAAAAATCCGGTCGCGCAGAATATTCTCGAAGTGATAATTCATCGAGTAATACGGATTGTTCCGTACCAGGAAGCGGGAGAATACGAACTCATCGCCATTGGGCAGGGTCTGGTTTTCGCGTAGAGCCTGAAATGGCATGGAGTTCGCCAGCGTGAAAACTACCGTTGATACCGAAAAATCCTGCGCGTTCAATTGGGGTGGATTGACGTTATTTTCCTTCGAGTAGTTGATGTTTCCCGAAGCGGTTAGTTTACTACCGATATTCTGCGAAAAACCCAGGTTAATCACCTTCCGGTTGAAGGTATTATTTTCCATAATACCTTTATTGTCCGTATTGCTGAACGAAAGGCTAAATCCGCCATTCTGGCCATTATTGGCTACTGTTACCGTGTTCGTAAAGTTTGTTCCTGTGCGATAAAACTGTTTTACCCGATTGAAAACGGGTTCATAAGGCCAGGTTTCATTGTCGAACAACGTCTGTGTCATCCCCGGCTGAAATTTCTCGCCAAAGCTCCATACACCCGATGTCGGGTTAGCTGTTGTGGGTCGTTTGCCGCCCTCACCCTGACCATATTCGTATTGAAAATCAGTGAAATCCAGCGCCGTTTCGGTCGTCAAATTAGTATTATAGGTAACACCAATTCCTTTACCAACACCTTTGCTTTTCGTGGTAATCATCACAACGCCGTCTTTCGCGCGGGAACCGTAGAGAGCCGCAGCCGTTCCCCCTTTCAGGACAGTCATCGTTTCAATATCGTCGGGGTTGATACTGCTCAATCCATCGCCACCGTCAGAGTTGTTCATAGCCCGTGAACCAAAATCACCACCTAATGAGTAATTGGAGTTGTCGATGGGAACCCCGTTGACAACGATCAGCGGGTTGTTTTGTCCGCTAAACGACGACTGACCACGAATCCGGATTTTTGCCGTTCCCGCAGGGCCGGAGCCCATTGTGGTGATGTTGACCCCAGCCATTTTGCCCTGCAAACCACTCACGAAGTTATTGGTGCGGTTTACCGAAATCTGGTCAGCGTTAACCGTAGCGGTGGCATAACCGAGCGTTTTAGCTTCCCGCTTGATACCAAGCGCCGTAACAACAACCTCGTCAATCGCTTTCGCATCTTCGGCCAGTTTTACATTAATCACCGACCGATTATTCACCGGAACCGTCTGGCTGATGTAGCTGATATAGGAGAAAACCAGCGAAGCATTGGCAGCAGCATTGATCGAATAATTACCTTCTGCATCGGTGGTGGTACCGACTGACGTACCTCCTACAACTACGTTTACGCCAGGAAGTCCCTGGTCATTGTTACCGGTTATCTTACCGGTCACTCTGTTATTCTGCGCAAAGCCATAACCCTGGCCAAGCAGCAGTAATAACAGGATAAATTTTACACGTCTCTTCATGATTTAGGAATAAATTATAGTTAACTAAAAGGGCAATTTGAAAAAGCAGACACAGGAAAAGCACTTCGTTTAAACCCCCAAATTTCTTGAAGGGGACTTACTGTCTCCCCTCTCCCGTTTTGGGCGGTCCGCCGTTGCGGGAGGGGTTGGGGTGAGGGAGAATGAGCAATTCTAGGGGTTAACCTCACCCCAACCCCTCTCCTACAACAGGAGAGGGGCTAGAATCAATAGCACTACCAGTTATGGATAGACCCATCCGGAGCTTTCAAAATCGGATGCGGGAATTTGGTATTTTCTTTTACTTCGAAGAGGAACGTTGCTTTCTTCGGGTCGAACTTCACGCCTAGACCCGGTTCCGGATTAAGGTACAGTTTGCCGTTTTTGAAATTGACAAAATCTTCATTGAAATAAGCCGGGCGTTCGGGTTCACCACCACCCAATTCCATCAGGCAGCGCATAGGACTGCTGGAACCCAAAACATGCACCAGTGTAGCCGTAGCTAGTGGTCCGGTAAAGTGCGGAATCATACCGACGTAATGCGTTTCGCACATCGACGCCAGCTTTTTGAATTCCGAAATACCGCCCGTATTTGGTAGCGTAAAGCGCGTATAATCAATCAGATGCTGTTCGATGAATGTATTGCTATCCCAGCGATCACCAAACTGCTCACCTACGGCAATCGGTACGTTCGTCATCTGACGCACCGTTTTATACACGTCAGGATTTTCAGATCGGACAATGTCTTCGACGAAATACGGCTCCAGATTTTCGAGGGCTTTGCAGATTTTGATGCCTTCTGTTGTGTCAAATCGGGTATGTAGGTCGATTGCCCATTTACCACCACCGCCAACAGCGGCATCAATTCGTTTGCACAACTCAATGGTTTTCTTAGCGTTATCGTAAAAATCGAATGGCTGATCGCCGTTGCCGCCAGTCGGGCCAATCCGATACGCTCGTAAACCCGCTTCAATACAGTCGCGGGCGCGTTCTTCCTCAGTTTTGGCTTTGGAAGCCCGGAAGCCCGTCGCATAGCATTCAACATAATCGCGGGTGGCACCACCTAATAATTCATAAACTGGAACACCTAAGGCTTTGCCTTTAAGGTCCCACAAAGCCATGTCCAGAGCGCCTTGTGCGTGTAGTTTTTCACGGCCCGGCGGATAGAACATACCTCGGTACAAGTTCTGCCAGATATGCTCGATACGGAACGGGTTTTCGCCAATCATCATCTGGGCTAATTGCTCGACCATATCTTTTGAGCCGCCTTCGCCAATCCCGATAATTCCGCCGTCGGTTTCAATTTCAACGATGCCTCTTGCCTGGTTGAAAAGCGGTTTGGTATAACCGGGCGCTGCATAGTACCGAATTTTGGTAATCTTGAGTTTCGGAGGAGCTGCTAGTGTATCAAGAGCCGGAAATCCAGTTAAAGCAACAGCGGACCCCGCTGCCAGTGATTGTAGAAAACGTCTTCGTTGCATACAAGCAAGGAGATTAAAGTGATTAATTTTCGTTGCTTAAACGTTTAAGCAGTTGGTTAAAAAAATCTATATAATCAGTTACTCTTTTTTGCGTGACGATTCTCGAGCCATTAATTGTGCATCGATTGTGAATTGCTGAGGGGATCTCTCGAAATCCTTCAATCGAGTCATCAGCATTTCAACGGCTTTTTTACCCAGTATATCAATCGGTTGGCGCATAAACGAGATCGGGCAGTAGTACAGATCAAATACTTCAGCCTGTCCAAAACTGACTACCCCCAGATCATCCGGAACGCGCAATCGTAATTCGTTTATGTACTTCAATCCGTTTACAGCCAGTCCGTAAGTCGAGAAAATAATGGCGTCAATTGGTGATTCAGCTGATACTAATTCGTCGATGGCCGTTCGGACTTCGGTTTCAATAGCCTCAAAAGGAATCCTTTTCAACCAGTTTTCTTCTGCCGTAATTCCTCGGTCACGTAATGCTTCCTGATAGCCACGAATCCGCTCTTTAACGTGAAACATGGCCGACTGATACGCTATAAATCCAATTCGTCGATAACCGTTGTCAATCAGATGAATACCGGCTTCATAAGAAGCCCTGGCATTGTTGGTAACGACAAAATCGGTTTCAAACTCCGGGAAATGACGATCCAGCAGGACAAACGGCATTCGAATGCTTTGCAGGTGCGTCACCAAACGCTCGGAGTTTTCAGATGATACGATGATAAATCCATCCACCTGACGATTAATGAGCACATTCATCAGATCCCAGGCTTTTTCGGCATCTTCATCCGAACTACCAATGATTACTGTATAGCCGTTTCGACGCGATTCATCTTCTACTTCACGGGCAATGTTGGCAAAAAATGGGTTGGATATATCGGCAATGATCAACCCAATCGTATACGTTCGGCCATCCCGCAGACTTTTCGCCAGCAGATTTGGCTGATAATTCAATTCCTTGGCAATGGCCTTTATCTTCTGAGCTATTTCCAGCCCTACACGTCCCTCCTTCTCTTTTCCACTCATGACATACGAAACAAGAGCTGTAGAAACTCCGGCTTCTTTAGCAATATCACTAAGTGAAACTTTCCTGGACTTCATATAACAGAACGTAGGATCAAAAGTAGTGCTTAATCGATTAATCGCAAGAAAAATATAGTTTTTTTATGAAAAAATTATTCTAATTACAGATATAGTAAAAAACGAAAATCTCCGAGATACCTTTTTTTAGGCGCTCGGAGATTTTCTATAGTACTGTTTTGATTAATTCTTCCCGCCCGACACCTTGCCCGGTTTTGGCGCTACGCCCGGCTGCGAAATCTCGAAATTTTCCTTTTGCTTGGCATCGGCGACCATCTTCCGGACATCGGCCAGTAGTTTCTTCGCGTCATATACGACCCCGTCTTTAACCGTATACGTAACACCGCCTACCCGCTCAACTTCATTTTTATCGTTCAAATGAATAGCACCCGTACCGTAAAGTACTTTCAGGTTAGCCAATGGATTCTGGTCAACAATCACAAAATCAGCCAGTTTGCCCACTTCAACGGAGCCAATCTGATCGGCCATGCCTAAAGCTTCGGCGCCTTTCAGTGTGGCTGCCCGGATAACTTCGAGCGGATGAAAACCCGCTTCGCGCAGAAGCTCGAGTTCGCGGATGTAGGCAAATCCGTAGAGCTGATAAATAAAACCCGAGTCAGAACCCGTCGTGACGCGGCCACCCCGATTTTTGTATTCGTTGATAAATTCCATCCAAAGCTGGTAATTTTTCTTCCAGGCTACTTCTTGCTCAGTTCCCCAATTGTGCCAGTACGACCCATGCGAAATTCGGCTAGGACCGTAGAAACGCCAGAGACTCGGCATCGTATAATCATCATGCCATTCAGCGCGTCGGGCCAGCATCAATTCGCGGTTGGCTTCGTAAATATTGAAGGTTGGATCGAGCGTAAAATCCAGTGAAATGAGTTCATCCATCACTTTGTTCCAGCGCTCACTTCCGGGTTTGGCGGCTTGTTGCCACAGATTACCAGCTTCTTCAAAGCGGTTTTGCTCATTGCTGTAGTTATAGCTAGCCGGATAGTTCTGTACCGTTTTATCCGCGAACAACGCTTCGGGCAAGCCATACCAGTGTTCAAGCGATGTCAAGCTAGCCTTAGCAGTTGCCAGTGCATTCATTCGAGCTACTTCTAGTTGTGCGTGATGGCAGGCTGAGCGTAAACCGAGTTTTTTGTTTTCTTCCAAAGCTGCCTTAAAAATATCGGGTTCGGCTCCGAAAAACTTAATCCCATCCGCACCGCGTTTGGCGTTCAGTTGTACCCAGGCACGCGCCTGGTCGGGGGTACTGATTGGCTCTTTTGCACCTTGCCCAAAGACCGTATACGCCTTAATGCGCGGAGCCGTAATTTCATTTTTTTCGCTTTTGGCGCGGTGCTCCAGTACCCAATCAAGTCCGTTTCCGCACGATGGATCACGAATGGTTGTAATACCGTGACCAAGCCAGAGTTTAAATACATATTCAGCATTAGCACCCTGCGCCTGACCGCCAATATGGCCGTGCATGTCGATAAAACCCGGCATCAGGTACATGCCTTCGCAATTCAATTCCTTATCACCCGGATTCGCCTTTGGCCGACTTTTCGCATCAATTGGAACGCCCGGAAAACCAACCTGTTTGATCTGTGCAATCCGGTTTTTCTCGACAACAATGTCGACTGGACCTATTGGCGGAGCGCCCGTACTATTCACCAGCGTAACACCGCGAATAATGAGTTTGCCGAATGGACCATCACCCTCGTGGCGTGCCGGTGCTTTTTCTACCTGTGCATGAAGTCTGGGAAGAATAGAGAGTAAAAAGTAAACAATTAGGAGAAGTCGCGAGTAAGGTTGTATCATGAGGCAAATCGTTTTTGGTAAACAGTTGTAAGATAAGCGAATCTGCCGGATTTTTGCAATCTATTGCGGCCTGCACGCCCCCGTAAAGGCCATACCCCCATCCATGCGTCAGATCATTATTAATAATTTCCTGCTGATTGTACTGGGCCTTGCTGTCATACTGGCCTTTGCCATGAAAGCGACGGTATTTCAGAAACCACCGGATACGAAACCCAAGCCTGTCGAAGTGCTCCCGACGGATTTTACAAATTATTGGTTTACCAATAAAGCTGAACTAAATAGCTATCGGCTCGAGCAAGCCAAAAATGGCGCTTTACATACCGGCGAAGCCATGTTGATTTTCCAGAAAGAAGATTTTCGGGCCGATAAGCAAGTAAAAGCCGATAAAGAAGATGGCTCGATTCCGGTTTTACGAACGGCTCTCTCCAAACGGTTTGCGACGGGTCTTTACGAATACGCTCTTTCGGCCTCTGTTTTTACCCCGATGGCTAACTCACTTTTTCCGAATACACTGAAAGTCAGCATGTCGGGGCAGGAATGGGATGGGCATACGTATCAACAGATTAATTACCGCGACAATGCCTATCAGGTTATCGGCAAGTCATTTTTGGAGAAAGAAATAGACGAAGAGTATACCATTGGTAAAGCTTTATTGGAAGATGAACTCTGGAATCGAATTCGACTAAATCCGGACAAATTGCCCAAAGGCGAAACGCAACTTATTTCAGGTACGATAACCGCCCGGCTGCGTCATAAACGTGTTGAACTACTGCCCGCGAAAGCAACATTGGCCAATTACGAAGGGGTTTTATATCCGGGAAAGTTTCTCAAATCATATACGCTTGAATACCCAACCGACGACCGAACATTGATCATTATTTTTGAAGGTCAGTTCCCACATAAAATTGTCGGCTGGGAAGAAACCTACGATACAAAAGATAACCTTCTGACCTCCAGGGCAGTTTTAAAGAAAACGATCCAGTCTGATTACTGGAATCACAAAACTCCTGCCGACAGTACGTTGCGCAAGGAATTCATTCACTAAAAACGATTCGATCTATCTGGTCTGACTGGAGATGGTCGAATTTTTGTTCACTGACTTATGAATCGGATTATCACGTTTTGCTTATTCTCTTGTTTTCTGGTGTCCTGTTTTGGTGATGGTGATAAAGCTAAAACCAGCACAGAAGATCCCATTTTCACGCTCATTTTTCTGGACAAAACTCGTAGCGTGAATGTCGACAAAGCGTTTGTTGCTCAGAAATACCAGCAGGCTTTAACGGATATTATTGACCAGAACATCCGGCAGAAGGGCGATAAACTGGAAGTTTATTTTATTCACGAAAACACGTCCAAAGCCCGCGCCTTAAATGTGACGGTACGTACCGAAATGGAGGATGTTTCAGCCGCCAGCCCGACGGATCGCGAAGCCGCCGAAACAGAATTTAATCTGTCAATATCGCGCGAAAAAGCGCAGATTCGTCAACGGGTTTTACAGCAATTGGTTGCGCAGAATGTGGGCTCATCGAATCAGGAAACGGATATTTGGGCCAGCTTGCCAGTTATTGCCAAGGCCAATGAATCGGGCGCAACAGTAAAGGTGTATTACCTCAGCGATATGATTGAAAGCGTGAAAGGCGCTAGCCGACGCGATTTTCAGGTAACGCCCCCCAAAGACAATTCGCAGGCCGACGAATGGGCCAAAGCCGACGCCGAACAACTCAAAAAATATACGATTGGCAGTCCAGATATTAACATGATTCTGCCCTTCGAGCCAAACGCATCCGTTAAGGAGAACAATCCTGCCGTGACGCAATACTGGCAAACGCTCTTTTCAACCTTAGGCGTCGGCAATGTAGCTGAAGAATAGTCTTAGTAGGAAAGGCAGGGATTCTGATTTCCAAGGTCTGTGTCCTCACAGACCCATGACCGGATGGCAGTGCTGGCTGACGCACAGGGGTCTGTGAGGACACAGACCTTGGAAAGGTGTACAATATTCTACCCGATTGTCGCAGTTGAAGAGTAAGCCTGTTCAGGAGGATAAAGACTCTGAATCAACCGTTGCCGGAATATCGAAATGGTAGCCTTCCGAAAAGCCGGAGAAGTCGTTTTTTAAGCAATAGGACGTTAACGATAAGCCGTCGCCTTCACGTCTTACACTTAAATAGTGAAACAGCGGTTTATAATCGGCGGCTAAATCGGGCAGGCGACTGGGTGATGTATTTAGCGGCTGGCGTAAGCCGCCCCCCCCACCGATGACCAGAAACGTTTTTCCATCGAATTCGTAACGTTCAAAAGCGTGAGAATGACCAGTAATGAACAACCGGGCCTTTTGCGAACGGATATAAGGCGGAACGAATCGTTGCTGAACCAACTTCGATGAACCGACTAGTTTGCTATTGGAGTATGGCGCGTGATGACAAGTAACTATGACTACTTTCACTTCTGGATCAGCATCTAATTCCTGGAGGGTCTGTTCATACCAGGTTTGCTGCTTGACTAAGTCGGCAATTGAAAGTATTCCGAAATTGGAATTCAGCATCACTACCGCGATGGCGTCGGTTATTTTGACGTAGCCGGTATGAATGTGATCGGGAAATCGCTGCTGAAAATTACGAGCGCCTTTTCGGGGGCGACCCATTACGTCGTGGTTGCCCATAATGGCGTAAACAGCCGTTTGCACCTCGGTACATTTCAACAGAAACTGATCGATAATCTGCCACTTTTTGGTTTTATAACCCAGCGAAACAATGTCGCCCAGCCAGTACAGTACGGCAGGACGAATTCGTAGAATTTCACTAAAAATCACCTGTGTAGCTTTCGTATTCTGATGCGCCCGCAAAACGAGTCGTTCAACCCACATAGGAGCTTGCGTATCGCTTAGAAAAAGTATTCCGCGCTTATTCGTGTCGTTTTCCATAACGTATTTCATTTACCAGGAAAATGCCCGCCATACCAACTGAAGTTCAGCAGTAAAAGCGGCATTTTCGGCGGCTACTGCGTCGTACCATTTTAGCTCACCAGCAATCCGAAACCGACGCCCGATCGGATAGGTGTACGAACCAGCCGCCATCCATCCCAAACTGTTTGTATTCGTTGAAACAGTGCCGACATAATCCAGCCGCGAGTGGTTTAGATAAACACCTGTGCCAGCCGTTAAAGCCAATCGACGGGCCAAACTCCGTTCAGTTCCTGTTAACCAACCCAAAGGCATCGAAAAAACTACCAGAACCGGAACGGCTGATACGTATACATGAACAGGCTCGCCCGATACCTGACCACGGTAACTATACATCGTTGTCCAGCCTGTTTCTAAGCCCATACGAAGACGATGATCAGGATACCACATAACACGCAACGTGGCCGGTGCGCCAAACCGACTAACACGGGTTTGTTCCAGCGTAGCCGGTATGCCAAGGTGCGTTGAATAGTACGATACTCCGCTACCAGCCGAAACCACCAATGTATACGGCCCCCGTTGATTGTCGCTCGAATCCACCGGAATCTGCAATCGACGCTGTCGGCGAGTAGGTTGCGGACTGAACTGGGCCTGTACCGTCATACTAAATAGACAAATCAGGAAGCCAATTGTTTGTAGGCGGAAGCTCATGTCATTGTTGTTCGATATAATGATAGTACGCTACAACCGGCGAATAGTTGGACAAAATGCCATCAAATTGGTTCTGACCGATAAATTCTCGTATGAACTCGGGTTCATCAAGCGTCCAGACAAATACCGTTAAGCCTTCGGATTTCATAGCCAACACTTCATCCGTTTGCGGACCGAGTGTCCAGCGGGGTGCCCAGATTCGTGCGCCAATACTGCGCGTGATCGCCGTATCCAGTTCGCACAGAACGGGCGTATTTTCTTTATCTTCCAACGCCTGATACGACGCTAACGCATCCGTACTGGGAATGCCGATAATAATTCGCAGATCGCGCCGGGCCTGGATTGCCTTTTGACGGTATTTTCGCTGAATGGCCTGTACTTTATCCATCGGGCCGATGTATTTGGTATCGAGCCAGACAAAACTCAATGATGTATTATTGACTACTGTTTCAAGGGCCTCTTCCAGCGTGGGAATTTTCTCGCCATTAACAAGCCGGACTAAGGTATTGAGCTGCTGATAGGTATAATCTTCAACGGGTCCGGTTAGCCCACTCTTTTGTACCAGTCGCAAATTCAATGTATTGTCATGATAAAGAATCGGAACGCCATCTTTGGTATATCGGACGTCTATTTCGATACCGGTCGCTCCTAATCGTGACGCTAGCTTAATGATCTCTACCGAATTTTCGGAAGCGGGTAACAGGTCGGAAGTTCGCCCGCCACTCCGATGCGCCATAATTGCGAATGGTCGCGGGTTAAGCCGTCGATTATAGGTAAGCGTGATGGGTTGTTTGGGTTCTTCTCTTCCACTTCCGTATACGCCATCCATCACCAGCGTATCGCCCGATGCTAACCGACCACTATACGACTGTAATTTCCCATCCCGCTTTGCCCGAACGACTAATTTTACTATTCCTGTTTTATCGTTAACTAATTTACGCCAATACCCATTCAGGACTAAACTATCGGCTTTAGGATCACCTTCCAGGTTAAAATAAGCAGCATCTGTACCCGTAAAAACAGATAAATAGTGGGTAGTGTCAGCCCCATTTAACGTATACGTCCACTTTAAGGCTACCTGTCCACCAAATTCGCTGGCCCCGTTCGATACAGTATAAACCCCTTCCATAGCCGCCCGAATTGGTGCCGTAAAATTCCCTGATCCGGCTGGGTTCAGAAACGTATAGGGAACAGGCGCTTCGTAGACTTTTCGACAACTGATACTGGCGATCAGCAGCAAACCTAGTATGGTATATATAGTCGGTTTCACAGGATAAAGCCAAAAATAAGTTGTGGATATAATAGGTTTCGATCAAACGTATCGAAGAGCGACCAGAGTTGCCAGTTGAAATTGGAATAAGCCGCCCGAAAGCCAATCGACACATGACGCTGGTGATATAGGGGTTGCTCCAGCATAAACGAAAAAGCAACGCCATTAATCTCTCGCTTATTATAGATGACGGCTAACGACCCTACCTGAGAACGATAATACAGATCAATAATGGTTTCAAACCTTGCCGATATACGTAAATCTCGGGTCAGTTTATACCCGACCGACACACTCGGAAAGGTTTCGACTCCATAAGCCTGCGTATTGAATACATCTTTGATTTGCAAGGCGCCAAGCCATCCGGTTACATCATAACCAGCGGAGAAGAAAAGTCGGTTCGTCAGTGGCGTTGCCCAGCGGAGACCTATGCCCAGATTACTTTGTACAAACTGTGTCTGAAAACGGCCAGACAAAAACAGCTTTTTCGTTAATCCTCGCTGAATATTAAAATCGATAGCTGGTACACTTACCCGAATTTCTTCCGTCAGTTCAGGTGGCGTTGTTGTAAAGACGACACCTACAGATTTACGCCATGTATTTGGCCTAGGAGCCTGTGGGAAATAAATGCCTGGTTGCAGGGGCCAGGGCTCAACAGATTGCCCGATGGCATATGGTGCAATACCAAGTAACAGTAGCATGACGACCCAACCGACGCGTTGGGTCAGCCTCATTTCAGTACATGTATTTAGAATGGTGGTCACCTAAAAAACGGTAAAAGCATTAGAAGGACTAAACCGTAAGGCGTGAGATTTGTTACAGACCAATCGAAAGTTTAATCTGGGTATTGGTTAAAATGGAATAATCAGCACCCAGGGATAAGAGTTGCACACCTACGGAATATCTTTGATAATCATACCGTTACTTTATAAATAGGCTATCTGTATGGGAATAGTTGCAACAGAAGCAACTAGTTACGTAAGCCAGTCGCCTGTTCTGCTTTTATACTCCCTAATATAGTCTTTGGGCGTCATGCCAGTCGTTTTTCTGAAAACCCGATTAAAATTTGTCGGGCTGTTGAAACCGGTCGAATAGGCAATAGTTGAAATTCCGTCGTAATTGTTGTTAATTATTTTTTTACAAGCTTCATTAATTCGTATTTCATTCAGAAATGTATTATATGTTTTTCTGGTATGTTTTTTGAAATATTTACAGAAAGCGTGGGGAGTAATATTGGCAATTTCTGCAATTTTATTCAGTGTAATATTTTCGGCGTAATGCTCTAATGTATATTGAAAAACATCATTCATTCGTATTCCTTCACCAGCGCCTACTATATTATTTGAAAAGCCAGAACTTAGCGATTTCCAGCCCTTCACACGTTTTGAGAAAAATTGAAATAATTTTAGCGTAAGTAATAGTCGATTGAGTTTCGATTTATTTTTTAGTTTGAAAAGTATTTTCGACACGAAAGGTTCGTATTGCGCAGGTAATTGTAGTCCTGTATGAGTTTTATCCAGAAAATTTCGAATCGATTCTATTTCTGGTAAATTAAAAAATGTGTTAGGAATTCGGTCTTTATCAAAATATAAATGAATTGCGTGAGAATTATCTTTTTGCGTGTTTGTGAAGTGTGAAGAATCAGATTTAAAAATATGCGGTTGATTGGCGCCTAACATATAAATATCGCCTGGTTTAAACGGTTGACTATAATTACCAGCAATTAATGTTCCGGTCCCTTTGATAATCATAGTTAGTTGCAATTGCTTATGGCGGTGATAGTAGTTGTAGAAGTAGGGTAAAATATCTTCATCTACAATTACCGAGTCCTCTTTAGGAACGGGAGGAGTGTATTGCAACACTTTCATAAGAAAAGAGTATATAATCTGGGCGATACAGAACAAAAATAAAGTTCACCCTAAGGACTTACAAATAAAATAGGCCTATTTTCTACCAAGTCTATAATTTGTACTCTATGAACGGCTACAGAAAAGACTAAAAGGAAACTAATGGTTCATACAATAATTATCCATGTTTAGACAAAAATTACCAAAACCGATTCTAATTTCAGCCGTTATATAATTTTGAGAAAAAGAATATGCAAACTGAATCAACACTCTCATTCGACAATACAGCGCAAGCCTTCGTTTATAAATCTGACAAGCAATTAAAAAAAACGGAGCTATTATTTCAATTAATGAATCAGCAATGGCTGATGAAATTAGGAATTCCGCTTGGCTTATTGGCCGTAAAATGGAAACTGCCTGTCAATTGGCTAATTAAGTCAACAATTTTTGAACAATTTGTGGGTGGTGAAACATTGGAAGAAACAACTTCGCTCATCAACGAATTGAAAAAATATAATATCGATGCCATTCTAGACTACGGTGCAGAAGGTAAAGAAAGCGAAACAGATTTCGACAACACAAAACAGGAATTTATTCGCGTAATCAATCACTCAGCAACTTTTTCAAATGTCCCGCTAATTGGTATAAAGCTAACAGCCCTCGCTCGGTTTGCTTTACTGGAAAAGTTAAATGACTCAATTACGATTTCGACTGAAAAGCTGACAATCAATACAAGTAAATTGGACGAAACCGAAAAACAGGAATGGAAAAATGTAGTTCAACGCGTCGTTGATTTATGCGAGTTAGCAACGAAAAAAAATATTGGTATTCTGATCGATGCGGAAGAATCCTGGATACAGAACACGATTGATGCGCTGACGATGGATGTGATGGCACGCTACAATCAGAAAAAAGTAGTCGTTTATAACACCATTCAGCTTTATCGGCATGATCGCCTTGATTTTATGAAGCAATCTTACGCGATTGCTGAACAGGGAAAATTCTTGCTCGGTGCTAAAATTGTCCGGGGTGCTTACATGGAAAAAGAGCGTAAGCGATCAGCCGAGTTAGCCGAACAGACGGTTATTCAGCCCGATAAAATTGCAAGTGATCAGGCGTTTAATGACGCGATTCGCTTCTGTATCAACCACATTGATCAAATTTCCTTGATTGTTGCTTCCCACAATGAATATAGTGCTAAACTGACGGTTCAATTGCTTCTGGAAGCGGACCTTCCGCTAAATCATCCGCATATTCAGTTTTCACAATTGTATGGTATGAGCGACAACATCACATTTAACCTAGCCAAAGCGGGTTGTCATGTCAGTAAATACCTGCCCTACGGCCCTATTGCGGATGTTATTCCATATTTGATGCGACGAGCACAAGAGAACAGCTCCGTTGCGGGACAAACCAGCAGGGAGCTGTCTCTAATTGAGCAGGAAATTAAGAGGAGAGGTTTGTAAAGTTTTTGTTGTTATTTTTTTGTCATGTTGACCGGTCCGCCGGTGCGGCATGACAAAAAAACTAAATTACAATCCCGATACTTCACCGGGTTTAATATCGAGTTGATTGACGGACGCCATCAAATTTTTCAGATCAGCGTCTTTATTTGCCTGTTTATACAGACCAGCCAAATCAATGTAACTTTCAATATTATATGGATTAGCGTCGAGCGATTTTTTCAACATCGTAATTGCTTCGTCTGCTTTTCCAGCCAGTTTAGCTAATAAACCACCCGATTGCATAGCCGACGACAGATAAAGCGGAGTCCCTTGCGTGGGCAACGTTTTATAGAGTGCTTCAGCATCGGGCAGTCGCTTGGCAACCGCTAACAGACGCACTAATCGTTGCTTATACGTTGGATCTAGGTCTGATTTTTCGGCCAGTACTTTATCGAGATAAAAATTAAGCGAATCCTGCTTGCCCAATTTCGCATAGTTTTCGGCGATGCGCAGATCGAAATCGGTGCGTGGATTTTTACCGGCTTCCAGTATACGCTGCACCTCTTTCATAGTGGTGATGGCTTCTTTATTTCGCCCAACCGCTCCCAAAGCGTCTGCATATAAGGCTCTTAGCTGATAGTTTTGCGGACGCTGACCTACTAATCTGGTCAATCCATCGATTTGATTCGCGTAACCTAACATAGCTCGCTGTGCCAGTGCGAACGCTTTTTCATCATCGCGTCGGTCGCGTAGGTAAGTCGATACGTCGGGGCCGGTTTTAGCGTAATCCTCTGCGGCTTTGATGGCCTGGCTAATCTGACCATTCTGGAAATACACATCGCGGAGTTGAGCAGCAGCGTATGCACGCGTCTGATAATCTTTTTCCAACGCCAGCGATTTTTGTAGCCAGGCCGTCTGCTTATTAATCGACTCCGTCGACTGATTTCCCGGACCCGATTTGTCTTCCTCCCATTTTGCGTAAGCGGTATAAACGGGCGCATAATTCGGATCGATTTCTTCGGCAGATTTAATGTAAGCGAGGGCTTTATCGAATTCCTTTTGCTGTTGTTTCAATCGCGCATAGGCCAAATGTGCAGGTTGGTATTTAGCATCGTAAACCAGCGCTGTATCGAGATATTTAGCTGCTTTCGCCGGATCAGACTTGATAACCTTATTGCTAAGATTGATATAAACCTGCGCCCAATTCGATGCCATTACCGACTGGTTACCAGCCAGATAAGCGCGTTCTTTCTTGACTAGCGCATCCAGAAATTTATACATTTCCGGGTCTTTACTTTTCAGTTCAGCCGTAATGTTCATCGATTTAAAATCGAGCGGATGCACTTTAACTCGTTCAAAATAAGCTGGATAGGTTTGCGCAAAATATTCCGATTCGTTATTCTGCGAATAATAGTCCAGCGTCAGGTGGTTCTTCATCGCGTGGTAATACCGCTCTCTGATTTTTCGGTTTTCGGCATCAGTCAGCACCCGACCATGAAACAGGTGGACGTATTCGTGCAGTACCACGTTTCGCTCTTCATAAGCGCCCCGCTCTACATACTCAATATCTGCAGCGCCACTCCCTACCCCGCGAATATCCATCCACTGGCGATTATCGAACGTTGTGGTATAACGGAATTGAGGGGATCGCATTGTCAGGGCCAGATCAATGTGAAGGGGCGAAACGGCAAATGAATTTCCCTGCTTTGACAGGAACGGGAAGTAGACAACGCTGGTATACATCTGATTCCAGACCATCGCTTTCGCCCGCTCGCCGGGGAAATAGCTCAAGTCAGGAAAGACGTTGGAGAAGTTCTCCGGATCTTTAATTTTCGTGGTTTTGAGTACTGTTGTAATCGAATCGTAAGTCATCAAATAAGGAATCCGTTTGGATTTAATGACGGCTGACAAGCCATTATGCGCGGGGCCGTAATGCTTTTTCTTGTCGAGAATAGCTCGGAATGTCACTTCGGCCGAATCCAGATTGGCTTTTCGATTGGGTGTTTCGAAATCGCTGTAATAGAGCGAACCGCGATGCATGGCGGGCAACACGGACGCGGGATAGTCTTTCTCTAGCTTATAAGTAAACGCAACAGCGTCTGCTAATCGGTTGGTATGAAATAACTTATCAGCTTCCTTTAATTTATCTCGAATTTCCTTCTCATTTTTATCGGCATAGTCAGCATACGTCAGGTTGGTATGGCCATTTCCCCAGTGCCAATGTGTTTGAAAATGAAGCGGGTTAATATCCAAGGCCAGTTGCCATTGAGCCGCCATGTCTTTTAGTTGTGTTGCATCGATTCGTCGCCAGATGGCATAGCCATAACTGAATCGGGCATCGGCATTAAACGGATCGAGTGTTAACGATTTTTCGAGCGGAGCTTCGGCTTGTTCCGGGTGCTGATCCCAGAAGAAAACGTTGGCTTCCAGCATATAAGCACCCGCCAATTTGGGATTCTTCTGTTGAAGCTTTTTGGCAACGGCCAACGCTTCTGGATATTTCTTCTGAAGCAACAACGCCCTGCCCAATACTAGTGATGTTTCGTCATCGGCCGGATTGCTAGCCAGTAAGGCTTTGCATTGCTTTTCTGCATTCTGAAGATCCCAGGCTTCAATAGCTAGAAGTGCTTTCAACCGCTTTGCCCAGGCATTGTTTTTATCAGCAGTCAAAGCAGCATTTACGGCTTTTTCTGACGCCTTAAAATCATTAATGAGCCACTCATACTCCGCCCATAAAATCGACTTTTCAGCAGCCGTAAGATCCTTTCCCGCTTTAATGGCATTGATAGCTTCCGGCCAGAGGCCAAGATCCAGCATGCGTTTAATCAGGATCGCTTTCCCGTTGGCACTTTGCCTGAATTCGCTCAGAAGTGCAGCACGAGCTTTATCCAGATTCGCCTTTGCTGCCTGTGTATCATTCACGGATTGAGCCATTAAGGAACTTGCCGTGGCTATCAATACAAGGGTTAGAATATATAATTTCCTCATACGAGTCTAAGGGAAATGTAGTTTCGAGGAGTAGGAGAAATTTATTAGCCCATTGCCACTTCCCACTTCCCAGGTCTGTGTCCTCACAGACCCCTGACCGGATGGCAGCGCTGGCTGACGCACAGGGGTCTGTGAGGACACAGACCTAGGAAGTGGCGACAACTAAATTAAAATCAATAAACAGTGAGCTGACAATAAAATAATTACTAATTAGTCTGGCATCTACTACTCAACGGTAGAAAAGGTCGTTGTTGATGAAGTATAATTGCTGTCGAGCAGCAGATACCAGACTAATGAGCAGTTACTTGCGCGTATCCCAGAACACCCGCTCCAGCATCGTGGTTTTTTGTTTGGCGTTCGGATTATTGCTTACTTCCGACTGTGCATAAAATAACGAATGCGGGACCTCGTCGTAAATGGCAAACGGCGTTTTTAAAGGTGTTAGTGCGGGATAACCCGTTCGGCGATAATCCGTCCAGGGTTCCATTAGCACAGCCTGGTTGGCCACGTATTTCTCGTTGATGATCTGCTCCAGCATTTGTACCTGCGTACCTTTCAGTGTACCGTTTGCGGTTACATAGGTGGTTACATCGGCCGCAGAAACACCGGCATCCGTCATAGATGCGCGTATACCCGTCTCGAAAAAGGTTTGTGCATTTCCTGGCGCTCCATACATCAACGCAGCTTCGGCCCGGATGAAATTGTACTCGGCAAACGTCAGCAAGCGAGCTGGCGAATTGCCTCCATACGTAATAGCTCCATCTTTCAGACTACCGTCGGTATTCACCAGCGATACGTTGACCGCCGAAGGAGTTCCATATAAGTATCGGTAGCTGCGCGAATAGGCTGCCGATGGATCAGGATCAAGTGCGCTGGCGCCTTTATACGTAGCTTTCGTCACATCAGCTGTATATGGGAACGGAACGAAATAGGCAGATCGGCGCGGATCGTTCTTTGAATTCATTAGATTGACGATGAACCGATTTGGGAAAAACTGGTTTTTAAACTGACCATTTTCCATGCTATAGATCGGATTCTGACGCTGCGATTCGCTTAGGAAACCCATCTGAAAATTGTCGGTGGTGCTCTCCATAAATTTCGCTCCGCTATTGATCAGGGCAGTAATTTGTGCCGTCGTAAATGCGGCATCTTTTGCTGAATAGTGCAGTAAGATTCTCAATTTCAGCGTATTGGCAAACTTGATCCATTGTGCCTGCGAAGCGGCCCAGGTCGACCCGGCATAAATCGTTGTGTTCGTATTAGGCGATACAGCCGACGTCGTTGCGCTAACATCTTTAATACCGTCATCAATTAGGCGAATCAAATCTTTATAGATCGCTTCGTCATCGTCGAATTTGGGGTAGAAATTGGCGCTGTGTTTACCCGCTTCCGTATACGGCACATCACCCCAGGCATCGACAAGAATTTGGAAAACATAGGCTTTCAGAATTTTTCCGACACCCGCGTAGTGGGGACTTCCTTCGGTGGTGGCTTGGGCTATCATCAACTCCAGATCACTCACAACCGTGGAATAAATCGTCACCCACTGGTTGTTTACGTCGGAGTTGTTGATGTTGTATCGCTCGTATTCCTTAAAGGTTGCAAAGCCGGTATTTGGCCCCTGTCCGCTGAATTGTTGGGATAATAAGCTGGCATACCGGAACAGATCACTAGCGCCCATGTAGCCAATATTTACGGTTACCGAAGGCAATAATTGCGCTACCTGAACGGATTGTATGTTGTTTGGATCAGCGTTTACATCCAGAAATTTCGTGCAGGAACTAGAACCGAAGGCAAGTCCTGTGGCGAGTATGCTTGTATAGAGTAACTTTTTCATGATGTCAATTTTTTCAGGATAGTACAGAGGGCTTAAAACGTAGCGCGTAAGCTGCCACCAATCGTGCGGGCCGTTGGCGTAATCCCAAATTCCAATCCGCGGGCATTGCTGACACCCAACAGGTTTTGTTCTGGATCAAGATCTGGATAATTCGGCGCGTAAATGAACAGGTTTCGTCCGTAAACCGACAATTGTAGATTCTTGATGAATTTCGACGGGCCAAACCAGGTAGTTGGGAATTTGTAAGACAGGTTGGCTTCGCGAAGCTTCAGGTAAGTCGCATCAAGTACGTATCCTTCCCAGGCAACGTATTTGCCTTGCAGGCTGAAATACTGCTGCGCCGTAACATTGGTTGTATTGGGTGAGCCATCTTCTTTTACCCCGTCAAAAAGGTAGGGTTTGTTAATGGTTCCGTCAGCGTTAAAGCGAGGGAATTCCGCCGTTTGGGCCGATACACCGTTAATCCGTAAATCGCCAATTGTACGCGACAACTGATCGCCTTTGTATTTGAAATCAAACAGGAAATTCAGGCTGAACCCTTTGTAATTGAAGGTGTTATTGAAACCAGCCGTGAATTTCGGGTTGGGATTACCTACAGCCTGTACGTTCGTAGTGACTTTTGGCAAACCGTTCGCCAGAATAATCATACGGCCTTGTGCATCACGCTGATACGCATTCGACCAAATCTGGCCGTATTGTTGTCCAGGCACCAATTGAATGTTCGGCGAGGTAAATCCACCAATCGAAATGTTGCTAACGCCAGGAGCCAATTCTTCAACAATCGACTGGAAGCTGGTAAAGTTAAGCGACGTTTCCCAGCTAAAATTCTCTTTTTCAATCGGTGTACCCGAAATCAGGAACTCAATCCCTTTCGTGGATAATTTACCCGCATTGGTCACGAGGCTGGTGAATCCGGAAGTCGATGGAACAGGTACCGAGAAAATCAGGTTTCGGCTGTCGCGACGATAAATCGATCCGTCAAACGTAAGTCGTCCGTTAAAAAGAGCCAGTTCAAGACCCAACTCGATCTCACGGGTAAATTCTGGCGTCAGGTTCGGATTTCCGGTTCCGTTATTATAGGTATAACCCGCCAATCCATTGAATGGAAAGCTAACGGCCGTTGACCCAAGACCGTCGCCCGCGCTGGCTTTACCATAATACGTATTGATCGCGTATGGGCTCGCTCCTTTACCAACTTCACCCATATTAGCCCGAATTTTTGCCGAGGACAGCACCTTCGTTTTCAGCATTGGAAACGCTTCCGTTGGCACGAAACTAACGGCAACCGCTGGATAGAAAATAGATTGTTTGCCCGGAGCGAGTGTTGAGGAGAAGTCATTTCTGGCTTTTGCATTGACCGATAACCAGCTTTTATAATCCAGGACAATATCGCCGAAGAAACCGTATAAACGCTGTTTCGTAACGCCCGATGTCGGGTTAAAGGTCAGGAAGTTTTTAACGTTGTCGAAACCGGCAATCACAATTCCTGTACCAATGTCCTGCAAAAAACTGCTGTAGTTCGAAACGATCTCATTCCCAACCGTAGCCATCAACTGAATATCGTTATTGATTTTCCGATTGGCGGTCAGCGTAAAATAAGAGTTTAGGTTTCGCGTAATATCGGTACGATCCAGTACCCCACCGGCCCCTGCTGACGATGTGTTGGCATTGCTTCGTACGCCTTTGTCATCAAAGCCTTTGGTAACGAACGTAAACATATCCGTCCCAATCTTTAAATCGGCCTGTAACCAGCTCAGAACGTCGTATTTCAGGTTGATATTCCCGAAAAGCCGATCCGTTTCCTGATGGTTTTTGATGTGTTCGATGGACCAATACGGTTGATCTTCAGCCGCAAACCAAAGCTGACCTCCAACTGCATCCTGATACGGCGAATTAGTCAGATCATAACTCCGTGGTGCATAAATTCCACGCCAGAGTGGGTTAGAACCCTGATTTCCCGACTGTGTCCGATCGGAGATTGTATTCGTGTAGGTAAACGAAGTTCCTATTCTGAATTTATCGGTCAGTTGCGTACTCGCATTGACTGTCAAGTTGTTACGGTTCAGCTTATTGTTTGGTACCAGCGCAGTTTCAATCGAGTTACCGTACGACACCCGATAATCGAATTTATCCGTAGCGCCCGAGAAACCGATGCTATTTTGCGACGAAATCGAATTCTGAAGAATGTCGCGGATATTATCTGGGTACGCTTGTAACTGCTCCTGTTTACCAAACCAGTTCGTCACTGTCTGCCCCTGAATGAGCGGCCCCCACGATCCGGCTACGTTGTTGGCATAGTTACCATTGCTGCCCTGCGCGTATTGATTTTGAAATTCAGGGAATCGGCTAATCGTCCCAACAGCAGTATTGGTCGAAAACGTGACTTGTCGACTGGTACTTTTCTTCCCTTTTTTGGTGGTAATCAGAATAGCGCCGGAAGCCGCCCGAGAACCGTACAGTACGGTTGCTGCAGCGCCTTTCAGGATATTTACGTTTTCAATGTCCTGTGGGTTGATGTCAGAAATACGGCTGGAGTTGACAACACCAGTATTCACGGAATTGCCACCGCCTGAGTTATCGAGCGGAATCCCATCCACCACGTAAAGTGGCTGGTTGCTACCCGTAAAGGTTGAAAATCCACGAATCGTTACGTTCGACCCGGCGAAACCACCGCCCGCACCGGTAACCTGTACCCCAGCCACTTTACCAGCCAGAGAGTTCGTGATTTCGGTCGTAGGCGCTTTAGTGATTTGCTCGGCTTTTACTTCGCTCAGGCCGTAACCCAGCGTTTTCCGGTCACGAGCAATACCAAAGGAGGTCACGACGATTTCGCTCAACTGCTGGGCATCCGATTCAAGCGCAATCTCTAATTTCTGACGGCCATTGAGCTTGATTTCCTGGGCAATGTATCCGATGTAGCTGACAACCAGCGTAGCATCTTCCGGTACTTTAATTCGAAAAGTTCCTTTCGAATCAGTGATGGTACCCACGTTTGCGCTTCCTTTTAATATGACCGATGCACCCGGTAGTGGAGTCCCGTCATCTTTAAACGTAACGGTTCCTGTAACGTCTACGTCAATAATCGCCGAGCTCGGTGAAGCTGCGTAAGTTAAGCATTGGGTTGTTACCAGAAAGCAGACTAGCAACAGAGAATTACATAATGCAGTTAAACGTTGTTTCATAGTGTAAGCTTTGCTTTAGTGGATTATGTACGCTGATTGAATAAAGAGGCAATTACTATCACTAATTATATACTTAAATTCTGATACTGGAAATAGATTGGTGTAGTTCCGTCACGGCTCGTTCGTGTAATACCCAGTTGCTTCGTATCAGTTGATCGCAATTTATTCGTGGGTGAGGATAGTTTGAAGAGAACAAGTAGGTAAGTCTTATTATACTTCTCCTACCCTGTCAATTAGTAAAATAAGCGAAAAGAATAGATAGGTTTAGGAGGCCAAAACCGGATAATAAGTGAATGATTAATATTTATTTAGAAACGGACAATTTTTGTCAAAAACAGAATTAATAATTGAAATCTCTCTCAAACCGGGAATATAATCTCCCGTATTTAATCAATTGCCATGATTTTATTTGGCTCCAAAACGAAACTCAACAGCACAATAAACTATCTCAATATAATACAGATTCCTTTTTCATTAGGTCTTGGCTATGCCACAGCTAGCTATTACCCAACTCATTTGGCTAAGTTGCGCATGGCGAGCAAACCCAGCACAGGACCCGGAATGAGGATATAAAATAACCAGCCTGAGATACCCATTTGTAAAACCAGCCAGGCCATTAACTGGATAGACAGAACGGTTATCAAAAAGCCAAAGCAGGTAACAAGTGTTAACAGACTACCCCTATTGTCGATCTCCGTACGACTGGCGACCAGCGTTGAAAACTGCGGAGAATCACCAGCGACAGATACCCCCCAAATCAGCAGAAAAATGCCAAACAGAACTGGAGGAGCAGATAGAGCTAGTGGTGTCAACAGAATACAAAGACCCGATATAAGTAATAGCGAACGGGCTACACGTGCGCTACCTGCTTGCAAGGCCCAAAAACCTCCGCCAATACATCCCAGAGCTCCTGCAGCAATTGCCCCAAACGACCAGATTGATGTATTTAAAGTAGTGTCTGGGTGAAGCAGTTCGTAGTAACCGATCAAGGCAGGTAAAAATGCCCAAAGTGTATAGAGCTCCCACATATGGCCAAAGTACCCTAACATGGCGGGTCGAAAAGCAGACGGCTTCGCCAACGAGATCAAAACCTGAAATCGGAAAAAGCTACCTCGTTGTTGTGGGGGCGTTGCAGGGACAAATAAGAACAACAGTATACCACCAGTAATCGCTAATAAACTGACCGACAGCAACAGCGTCCGATAAGGCAAACTGGTTCCTAATCCCCGAATTAAATGCGGGAAAGCGGTTCCGAGTACTAAAGCACCAACCAGAAATCCCATTGCTTTGCCTAAAACAGGCTTAAACTGATCAGCGGCAATCTTCATGCCGACGGGGTAGACGCCCGCCAGAAAGAAACCTGTTAGAAAGCGACTGGCCAGCACTGTTCCCGCATTAATAGGCAGCACTAACCAAAGCAGATTAACAGCAGCCGCCAGCACGACCGATACCAGAAATACGTGCGTCGCCCGGAAACGGTCGGCGATACCCAATAAGGCATAGAGTAAGGTACCCGTAATAAAACCAATTTGTACGGCAGAGGTAATCCAGCTTGTAAACTCGATTGTTTTGAGCAACCGCTGTATTTCCGGAAGAATGGCATTACCAGCAAACCAGAGGGATGTACCCGCAAATTGGGCAAATACAACAATCAGTAATTGACGATTGCTTGGTGAGGAAGAGGTCATCCCCAAAGATAGATATTCAAGTGAATCGTGTCTTCATTATCAATTCGTGAATTATTCAGGAAAAAAGCAACTACATCTACGGGCACCGAGTTATCAAAAAGAAGCCTTCATACATTGCTACAAACTCGCTGCTTATCCACGATGTAGGTGAATGGTCTTGGAAAAGTGGATAATAGTTTTCAGGTTTCATGTGCTAGATCATTGTACATAAAACGTGAAACTGCAAACTTGAAACAAATTTGTGAATCATGACAAAAGCCATTTTTATCGCTTCAGTAGAACCGTATACGGGCAAGTCGCTACTAGCGCTTGGACTGGTCAATAATCTGCTGGGGAAAACGCAGAAAGTTGGGTATTTCAAACCCATCATTACGCAGCAACTACCTGGTCGAAAAGAAATTCACATCGAAGCCATTCTGGATTATTTTGCCCTGCCGATCAGTTACGACGATACGTATGCGTTCACAAGGCAGGAAGCCCTGCAACACATGGAGTCGGAAGGAAGGGGCGAGATGATCAATACGATTATCAGCAAATATAAAAAGCTCGAAGAAAGCTGTGACTTCACACTCATTGAGGGAAGCGATTTTCTAGGCGAAGGCACGGCGTTTGAGTTTGAGTTGAATGTGGCTATTGCCAAAAATCTGGGCGCACCTGTTCTCATTGTCATTACAGGCGAAGGAAAATCGACTGCGCAGATTGTTAGCACGGCTAATAGCGCACTTCAGGGATTCGAGAGCCGTGAAGTTCAGGTATTAGGACTCGTTGCCAACCGGGTCAAGCCTGAGCAGGTAGACGATGTACGGGAATTATTACAGATGCAATTACCTACCGATGTAATGCTTACGGTGATTCCCTGGGAAAAGCAACTACAAAGCCCGACTATGAAAGAAATCCGGGATGCGCTGGATGCGAAGGTATTGATCGGTGAAAGTCTGCTCACGAATCAGGTCGATAATTTCGTGACAGGAGCCATGATGCTGCCGAACTTCCTGAATTACATTAAAGAAAATGTCCTGATCGTAACCCCCGGCGACCGGGGCGATATTATTATCGGCGCCATACAAGCCAATCTTTCGTCTAATTACCCCAAAGTAGCTGGCATTGTCTTAACAGCCGGAACTGAACCCGATGAGCCAATCACTCGATTGATTTCAGGCCTCCAGGCAGTTATTCCGATTCTGAGTGTTCAACAAGGTACGTTTGGAACGACTACAGCTATTGGTAATATTCACTCCCGCATCACGGCCGATAATCGAAAAAAAATCGAACTGGCTATCAATGTCTTTGAAAGCTATGTAGACACGAAAGTGCTGGACGAAAAAATCATTACGTTCCAGTCGGAAGGGGTTACGCCACACATGTTTCAGTATCAACTCGTTAAAGCGGCTAAAAGTCAGAAAAAACATATTGTACTGCCCGAAGGGAACGACGACCGGATTCTGAAAGCCGCTGTCCGATTGGTTGCTCAAAATATTGTAAACCTGACCATCCTGGGCGATGAAGCCGAAATTTCGGTTTCCTTAAAGCGATTAGGCTTAACGCTCGATCCAAGTGCCATAACCATTGTCAATCCGGCCACGTCAGAGAACTATGATGCCTATGCCGAAACGCTCTACGAACTGCGAAAAACCAAAAATGTAAACCTGGACATGGCGCGGGATATGATGCTCGATGTCTCGTACTTTGGTACGATGATGGTTTACAAAGGCCATGCCGATGGTATGGTTTCCGGTGCAGTACATACTACGCAACATACCATCCGGCCAGCACTCCAGTTCATCAAAACCAAACCCGGCGTTTCGCTGGTATCGTCCGTATTTTTCATGTGCCTGCCCGAGCGCGTATCCGTCTTCGGCGACTGCGCAGTTAACCCAAATCCAACGGCTTCTCAATTGGCTGAAATTGCCATTTCATCCGCCGAAAGCAGTGCTCGATTCGGTATTGAGCCGCGTATTGCTATGCTTTCTTACTCATCAGGAACATCGGGCGAAGGGGAAGATGTAGAAAAAGTCCGGCAGGCAACAGCCATCGTCCGGGAAAAACGGCCGGATTTAAAAATTGAAGGCCCTATTCAATACGATGCTGCCGTAGACCCGTTAGTAGGTCATCAGAAATTGCCGGATTCGGAAGTAGCAGGCCGGGCCAGCGTATTGATTTTTCCAGATTTGAATACGGGCAATAATACATACAAAGCCGTGCAGCGGGAAACAGGTGCCTTGGCAATTGGCCCAATGTTGCAGGGACTTAATAAGCCAATCAATGATTTAAGCCGAGGCTGTACAGTTGATGACATATTTAATACAGTCGTTATCACAGCCATTCAATGCCAGGACGCCAACTAATTGACTCTTTTACCAGATGTATATTCTTGTCATTAACGCCGGTAGCAGTTCATTAAAATACCAGCTATTTGATATGCCTTCCGAGAAGCCTCTTGTCACCGGGTTGATCGAACGGATCGGTAGCGATCATTCATCCATCCGACATAAAGTATTGACCCAGGAACCAGCGACAATCATTGAGCGCGAAGAACCTATTTCTAATCATACTGTTGGTTTTCAGCGATTAGTCGCGCTATTGTCGGACCCCGAAATTGGTGTTATTAATACCGTTGAAGAGATTATAGCTCTTGGTCATCGGGTTGTACATGGAGGTGAACAATTCACAACGGCAACGCGGATCACCGAGAAAATCAAAGAGAAAATCCGCTCTTATTTTCCGTTAGCTCCGCTGCATACCATCAATTATGATTGCATCGAGATTGCCGAGAAAACCTTTCCCAAGGCTGAGCAGATCGCGGTATTTGATACGGCCTTTCATCACACCCTTCCTGATTACGCATTTCGCTATGCCATTCCGGAAGATTTATACCGGGAAGAAGGTATTCGAGTGTATGGATTTCATGGTACCAGTCATAAATATGTAAGCGAAAAAGCAATAGCCTGGCTGGAAAACCCAGATGCCAAACTCATCAGTATTCACCTGGGTAACGGATGCAGCATGGCTGCTATTCAGAACGGCAAATCGATCGATACGAGCATGGGATTTAGCCCATTAGCCGGTTTAGTTATGGGAACGCGTTCGGGCGATATTGATCCGTCGGTCATATTCCATTTGATTCGAAACGGCTACAGTCCCGATGATGTGAATAACCTGCTCAACAAAAAATCGGGAATGGTTGGCTTCACCGGATTCAGCGATATGCGCGATATTCGGAAACAACTGGATGACGGAGATGCAGCAGCCGCACTGGCTTATGAAATCTATGCGTACAGAGTTAAAAAGTACATTGGTGCGTATGCAGCTGTCTTGAATGGACTGGATGCAATACTTTTCACAGCAGGTGTAGGTGAAAATGACAGCGGTATGCGCGAGAAAATTTGCCAGAATCTGGACTTTCTAAATATTCACCTCGACCCGGCTAAAAACAACGCTTCGTCCAGCGGCATTCGAGCCATTAGCCCCGACGATTCACCAGTCAAAGTGTTAGTGGTGCCGACCAATGAGGAACTTGAAATTGCCAATCAGAGCTATGCGTTGTTGAATTACCCTCACCCCTAGCCCCTCTCCCAAAACGGGAGAGGTAAATCGTATCAAAGTGGCTCCCCTCTCCCGTTTTGGGAGAGGGGTTGGGGGTGAGGGTAATTTCGATCACAACGATTTCCGCACGATCAAGTGAAACGGGTTTTCGATGTGCTCGACACTTCCATTCAAAATAAGTTGAGCAGCAGTTCGGCCCATCCGTGCAAAATCGGTTGACATCACAGTGATACCATCCAGCAAGATTTCCTTGATAGACGTATCATTATACGATAGAATACCCACTTCCTGACCAACTGTATAGGACGTTTTCTTAATCTTCTTAATCAATTCAACTAAGTCTTCCTCCATCAAATTAATGTAGGCCTGACTGGGCTCAATTACTTCATCCTCAATATTCTGGATAACTTTTGTCTGAAAGCCGTGTTCGTAGCAGAACTTATAATAACCATTCAGAATAGCCTTTGGATGATAGGTATAGGATGGAAAAAGAATACTAAGTGTAGAGTACTTTTTTAATAACGATAATGCTTCGGTCAGTGCCTGGTAGAGGTCTTTTTCAAAGTTCTGAAATACTGCCGCGTAACTTCCGGTTACCCCTTCCAGAAACTTGTCTAGAACTACTAGTTTGTGCTTAGGTAATCGGTTGATCAGTTCATCGGCCTTTTCATCGCCATCGAAAAAATGACCAATAATGACGTAATGCGTATGATTATGCGCCTGACGCCGAATTAAATCCCGAAAGAGCCGGAAATCATTGTTATAAATAAATAAATCGATGGCTACATCCGGCCCCAGCGTCTCGACAAACGAGTCGTAGATAATCTTTTTGTGTGTGCTTAGTTTGTTGAACAAAAGAAAAATCTTCAGATTCTTCCCCGTTGGTGTATAGTTGATGTAAAACCCTTTCCCTTTAACGGCGCCAATAATTTCTTTCTCCTTTAGAAGCTCATAAGCGCGTTCAACAGTCCCTTTCGACACATCAAATTCCGCCACAATCTCATGGATTGATGGGAGTTTATTGCCCGGTAAAATATCCCGACTCTCGATTCCTTCTACCACCGAATTATAAATCTGCTGGTATTTAGGCGTATTCGAATAATCGTCGATTTTAATATGGGAGAGCATTTTAAGAAGCTGGTTTACTAATTAACCACATTTTAAACAAAAGTGCCTGAACGCCGACAATAGGATTCGTTAATCTGCAACTCTTTTCATAAAGCGTATGGGATAGTAGATATATTGAAATTAAATAAAAAAACGATCAAATAATCTTAAATATAGGTAAGTGTAGGTAAGTTGTCCAGTACATAGTATTAATATTTGGTTAACGGATTGGCTTTTTACAATCCACCTTTTATCCTAACTCTTCCATAAATGCTATGAAAAAACTTTATCAGCTAGCCACGCTAGGGCTGGTGGCGGGTTGTATAACCAGCTATGCTCAGCAACCGAGAATCAATCTGCAAGCTGCGAACAGGCAACCACTAGCCCGTTACATTCCCCAGCGCGAGAACACGATCGTAAATACTATTCTCGCCGATATTAATGTATCGGGCCGGGTAACGGATGATAAAGGCGTTACACTTCCTGGTGTAAGTGTCGTTATCAAAGGCTCAACCCAAGGTACAAATACGGATAGCAATGGCTCGTTTAAAATAACGGTTCCGAATGGCAATACAGTCCTGGTTTTTAGTTTCGTAGGCTACATAAAACAGGAGATAAACGTCGGTAATCAAACCAACCTGAACGTCAGCTTGCTACCCGATGATCAGACGCTGAATGAAGTGGTTGTGGTAGGGTATGGTTCGCAACGGAAGCAGGATATTACGTCAGCCGTGTCGGTTATCAACATGCGCGACATTGGCGAACAACCCGCTAACAACCCAAACCAGATTCTACAGGGACGGGCACCGGGTGTGGTGGTAAAACAGAAAAGTGGTACACCGGGTGGTGTGTTTGAGGTTCGCGTCCGGGGTATTGGCTCGTTAGGAGCTGGTAGCAACCCACTCTATGTGGTCGACGGTTTTGTGGTCGGCACGTCGGTCGGACAGAATTTGAATCCCAATGATATTGAGAACGTTACCGTCCTGAAAGATGCCGCTTCAACGGCTATTTATGGAGCGCGCGGTTCAAACGGAGTTGTGCTGATAACCACCCGACAGGCCAAAGAAGGCAAGGTAAATATCAATCTATCTCTCGATTATGGGGTACAAAGTGTACCGAAGTCTCGCCGGGTGACCATGTTAAACGGGGTTGAATTCGCTCAGTTCAAGAAAGACATTTTCATGGATCAGATTCGGATACTTCAGGGTCGCGAACCCCTGGAATCTGAAGTACCGATTGGCTACCGTTTTCCGGAGCAGACCAAGTACTCGACCGATTGGTTCGATCTGATCATGAATAAAAATGCCCCTTATTCTGACCTGAATTTATCCGTTTCGTCCGGTACTGGGCCGCTCAAAGCGATGCTGTCAGTTGGGTATTACAAGGAAAATGGGACTATCAAAAAAACAGACTATGATCGGATCTCTGTTCGCTCCAATTTGGGTGGGCAGGTCAATAAGTTCATCAACGTCGGCCTGAATATTAACGGAACCTATACCCGACAGAATCTGGCGAACACAGACGGACGAAGTGCGCTGGTTGGAGGAGCCTTACTGATGGACCCGCGGGCAACACCCTATAATGCAGATGGTTCGCTTATTCCCTACATCAATGGTGTCGATGGCGTATTTGGTTTCCCGAATCCATTGTATGTACTGGAGAATGTCTACAGAAGACGAAATATTTCGGACTTATTGACCAATGCTTTCGTCGAAGTGTCGTTCCTGAGAAATTTTAAATTTAGAACCTCGGCCAACGTAAAACTGAATAACAATACCTATAAAGAATACGTACCATCAACCATTGGACTATCAGTAGCCTCCGGTACGGCTGGTGCCCCCCCTCGAATTGCAACGGAAACCGACAACACGGAAGAGTTGACCAACTACTCGCTGGATCAGTTACTAACCTATAAACCTCAATTAGGCACGAATCACAGCCTGGATGTATTAGTAGGATATACGGCCCAGCAGGAAAAAGTGCGGGGCTTTACGGGTACAGGGAATACGTTTCCTGATGATCTGGTACCGTTCCTCGGATCGGCTTCTATTCGCTCCTCAACGTCTTACGAGTACGGCTGGTCGCTGTTAGCGTTCATTAGCCGGATAAATTATTCTTATAAAGACAAGTACCTTTTTTCTGCCTCGTTCCGACGAGAAGGTAGTTCGCGATTCGGCGCCAACAATAAGTACGGTGACTTCCCGGCGGCTTCTGTCGGCTGGCGGATTACCGAAGAATCGTTTATGCCCAAAACGTCCTGGTTAACCGATTTAAAACTTCGGGCAAGCTATGGCGTAACGGGTAATAATGATTTCCAGACCATCGGTAACTATCCTAGTCTGGCTTTTGTAAGCGCCAATAACTACATATTAGGTAATGCCTTTTCTGCCGGTAAAGTGGTAAGCGCGTTCGCGAACCCAAACTTGAAATGGGAAAAATCAAACCAGCTCGATATTGGTCTTGATCTGGGCCTTCTCAATAACAAGCTGGTATTCAACATCGAGTATTACAACAAAATAACCAACGACATGCTGTTGCCAGTTTCGATTCCATCGGTTTCGGGCTTTACAACGGCGTTGGATAATATCGGTAAAGTGAAAAACGAAGGCGTAGAAATCGGTGGGGAATACCGTACCAGTTTCGGGAAATTCAACTTCAGGACGAATGCTAATATCAGCTTCAACCGCAACAAAATCCTGGCGATCAAAGGCGCGAACGACGCTCTGTATTACGGAAGTTTCTACGGCGGCTACAATGTGCAGAAAGTTGGTCGTCCGGTAGGGATGATTTACGGCTACAAAAAACTCGGCATTTTCAATACACAGGCCGAAATCGATGCAGCTCCTAAGCAGGATGGTGTTATTCCGGGCGGTATGAAGTTTCTGGATGCTAACGGCGACGGGGTGATCTCCTACGATACCCAAGACATGATCGAAATTGGCAACCCGAATCCGACCTTTACCTGGGCCTGGACATTCGCCGGGGATTACAAAAACTTCGATTTCAATGTCATGTTCCTCGGTACACAAGGCTTCGACATCTACCGGAACATCGAAGCCTCTACGATGAACATGGACGGTGTGTTCAACGTGCTGGATAAGGCAAAAGATCGCTGGCGGTCGGCCACGAATCAGGGCACGAATCCAACCGATGTTCATGCACAGGGCGGCACCAGCTATTTCAAATGGTCGCGGGAAAGCAGTGATCGGTATGTCTACGATGGTAGTTACACCTGGTTAAAGACGGTCACGATCGGATACACATTTCCTAAATTCAAATCTGTGTTAAGCAATGCCCGTATTTTCCTGACTGGCAACAACTTATTCATCTTCACTAAATACCCAGGCAACAACCCAGATGCGGGTGTACGGAGCACGACCGAGCCGAATAATGACGATGAATCATATCCGGTTCCAAGAACGGTAGCGGCAGGGATCAATCTTAACTTCTAATCGGCACAGACAATGAAAAAAATAACGATTTTATGTACCCTTTTTCTTTGCCTGACTCAAGTTGCCTGCAAAGATGATTTTCTGGTTTCGACCGACCCAACGCGGATTGGCACTGACCTGTTTTATAAAACCGAAGTCCAGTTTCAGCAAGCGCTGAGCGGTGTGTATGGATCTTTACAGACGATTACGAACGCGGCTTATATTTTCCAGGAATTTCCATCAGACAATACAACGCTCGACTTCAACCCACTCGACCGTGGGGGAGCGGCTGGCTGGGAAGCGTTTGAATTCTCAACCGTCAATCAGGGAAATGGCGAGATTGCCAACGTATGGAATCTGTATTATTCGGCTCTCTACAATGACAACTATACACTGGAAAAACTGGCGGCTAGCACACTCGATGCTGCCGTCAAAGCGCCAATCGAGGGGCAATTAAAGTTCCTGCGTGCCTACATGTATTTCCATCTGGTTCAATATTTCGGCGATGTGGTACTCGTTACCTCGACGCTGCAAAACCCGAATCAGGCGTTTGATTTAGTCCGCTCTCCCCAAGCCGATGTCTGGAAACAGATTGAAAAAGATCTAACCGAAGCCGCAGCGGCACTACCCGCAACCTATCCGGCGGCTCAGCTGGGCCGGGTTACGAAAGGAGCAGCATTGGGCTTATTGGGAAAAGTTTACCTGACCCAGAAAAAATACGCCGATGCCGTTACGACGCTGAAGCAGATGACAGGCTATTCACTGAATCCACTTTATGCCGATAACTTTAATCCAGCGAAGAAAAATGGGCCAGAATCCATTTTCGAAATCCAGTATCAGGGTGGAAACGACCTCGGCGAGTGGAGCACCTTTGCCTATACGTTTGCGCCAAGGCTATCGGCAGGTGCCGTAACGGGCTTTGCCAACACAACTCCTGGCGGACGGAACATCCCAACCAACGACATCATTGCCGCTTATGAAACCGGCGATTTGCGGAAAGATGTTTCATTAAAAACCAGTTATACGCTCAATGGCACAGTGGTTAACATTCCTTATGTTATTAAATTTACGTATCCGCATACCATTACCGGACGTACGGATAATAACTGGCCTGTGTTGAGGTATGCCGACGTATTACTGATGATGGCCGAAGCAATCAATGAGACATCTGGCCCAACGGCCGAAGCGCTGGGTTATCTGAATCAGATTCGCAAACGTGCTGGCCTGGCCGATTTAGCCATAACCGACAAAGCTGCTTTTAAAACGGCGGTTTTGAAAGAACGACGGGTTGAACTGGCATTTGAAAATCACCGCTGGTTTGATTTGAAACGAACCATGACACCTGCCGAGTTAGCCACCTTTATGAATGCCCATGGCGCAAAGGAAAAAGCAAAACCAACGGTCGATCGGGGCGGAATCGCATTTAATGCGCTCGACTACGTTTACAGCGATTACGAGTACTTTTTCCCGATTCCAGCCCCCCAAATTCTGATCAATAATAAACTAACACAGAACGCAGGATACCAGTAAAATGAATAAATAATTCATAATCAGGCACCTTTCAGCACGAATCAGCGTTCTAAAACACGGATTCGTGCTGAAAATTCATTAGAAAGTAATACGTATATTGATAACAAATTCTTTTCAATTCGTAGTGACAATCGTAGCAGAATCATTTTGGCTTTGGCAGTTTTTAGGGCGTTTACACCCTCTCTTTGTCCACTTCCCAGTCGGTTTACTTTGCATCGCTTTATTGCTGGAAGGGTACGACTGGTACCGTAAATCAACTCAATTTAGAGCGGGCGTGACCGCTATGCTCTGGATTGGCACCATCAGCGCCGTACTCGCCGTTATTCTCGGCCTGATTCTCAAAAATGGGGAAGATTACGAAGGTAGTACCGTTACAATTCACCAGTGGTCAGGCATAGCCACGATGGCGCTGGCAATCCTTACGGTACTAGCATTACGTTCCAATCGTATCTCGCTCTATCGAAGCCTGCTTATCATCACGGTGCTTGGCGTTACCCTGGCGGGACACTATGGTGCTTTGCTAACCCACGGCGAAGACTACCTGACAAGTGTATTACCTGGTAATAAATCGAAAGCGCCAGTTGGCAGTGAAACGAATTTTGCCTTTGCCAGCGTCAGTCCTAATCAACCGCTTACGGAGAAACAAATTCAGGATTTGAACCTGGAAGTGCGGTCGATTCTGGCGCACAATTGCTATAGCTGCCATAGTGCTTCCAAAACCAAAGGCGAACTGCGACTGGATAAGAAAGAGTTCGTGATGAAAGGCGGTGAACATGGCGAAATTCTGAAACCGGGTCATCCGGAAGATAGCGAAATGATCCGTCGCATCATGCTGCCTGCCGACGATAAGGAAGCGATGCCAACAAAAGGGAAACGACTCACCGAAAAAGAAGTCGCCTTACTTTCGTTCTGGATAAAATCTGGCGCTCCCTGGCCCGATGGCCCCGAAAAGAGCCTCTATCGAGTAGCGGCTCTGGAACCAAGACTACCCGTTTTACCCCCCGCAACAGCCGAACTGACTAATCCCGTTGACCGACTTGTTAACGCCTATTTTCAGAAGAATAAGATCAACTGGAAAGCCGTCGTCGACGATCGAACCTACATTCGTCGGGTGTATCTGGACATTATTGGCCTGTTGCCAACTCCACAACAAATTGAAACCTTTACGGCTGACCAGAATCCAACTAAGCGAGAAACGCTGGTCAAAAGCCTGTTAGCTCGCGACAACGATTACGCTCAACACTGGCTTACGTTCTGGAACGATGCCCTACGGAATGATTATTCAGGAACGGGTTATATTACCGGCGGTCGATACGACATTACGAAGTGGCTGTATGGGTCGTTGAAAAAGAACAAACCCTACAATTGGTTTGTCCGCGAGCTGATTAGCCCTACGAAAGAATCGGAAGGATTTATTAAAGGCATCAAATGGCGCGGCACGATTAACTCCAGCCAGCGAACCGAAATGCAGGCGGCTCAGAACGTTGCCCAGGTCATGCTCGGCCTGAACCTGAAATGTGCCTCCTGCCACGACAGTTTTATTAGCGACTGGAAGCTTGATGAAGCTTACGCCTTCGCCAATGTTTTTTCGGATAGTACGCTGGAAATCAATCGTTGCGATAAACCAACGGGAAAAATGGCTGGTCGACGGATTCTGTATAAAGAACTCGGTCAAATCAGTGTCGATGCGCCTACCGAAAAACGCCTTCGCGAACTGGCTGATTTTCTGGTCCAGCCGAAAGATGGTCGGTTATATCGTACGTTGGTCAACCGGATTTGGGCGCAGATGATGGGTCGTGGTATTGTCGAACCTGTCGATGCAATGGATAACGAGCCCTGGAGTCAAGATTTGCTAGACTGGCTGGCCTATGATTTCGTGCAGAACGGCTACGATATCAAGAAGTTGATTTATACCATCGCTACCTCCAAAACGTATCAGCTTCCTTCTGAAGGAATTAAAGATGCGGGTTTAATTACTGCCCCAACCTACGTTTTCAAAGGCATGGTTCGTCGACGACTGACGGCGGAGCAATTTGCCGATGCGGTGAGTCTGGCGTTTAATCCGATTTATCAGGATACGTCGCTGGTGAAAATGCTCCCCCCTACGATTCAAAAGGAGATTCCGTTCTCGCGAGCATCGCTCGTAAAAAACGATCCGTTCTTGACTGCTTTAGGTCGCCCGAATCGCGAAACGGTCAGCACTAGTCGGACTTCGCAAGCGAATTTGTTACAGGCACTGGAATTGACGAACGGCGCCAAGTTTAATCAGGCGTTGAAGTACGGTGCCGAAATCTGGAAGTCAAAATATCCGTCGTCGGATGTATTAGTGAAAGAATTGTATCGAAAATCGTTAGGGCGCGATCCGCAACCGAAGGAGTTGGCAGTGGCCGAGAAAATAGTGGGTAAAACACCAAGTGTAGAAGGAATTCAGGACTTAGTTTGGGCAATGGCGCTTCACCCTGAATTTCAATTGATTTATTAGAAAAACATCGTAACGCTATGAATACCAAATGGAATCGGCGGGAATTCCTCCAGAAGACCAGTGCAGCCACGTTAGCCGCTTTGGCCGCTGGTGCGCCAATGCCTAGTCTACTATCAAGCTGTACTGGCAAGTCGGGCCAGCGTGGTACTGCCGACACCGTCATTCTGCTCTGGATGGCGGGTGGTATGGCCCACACCGAAACCTTTGACCCCAAGCGATATACGCCTTTCGAGAAAGACATGGAAGGAAATCGGGTGCTCAGTACGTTCAAATCCATGCCAACCAAGCTTGATGGCATCCATTTTTCGGAAGGGCTTCAATCTATTGGTAACGTACTGGATCGTGGTACACTAATCCGTTCCTACGTAGCAGCCGACATGGGCCATATTTTGCACTCGCGCCATCAATATCATTGGCATACGTGCTATGAACCACCTCAAACCGTTGCGGCTCCGCATCTCGGTTCGTGGATTGCGAAGGAATTAGGTCCAAAAAATCCGGTAATTCCCGCGTTCATTGATATTGGCCAGCGATTTACGGTTGGCGAAGCGGAAGAATTGAAAGCCTTCCACACGGCTGGTTTTTTAGGCAATGAATTCGGCCCATTCTTCATTCCTGACCCGAGTCAAGGATTAGAAAGCGTTCGTCCACCCGTTGGAATGGATGCCCGTCGATTCGAGCGTCGAAATCAGTTGTATAATGAACTGATTAGTAACAGCCCAGTCGGTGAATTTGGGAGTGATTACCAGAAAGAATCCCTCCGCCGATCAATGGAGCAAGCGTACCGGCTTCTGAATTCGCCCGAAGCGAAAGCGTTTGACCTAAGCACCGAGCCTAAACATATTTACGAACGCTACAATACTGGACGTTTCGGCTTGGGTTGTCTACTCGCCCGCCGATTAACGGAGCAGGGCGCTAGGTTTATTAGTGTAACGACTGAATATGAACCCTTTAAAGGCTGGGATACGCACGAAAATGGGCATACGCGGTTGGCCGACATGAAGTGTCAGATTGACGGTCCAATAGCGCAGTTGGTTTTGGATTTAGAAAAATCCGGTCATTTAGATCGCACCATGATTATTCTGGCTAGTGAGTTTAGCCGGGATATGATGGTCGAAGGTCGACCCGACCAAAAAGTGCAGGAGCAGGTGAAACAACCCGATATTCTATCGGATCTGAAGTTTTACGGTATGCACCGTCACTTTACGGACGGCTGTTCAGTATTGATGTTTGGTGGTGGTATTAAAAAAGGATTTGTCTACGGCAAAACCGCCGACGAGCGTCCCTGTAAAACCATTGAAAATCCGATACGTATCGACGGTATTCACCAGACCATCTACCATGCGCTGGGTATCGCTCCTGACACACAGTATGAAGTCGAGAAACGGCCCTTTTACACTACACCCGATGGGAAAGGCAAAGCCGTAATGGATTTATTAGCGTAACAGAATCAATGATTAATACGACTGTTGGCCTTTCTAAAAGAACAAGCGTTTTGGCTAATACAGTTGAAACCGATTACTAATTCGATGAGACAGCTATCGTATTTTCTACTCGCTACCGTTTTTGGTGCGGCTTGCTTCATACAGGCCTGTACAAATTCGTCGGCGAATCAGGCTGATAACGAAGAGCTTCCTGATAAGATTAGCTACAACTTCGATATACGGCCTATTTTATCCGACAAATGCTCCGCCTGCCACGGCCCCGACGCCAATAAACGGGAGGCCGGTCTACGGCTTGATGACCCCGAAAGCGCGTTCAAAGCCTTGAAAGAACATCCCGGAGCCCACGCATTAGTCGCCGGAAAACCAGAACTTTCAGAAGTGTTTCTACGGATTTCAACGGAGGATACGTCGATGCTGATGCCGCCGGTTAACTCAGGGTTGAAATTGAACGAACGCGAAATCAAGCTGATTGAAAAGTGGATTAAGCAGGGGGCAAAGTATGAAAAGCACTGGGCCTTCGTAGCACCTAAAAAGTCTGAACTACCCGAAGTTGATCATGAAGATTGGCCGAAAAACGAGATCGATTATTTCATCCTTCAAAAGCAGGAACAGAAAGGCTTAGCGCCGAACGAAGAAGCCGATAAAGAACGACTGCTAAAACGGTTGAGTCTGGACCTGACGGGCCTGCCGCCGAGCATGACGCTCATGGAGCAGTTTATGGCTGATAAAAGTGATAATGCCTACGAAAAAGTTGTCGACCAACTGCTCAAGAATCCGGCTTATGGCGAAAAGATGGCCGTTCACTGGCTCGATCTGGCCCGCTACGCCGATTCGCATGGGTACCAAGATGATGGCTACCGAACCCAATGGCCCTGGCGAGATTGGGTGATTCATGCCTTCAACAAAAACATGCATTACAACGATTTCGTGACCTGGCAGTTGGCGGGCGATTTCCTGAAAAGTCCAAATGGCTGGGGAGGACCAGGAACGGCCTCGAAAGAGCAACTGCTGGCAACGGGTTTCAACCGAAATCACAAAATCACGGAGGAAGGCGGGGTTATCCCAGAAGAATACCGAATCGGCTACGTAACAGACCGAACCGATTTATTTGGTAAAGGTCTACTAGGCGTTACGATGGAATGTGCACATTGCCACGACCATAAATACGATCCCTTCTCGCAGAAAGAATATTACCGACTCTTCGCTTTTTTCAATAATGTAAAAGAAGTCGGTATGGAGTCAGTAATTGGTGGTCCTGATACGTATGCCAAAAAGCCATTAATGGAAATCTGCGACGAAGACGTGAAGAGTCTCCTCTCATTCGTGAATAAGCTGGATACAAACAAGTTAATTGTTTCAGTAATGACCGATCTGGACACGACCCGGAAGACGTTTCTACTGAAGCGGGGTGCCTACGACGCTCCCGGCGATGAAGTACAGCCCGGTACTCCCAATGCCATTCTACCCTTCAACGCAAGTTATCCGAAGAACCGATTGGGTTTAACCAAATGGTTATTCGACCCCAAAAATCCGCTGACGGCTCGCGTTTATGTGAATCAACTCTGGCAGGAGTTTTTTGGAAAAGGGCTCGTAAAAACAGCAGGCGACTTCGGTATGCAAGGCGAACTACCGTCGCATCCTGAATTGCTGGATTGGCTAGCCGTCGATTTTATGGCTCACAATTGGGACATTAAGCGGTTGGTGAAGCAAATGGTTACGTCGGCTACCTATCGTCAGTCAGCGGTTATTAGTCCCGAAAAATTGCAGGCCGATCCTGATAATAAATACCTCGCCCGTGGGCCACGCTACCGCATCGACGCCGAATTCGTACGGGATTTAGTCCTGAGTAGCAGTGGCTTGCTGAACCGACAAATCGGTGGCCCAAGCGTGAAACCATATCAGCCTCCCGGTTTATGGGAAGGTGCTACATCAGGCAGGGGATTGCTATCGATGTATGTACAAGACCACGGCTCGAAATTATATCGGCGTGGTATGTACACACTTATCAAACGAACTGTACCTCCCCCATCGATGGCGATTTTCGATGCCAGTAACCGCGATTTATGTGAGGTTAGGCGGTTGAAAACGAATACCCCTCTCCAGGCGCTGATTATGCTTAACGACCCCACTGTACTGGAAGCATCGCGGGTGCTGGCAGCTGATTTGTTACAGGAAAAATCCAGTATTGACGATAAAATTGGTAAGGCTTTCCGGCTGATTGTGAGTCGAAAACCAAAGGAAAAAGAAGTATCGCTTTTAACGACGTACTACGAAAAAGAGCTAAAAAAACTAGACAAATCGCATGCTGAAAAAGCGTTGGCAGTTGGCGAATATCCCATTCCAAAACAAGTGGATAAGATTCAACTGGCGGCTCTGATGCGAATTGTCTCGACTATTTATAATCTGGAAGAAACCATCACAAAGTCCTGAAACACCCCTAAATCCCCTGAAGGGAACTTCATTTACAAGTGAGTTAAGTCCCCTTCAGGGGATTTAGGGGTAACTAAACATCGACGACTTATGGAAAAAGAAATCTTAGAACATGGACTGAATTTCAACCGACGACGGTTCCTGTCTCGGCTAAGTCTGGGATTGGGTAGCGCAGCGTTAGGTTCGCTGTTGATTCCCGATCTTTTCGGCGGAAACAGTGCTGATGAGGAAGGTTTCAAACCAGGAATGCCACATTTCGCCCCCAAAGCCAAACGCGTCATCTACCTATTCCAAAATGGTGCTCCTTCGCAACAGGAACTGTTTGATTATAAACCCAAGCTACGCGAGTTATGGGGTCAGGAAATGCCGTCATCTATCCGGGGAACCCAGCGCCTGACGGGTATGACGGCCTTCCAGAAGCAATTCCCATTAGTCGGCTCCTTCGTTGATTTCAAGCAATACGGCGAATCGAGAGCATGGGTTAGCGATTTGATGCCTTATACGGCTAAAGTTGTGGACGATTTGTGCATTGTAAAATCGATGTACACCGAAGCCATTAATCACGATCCGGCTTTAACGTTTATCCAAACAGGTTCACAGCAGGGCAATCGACCCAGTATGGGTTCGTGGCTAAGCTATGGATTGGGCAACGAAAACAAAAACCTGCCAAACTTTACGGTATTACTTTCTCGTGGAGTCGGCAACGGGCAGGGCGTTTATTCTAAATTGTGGTCAAATGGTTTTTTAGATTCGATTCATCAGGGCGTTCAGTTCAGTAAAGGTGAAGACCCTGTTTTGTATCTCCGCGATCCCGAAGGCATGGACCGATTAGCACGTCGCGAAATGCTCGATAATCTGTCCGAATTGAACGAAATGGGTTATCAGGAGTTCGGCGATCCGGAAATCATGGCCAAAGTGAAGCAGTATGAAATGGCCTATCGGATGCAAACCGCCGTTCCTGAGGTTATGGATTTGTCGAAAGAACCCGACGACATTATCAAGTTATACGGTCCCGATTGTCTGGTGCCCGGTACGTTTGCTGCCAACTGTCTGCTGGCTCGAAAGCTATCGGAAAATGGCGTCCGGTTTGTGCAACTGTATCACCAGGGTTGGGATCAACACGGAAACCTTCCTTTTGAAATTGCCAAACAGGCAAAAGACGTTGATCAGGCGTCGGCAGCTTTAGTTACGGATCTGAAGCAACGTGGTTTACTAGACGAAACACTGGTTATTTGGGGTGGCGAATTTGGCCGGACTAGCTATACACAGGGGAAATTGACCAAAGAAAACTACGGTCGCGATCACCATCCGCGATGCTTTACTATCTGGATGGCAGGTGGAGGCATCAAACCCGGAATTGTCTACGGCGAAACCGACGAAATGGGCTACAACGTAGCCAGTAATCCCGTTCATGTCCACGATTTCCAGGCGACGGTGTTGCATCAATTGGGACTCAATCACGAAAAATTGATTTTCAAACACCTTGGCCGTCGGTATCGTCTGACCGACGTATCGGGTAAGGTGGTGCATGATATTATTGCCTGACAAAAAACAATACCAAACAAATAGCGTCCATTTTAGTCTCTGCATTTTACGTCAATGCAAAAAAAGTTAGTCAGTTTAGCGGAGCAAGCCTTGTTTGCATCGGCGGTGTTCATTCTGTTTCTGCTGGTATTTGAGAAAAAAATAGCGATCCCCGTTTGGTTGCAACCTTTCGGGCGAATGCACCCATTGATACTGCATTTTCCGATTGTTCTGCTGTTATTGGCTGTTGTTATGGAAGCATTTCGCTTTACCAAAGCCATTGCCACAAAACAGGATGCTGGCCCCGAATTCTACCGTGTTTTCTCAAGAAATCTGCTGCTTGTCGGCTCTTTGTTGGCTGCGATTACAGTAATCATGGGCCTCTTTCTAGCGCGAGAAGATGGTTATAGTGGCGTACTAGTACAGTGGCATAAATGGACAGGCGTGGCCGCTTTCTTCATCGCTCTTTTCTTGTATTGGGGACAAACCAAGCGCTGGTATTCGTCTACGATTGCTCAAACGGGGGCGGTAGTTATGGGCATAGCCCTTATTGGCGCGGGCCATTACGGTGCTACGATTACACATGGTTCCGATTTCCTGCTGGGTCCGCTCACTAAAAACCAGGAATCACAACCTGTCGATATTCAGCAGGCACTTGTTTTCAACGACGTTATCAAACCCATTTTCGAGCAGAAATGTACCAGTTGTCATAATCCTGACAAGCTAAAAGGCGAACTATCACTCACCAACCCGGAAGCAATTAAGAAGGGCGGAAAAAGTGGTGAACTGTTTGTAGCCGGCAATCCTAGCATCAGCTTATTACTTAGACGTATACATCTACCGTTAGAAGAAAAAAAGCACATGCCACCGTCGGGGAAGGCGCAACTTACACCAACCGAAATAAGATTGCTAGCACTCTGGGTTAAAGGAAAAGCTGAATTCAATAAGAAAGTGGTTGAACTGCCAGCTAATGATTCGTTGCGTCTGTTAGCCACAACCCTGTTTAAACCGAAAGAGCCGACAGAACCAACATTCGCTTTTGATGCGGCCGACGAAGAAACCGTTAAAAACCTTAACAACGACTACCGGACAGTCGCACCGCTGGCAAAGGATTCACCCGCATTAGCTGTCAATGTGTATAATAAGGCTACCTATTCGCCTGAAAAAATTCAGGAATTAAGTCCTGTTAAAAGTCAGGTTATTTACCTCAATCTGAATAAAATGCCCGTCAAGGATGCAGATTTGAAGTACATCAGTCAATTCGAAAATTTACAAAAGCTGGATATCAACTTTACTGATATTACAGGAAAAGAGCTAGATCAGCTAACGCCATTGACACATCTGGAACGTCTGGCTTTATCCGGCACGGCGGTGAAATACACGGATTTACAGAAGCAGATTGGTGCGTTTAAGAATCTGAAAACCGTAGCACTTTGGGAAACAGGCTTAACCGAGGCTGAAATTAGTCAACTCCAGAAAGCGTATCCGAAGATTCAATTTATTGCCGGATTCGATGGCGACAAGGCTGAACCCATTCGACTCAATCCACCACAGCTCAAAAACTCGCCAATCTTTGCCCAATCGACAGCTATTCAATTGAAACACCCCATCAAAGGTGTTGAGATCCGTTATACCCTTGATGGAACTGACCCCGACAGCATCCATTCGCCTATTATGGATGGTAAAGTGATCACGACTACTAGCAAGACCATTAAGGCAAAAGCCTATAAATCAGGCTGGTTGAGCAGCCCTATCGCTACGTTCGATTATTATAAAAGTGTATATAAACCCGACAGTTCCGATCTATTAATGCCTCTTACCTCAGTTCATCGGGCCGAAGGAGTGAAGTCATTTTTTGATCACAAACTCGGTGCGTTGAATGCAAACAGCCCAGCCTGGGCCAATAACTGGCTGGGCGTCAGGAAAAATGACATGGTGGTGATGTCAGAATTTAAAAAGCCCATCCATGTGACATCAGTTGATCTGCGGACGATGATTGAACCTGAGACGGGCATCTTTCCTCCGTCAACCATTGAAGTATGGGGTGGCAACAGCCGGGATCAGTTAAAACTTCTCGGCACAGTACATCCTACTATGCCTGCTGAAAAAAGTGATCCGATTTTAAAAGCCATCGGATGCCGTTTCAAACCACAAGCAATTTCTTATCTAAAGATCGTTGCAAAACCAGTTGAGCAACTCCCTGAATGGCATGGTAATAAGGGAAAGCCAGCCTTATTACTCGTCGACGAGATATTTATTAACTAATAGAAGCTTTTCATTTATAAAAAGTAGCACTCCGAAAAATTAATATTGAAAATTCCAAGAAAATTACTCAAATAATACTAAAACTAGGAAGGTATAGGAAAGTTGACGGTACAAAGCTGGTAATATTTGGCTAAGCTTTTGGCTTTTATAAAGCCACATAAAATGCCGTCCTATCTATAAATCCTAAATCATGAAAAGACTTTATCAGTTAGCAGCGCTGAGTATGATGACAGGCGTATCTCCTGCTTTTGCCCAGGAGCTGAAGCCAATCGTGCAGAAGCAGAGTACTAATAGCCAATTACTGGCTATGAACGTTACCAGACCAGAGCGGATGTTGGCGAATGTCGAAACAGCCGACATATCTGTTTCAGGTAAAGTAACGGACGAAAAAGGTTCCGGCCTGCCGGGAGTAAGCGTAGTCGTTAAAGGATCGACATCAGGTACAACAACCGATGCATCAGGGAGTTTCCGTATCACCGTACCAAATGCCAATTCAACCCTGGTTTTCAGCTTTGTCGGCTATGCCAGAAAAGAAGTTGTTGTCGGCGGCCAAACCAATGTATCCGTAGCCCTAACCCCCGACGATCAAACCCTGAACGAAGTCGTCGTCGTTGGTTATGGTAGCCAGTTGAAAAAAGAAGTAACGGGAGCCGTACAAACCGTAAGTGCACAAGAAATCAAGGATTTGCCGGTTTCTCAAATCGGTCAGAAATTGCAGGGGCGATTAGCGGGGGTTCAGATCAACCAGACAACGGGTAAGCCCGGTCAGGGGATCAACATTCGTATTCGTGGTCAGGTATCTGTTTCGGCGGGTAGCGATCCCCTCTACGTTATTGATGGTTTCCCAATTACCGGTAACATTGCCCAGCTTAACCCTGATGAAATTGAAGATCTTTCTATCCTGAAAGATGCGGCTTCAACATCTCTGTACGGTTCGCGGGCAGCCAACGGGGTTGTTCTGATTACCACCAAGAAAGGGAAACCCGGTCAGACGAACATTAGCTTCAGTGCCTATGCTGGTATTCAGCAGGTACCGATGAAAGGCCGGGTAAAAATGCTGGATGCGGTTCAATTTGCTCAATTCAAAAAGGAGTTTTACGAGGATATGAACCAACCAGTACCGGTTGAGTTTCAGAACCCAGCTCAGTATGAGGGCAAAAACAACGACTGGTATGACGCCCTGATTCGCCAGGCGCCTATCCAGAGTTATAACCTGAGTGTTTCCAACAACACCGGAAAGGCCAATACGTCGCTGGTAGCCGGTATTTTCAATCAGGATGGAGTCGTATTGAACAACAAATACAAACGTTACTCCCTTCGTTTGAACTCGAACTATAATATATCAGATCGGGTAACAGTCGGTTTTAACGTTGCTCCTTCATATGTGTATGACAATACGCCAAGAACCGATGGTGACCGGGGTACGGGTATTTTGTTTAACGCGCTGCATACCTGGCCCGTTATGCCTATTTATGATGCGAATGGCGATCTGACCAAATTCAATACGTTCCCAGGTAGCACGGGTAACATTTTCCAGTATCCAAACTGGGTGCGAGCTGCTAATGAACTGGTTAACGAGACCAAAAACACAAACCTGCTGGCGAATGCTTATGTGCAATACAAGCCGCTTGAAGGACTTACCCTCCGGTCGACGATGAATATTGAGTATCAAAACTCGAAATTCTTCTTCTTCAACCCATCCACGGCTACCAGTGCCATCAACGTACCGATTCCGACAACAGCCGTTTCGATTCGACAAGGTTTGGAAAACACGTCCTGGCTGAACGAAAACTTAGCTACTTATACCCGGAGCTTCAACGATCATAATTTTGAATTGTTAGCCGGTTTCACCAATCAGTTTTACCGTCAGGAATTTAGTCGGATTCAGGCAGATACCTATGCCGATGACCGGCTTCCAACGATTCAGGGTGCGCTCAACATCAACCGGGGTGGTACGAACAACGGTGTGAACCAATGGACACTGACCTCTTATCTGTCTCGTTTGACCTATAACTACAAAGGCAAATACCTGTTCACAGCCGCTATTCGATCGGATGGTTCGTCTCGATTCGGTGCTAACAACCAGTTCGGTACGTTCCCATCGGCTTCGGTAGGTTGGGTCGTTACGGATGAGAACTTCATGAAGACCGTTATGCCGGTTTCGTTTGCAAAAATTCGGGCTAGCTATGGCGTAATCGGTAACAACAACATCGGTAACTATACGTCTTACGCTTTGGTGAATAATACAACCAATGCTGTATTTGGTAGTACCGTAGCAACGGGTGCCGTTGTCACCTCGCTGGCTAACCCAAATCTGGGCTGGGAAACCACAAGACAGTTTGACTTAGGCCTTGATTTAGGTTTGTTTAACGACCGTATCCAGTTCATCTACGATTTCTATACAAAGCGTACTACGAACCTGCTTTACGCGGTACAGATTCCACAGGAATCAGGCTTCACCAACTTCAATGACAACATCGGTGAAATTAAGTTCTGGGGCCATGAGTTCTCGCTGACGACCAAAAACACGACCGGTAAACTGAAATGGACAACCAATGCGAACATCTCGTTCAACCGTAACCAGGTAGTTGCCCTGGCTCCCGGTATCGACCGTGTGTATGGTACGTTCCACATTACGCAGGTTGGCAAGCCGTTCGGTCAGTTCTACGGAATGGTTAAGGAAGGATATTATATGAGTGCTGAAGAACTCAAAAACTCACCCATTATTCCAGGCCGCTCTGCGATTGGTACCATCAAACTGAAAGATGTGAATGGCGACGGCGTTATTACGTATGGTGGTGATGCGGATGACCGGACCATTATTGGTAGTCCATTTCCGAAGTTCACTTACGGAATCACCAATGACCTGAAATACGGCAAATTCGATTTCTCGATTTCAGGCTCCGGTTCTTATGGCAACCAACTTTGGGTTCGTCACTTGTATAGCACAGCGAATCTAGATGCCGTGTTCAACATGGTTGAAGGCGTAAAAGACCGCTTCCGCGTTAAGAATACGACGGTCAATGGCGTTGGTGTTGCCACAACGGTTATCACTCCAGGAGCGGGACAATTTGGTGCAACAAACAACGGAGGTAACTTCACTGGTATCGAGCGCGACTGGAACAGTACGCAATTCCTGGCTGATGCATCGTTCTTCACGATTAAAAACATAACCCTGGGTTATAGCATCGGAGCGATCAACAAATTCTTCAAATCAGCTCGGGTCTATGCTTCGGCACAGCAAGTATATGTCTTTACGAAATACTGGGGTGGTCCAAACCCGGAAACCAGCGCCCAGGGCGATGGCAACGGCGATGGTGGCAACCTGAGCCAGGGCGTCGATTTCTCGAACTATCCAGTTCCACGTACGTACACCGTTGGCGTCAATTTCAACTTCTAAGCCAAACAGGTAAACTAAACTCATTTTCAACATTCTTATTTTCTAAAAGGATGAAAACAAAATATATAGCTGCCTGTCTTTTGAGCATTGCTCTGGCAAGTTGCAGTAAAGATTTTCTAACCGTAGTACCCGAAACGGCGTTGAGTTCGGCAACGTTTTTCAAAACGGAATCTGATTTCCAGCAGGCTGTCAATGGCGCTTACGTACCCTTCCGGCAGATGTACAACGAACGGGCCTGGGTTCTGGAGGAAATGCACTCCGACAATACCTATTACGCCCGAAATACGTTGTATGGAGCGGTTGACCCAACCGAAAACGTGGCTGATTTCGCCGTTCCAACGGCAAATGGTGTTACGGCCAACGATAACGTGCTGGTACAGTATCGCTTAAACTATGTGATTATCGCGAGAGCTAATCAGATTCTGGCGCTTATTGATGGAATCACGTTTGCCAATGCCGACAATAAGAATAACCTAAAAGGCCAGGCGCAATTTTTGCGAGCATTTGCCTACTTTGATCTGGTGCGTCTGTTTGGAAAAGTCCCATTGCATTTGACACCGGTAACAGGAAGAGAAGATGCTCCTGCTCCATTGGCAACGACAGAACAACTCTACGCGCAGATTGAAAAAGATGCGACTGATGCGAGTAAATTGTTGCCTAACAAAGCAAAACAGGAAGCTGGCCGGGCTACGTCGGGAGCGGCTAAAACGCTGCTTGCGAATCTGTATCTGACCCAGAAAAAATGGGCGCAGGTCGAAACGCTGATGAAAGATGTAGTTACCAACGATGGTTATATGCTGATGCCTGATTATAACAACGCTTTCTCGTTCACTAGTACGAACAAGAACAATCAGGAATCGGTATTCGAAATTCAGTATATGGAAGGTTCGGCCGGGTACAACGGTAACCAGATTTACCGCTTCATCCCGTCGCCAATTACCGCTGCTGAGATTCTGCCAATTACGGGTACATCGAATGCACAGCCTACGTCACAGGAAAGTAATAACATCCCAACACCGGATCTTATTGCGGCCTACGAAACAGGTGATAAACGGAAAGATATTTCTATTGGAACCGTTACATTAAGTGGCAGCCTGCGCGAAAACAAAACGTATCCGTATATCAAAAAATACGCTCGGACCCACTCGCAGCATAACAATACGGGTCAAAACTGGCCTGTTTATCGCTACGCTGAAGTCTTGCTGTTCCTGGCCGAATCATTGAACGAACAGGGAAAAACGGCAGAAGCGGCTACGTACCTGAATCAGGTTCGGACTCGTGCAGGTTTGGCAGCTACTACAGCAACATCGCAGGCTGATATGCGAGAAGCGATCTTCAAAGAGCGTCGGGTTGAACTGGCTTTCGAAAATAAGCGCTGGTTTGATCTAACCCGAACGGGTCGTGTGAAGGAAATTATTGGTGCGTATGGTGCTAAAGTGAAAGCGAATCCGGCTGCCTATTACTTCCCAGCAGGTGCCGTTCCACCACCAAACGCCTTTACAGTACTTGATGACTACTATGGTCTACCAGCTGTTGAAGCCGCTCTGACACCTAATTTCTAACGTCACTTTCAGGCCTATCAGGTTTTCGATAGGCCTGACTAAATCAAATTGGTTTGAATAAGAGAAGTAAAGGGGGAGCGTTTCGCTCTCCCTATTTACTTACCAGTTTCATCGTTATGAAAAATAGTACACTGATTTTGCTTATCAATGTTTGATTCAGCCAAACGTTATAGAATAGATTTAGAAACGATAGCCTACGGTAACGTAGCCACCAACAGAAAGATGATCTGCAAACAGCTGTTTGCATTCGATCAACTAGGTAGTAAACAGATGCTTAAGACGGATGATAACCAACAGACTACCCGCGCTAATCCGCCGTATGGGCATTATTCCAAGAAAGAAATTTCACGTCTCCCCTCGGGTTTGATGAGTCATATACACATTCTGAGTATTCAACCGCTTAATCAGTAGAATATGTCAGCCTTTCATCTCTTATTTACCGAATACAACCGAAAAACAGATACGGGCTAGTACGATCTAGACACGCATCGGTAATCTATTTTAAACCTTATCTATGAAATGACTATGTTTTCTAAATTCAACAAGGCTAAACTTGGACTAGCAGTCTCGGCGCTTATTCTGCTTGGTGCTTCCTGGGTTAGCTTACGTTACCCGGAAACCAACAAACAGGGCGCCGAGAACCCTAAAGTCGACAAACTAAAGTTACAACCCGGCTTTAAAGCCGAACACCTTTACAGCCCATCCGAAAACAAACAGGGTTCATGGGTGTCAATGACCTTCGATGATAAAGGTCGCATGATTGCATCGGACCAATACGGAGGTCTTTTTCGATTGACGATTCCAGCAGTCGGTGCTGCGTCAACTACACCAAAGGTTGAAAAGCTCGTCATTGCTAAAGATACCAGCGTAGGGATGGGCTATGCGCAAGGGTTGTTATATGCGTTCAACAGCCTATACGTAATGGTAAATAACCGCCCGAATAAGCAATTTGCGAAAGGTAGCGGCCTGTACCGACTACAGGATACCGATGGCGACGACCAGTTCGATAAGGTAACCATGATGAAAGAATTTAAAGGTGAAGGTGAACACGGTCCACACAGCGTCGTATTATCTCCAGATAAGAAGTCGCTTTACGTGATCTGTGGTAACCATACCGACGTACCTCAGATGGATGCGTATCGCCTTCCTTCGAACTGGAAAGAAGATAACCTGTTCCCACTCATTAAAGACCCCCGTGGGCATGCTAACGACCGATATGCTCCCGGCGGCTGGGTGGCTAATGTAGATCCTGATGGCAAAAAATGGGAACTCATCGGGGCAGGTTTCCGCAATGCCTTCGATATAGCATTTAATGAAGCCGGTGATATGTTCACCTATGATTCGGATATGGAATGGGATTTCGGCTTACCCTGGTACCGTCCTACTCGTATCTGTCATGTTACCAGCGGTGCAGAATTTGGCTGGCGGACGGGCGATAGCAAATGGCTTCCCGGAAATCCAGATAATCTACCGGCCATTGTAAATATCGGTCAGGGCTCACCAACCAACGTGCTTTACGGCATGAATGCGAAATTCCCACAACGGTATCGTCAATCACTTTTCGCATTTGACTGGAGTTTTGGAATTATCTACGCTATTCACCTCAAACCAAAAGGAGCTTCGTACGAAGGTGAGCGGGAAGAGTTTATTTCTGGCTCTCCCCTACCCGTAACGGACGGAGCTATCGGTCCTGATGGAGCGCTCTATTTCCTGGCCGGCGGCCGTCGTCTGGAATCGGATTTATATCGGGTTTATTACGCCGGTACTGAACCTACAACATCGCAGGTTCCTGCGGTAACAGCCGAGCACAATCTCCGAACCAATCTGGAGAAATTCCATGGCGCTCCGGATGCCAGCGCCCTAGCAGCTGCCTGGCCAAACCTCAATCACACAGATCGTTTTATTCGCTATGCCGCTCGTATTGCGGTCGAACATCAGCCGGTAGCTCAATGGCATGAAAAAGCGCTGGCTGAAACCGATCCCGTTCGTGCTACACAGGCCATTGTCGCTCTGGCTCGTCAGGGCAGCGCCGATCTGAAAAGTAAGGCTCTCAATTCGCTCTTAAAAATCAATTACGACAAGTTATCTGAGTCGCAGCAGTTTGATTTACTACGTGCTTATGAGTTGGTTTTCTTACGGATGGGCGCGCCGGATGCCGCCGATAAAGATAAAATTATCGCATCCCTGAATCCGAAATTCCCAGCAAAATCAGCGCTTCTTAATCGCGGCCTGAGCAAAGTACTCATCTACTTGGAGGCACCGGGTATTGTCAACAAAACGTTGGCGCAGATGGATCAGAAGGAAGAACCGGGCATGAAAAATCTGGATCTTGATCCAACAACAGCCTCTAGTGACTTGATCTTGCGGAACCCACAGTACGGTATGGATATCGCTAAAATGCTGGCGAAAGTACCACCCCTTCAGCAGACCTATTACGCTGTGATGTTGAGTCGCGAAGATGCTGGCTGGACACCCGAAATGCGAACAAAGTATTTCTCCTGGTTCGGCAATGCGATTAAAGCCTATGAAGGAGGTCGCAGCTACGTTGGCTTCATCGACAGAGCCCGTAAACTTGCGCTCGCTCACGTTCCGAAAGAGCAATTCGACCAGTATAACAAATTATCGGGAGCCGATCTGCTAACCAGCTCAGGTAACGACATCGTTAAGACGGATTATACACCAAAAGGACCCGGTCGCCGATGGACGTTGGAGAACGCGGTGGCTGTAGTTGATAGCGGCAAAGGCATGCCCAACTTCGAAACGGGTAAGAAAATTTATTCAGCCGTTTTGTGCAGCAGTTGCCATAGTATGCAGGGTTCAGGCGGTGATATTGGTCCTGATCTGACCCAACTCGGTACTCGTTTCTCGAATAAGGATATTCTGGATGCGATTATCAACCCCAGCAAAGCCGTTTCGGATCAATACGCATCGACTATTTTCTACTTGAAAAACGGTCAGTCGGTCGTTGGTCGATTAATTACTGAGGACAACGCCAATTATTCGATTTCGCAGAACCCATTTGCTCAGAACGAGCTTCGGAAAGTGCCGAAGAAAGATGTAACGTCGAAACGGTATTCTTACGAATCGATTATGTATCCCGGCCTGATAAATGCCCTGAATGCGGATGAACTCAGAGACTTAATGGCGTTCCTCAAATCGGGTGGCAATCAGAATAACGAAGTATACAAATCGGGCGGAAAATAAGGTTATGAAATAGCCCTTAGGTAACTATTTAGCGTAAGTGCCTGAATAGCTATCTGAGGGCAAAACTTAAAATGAAGATGCTGACACACATGAAGAGTCAATTTCTGCCCAAAGCGCTCGTTGTAGCAGCCGTATTGACAGGGCTTGCCGGCACAACCAGTCTGGCCCAATCTAAAGCTAAAAAAGACAAAGAAGGCTACGTTGCTATTTTTGACGGCAAAACGCTGAACGGCTGGGATGGCGACCCAAATTATTGGCGTGTAGAAGATGGCTGTCTAACAGGCGAAATCACACCAGATAAATTGTTAAAAACCAATTCATTCATCATCTGGAAAGGTGGCGAACCCGCCGACTTCGAACTGAAAGGCGAGTTTAAAATTGCCGAAGCGGGTAACTCAGGCATCAACTACCGCAGTGACCAGCTAACCGATGTTCCGTTTGCATTACGTGGTTATCAGGCTGACATCGACGGTAAAAATCGCTACACCGGCCAAAACTACGAAGAGCGGAAACGGACCACGTTGGCGTATCGTGGACAGAAAACGACAATTCCTGCCTATACCGGTGAAAATACACCCGAAGCTGTTCGGGCAAATACAAAAGGCAATGCCTGGAGCGGTTTAACAGTCACAGGATCACTAGGTAGCTCCGATTCGCTAAAGACTTTTATTAAAAGCGAAGACTGGAACACATTTCATCTGGTCATCAAAGGAAATCATTTACAGCACTACATTAATGACGTACTCATGAGCGATGTGACTGACAATGACACCGTTAATGGCAAATCAAAAGGATTGCTGGGCGTACAGGTGCACGTTGGTCCGCCGATGAAAGTCCAATACCGAAATCTGAGAATAAAACAGTAAGAGTTAAAATACCCCTAAACTCCCTAAAGGGTACTTAGCTTACACGCAGACAAAGTCCCCTTTAGGGAATTTAGGGGTGAAATGAATTTGATTTTGACATCACAATCCTGGCATAATAAAATCTCGAATACAGCGCAACTCGGCGGCATTGAAACGTCTGTGCTGGATAATGGCAGCGGACGAGGAACGCGCATTGCGTGGATCAATACGGGCACTGGGCTTCGGTATAAACTGGTTCTCGACCGGGCTATGGACATTGCCGATGCTTTCTACAATCAGCATAGTCTGGCTTGGCTAAGTCATACGGGCATAACTCCGCCCGAGCCTTTTTCCGATAAAGGAATTGATTGGCTTCGTACGTTTGGCGGTGGCTTACTGACAACCTGTGGCCTTTCGCACGTGGGTGGTCCCGAAGAAGATGAGTACGGTTCACGCGGATTGCATGGCAAAATCAGCAACAGTCCAGCCGAAATTGAGTCGATAATTCAGCCCGATCCAGTTATGGGAAAACTGGATATGAGTATTACAGGACGGATTAAAGAAACAACCATTTTCGGTCCAAGGCTCGAATTAAAACGAACGATTTCCGGTACGCTTGGTCAGCCCGTTATCCGCATCCGCGACGAAGTCATAAATCGAGGGAATACGCCAGCACCGCACATGCTGTTGTATCATTTCAATTGTGGCTGGCCATTGGTCGATGAGGGAACCGATATTGTTTGGAAAGGCGATTGGAAGACTCGTGAAGGAGGGATCAACGACAGAATCTTTTACGAAGGAGGCAATTTCAAAAAATGCCCTGCTCCGTTGGAAGATCACAGCGGTACGGGTGAAGCGGTGGCTTCTGTCGATGTTACACCCGATAGTTCAGGTCTGTGTACCGTCGGACTACACAATGCCAATCTGGGTATAGCGCTGGCGTTACGCTTTCAAAAATCGCAATTACCGTGGTTTATTAACTGGCAGCATTGGGGCAAAGGCGAATACGTAACCGGACTTGAACCAGCGACCAATCCCTTAATCGGACAAGCCAAAGCCCGCGAACAAAACGAATTGCTATTTTTAGAGCCGGGCGAATCTCGGACGTATAACCTGGAACTGGAAATTCTGAACACGGAATCAGCCATTCACGATTTTTTAACGAATAATAGTTAGTTGAAGCAATAAAAGTACCTCATGGAAACAACCTCAGCAGTAAGCCTGGCAAAAAAGGCATTAGAACAGGGCAAAGGAATTTTACGGCTCACACCAACCTGGGTACCACGGTCGTTCTGCGTACCTGGCCGACGCATTAAGCTCCACCCCGATGATTATTATGTATTGGGTGGTGAACGGGGCGGTATCGACGAACGCTGGTTCTCATCGACGACCCCCGCTAAAAACGGTCCATTGACGGGAGAAAATGAAGGGTTGAGCCATATTGTTTTCACAGATGAAGACGGTACTGAATCGCAGTTTCTGCTGAAAGACGCCGTCGAAGAACTAAAAGGCGAGCTTATTGGTGATCGCTTGTGGGATGAATATCAAAGCTGGCCGATGTATTCGAAGTTTTTCGATAACATGGGTCCGCTACCACACCACTTACACCACAATGATGAGCAAGCGGCTCTGATTGGTCAGCTGGGCAAACCCGAAGCCTATTATTTTCCACCTCAAGTCAATAACCACGGTGGCGATTTCCCATACACCTTTATCGGTATCGCCCCCGGCACGACGAAAGAGGAAATCAAAGAATGTCTGAAAAACTTCACCAAAGGTGATAACAAAATCACGAATTACTCGTCAGCTTACCGGCTCGAACCCGGCACTGGCTGGGACGTTCCACCAGGATTGCTTCACGCACCGGGCAGTATGTGTACGTACGAACCGCAAAAAGCGTCGGACGTATTCGCTATGTACCAGTCGCTGGTAAACGAAGCGATTATTCCGGAAGAATTGCTGTGGAACGGTACACCGAAAGATCGCATCGGTGATTACGACCAACTAATGGAAGCCATCGACTGGGATTTGAACACTGATCCACAAATGATGGCGAACCGATTCATGCGGCCAAAACCCGTTCATGACGAGGAAGAAATGAAAGCTGCGGGTTATCGCGAAGTATGGGTTTGCTATAAAAACGAAGCCTTCAGCGCCAAAGAATTAACCGTTTTTCCCGGCCAAACTGTCACCATTAAAGACAATGCCGCTTATGGCCTTATCATGATGCAGGGACACGGTAAAATGGGCGATTGGGCTATCGAAACCCCAACCATGATCCGGTATGGCCAACTAACGAACGATGAGTTCTTCGTCAGCGAAAAAGCAGCGAAAGAAGGCGTCGTGATCACAAATCAATCGACTACCGATCCAATCGTGATGCTAAAGCACTTCGGCCCAGCGAATCCTGATTTAGATATCAACAGTCTATAATTTGTAAGTTGAAGTCTGAGGTTTGAGGTCTGAAGTTAGCTAACATGCGTTAATACCATAGTATTTGCGTCAGCCAACTTCAGACCTCAAACCTCAGAATCAAACTCTCCCTAATAAAACCTTAAAACCATAAAACGTGATGAACGAGAATAACTATCCCAAGCTCCACAACGCAATGTGGCCGGGGGTTGTGGGAAAAGGCCCCGACTCCGAGCCTGTTATTGGCTTCGATACCATGCTGGAACTAACAGCAAACGCCGAGGTCGATGGTGTCAAATTCGATGGTGTCGACCTTGCTCTTTTTGAACATATCGACGTCAATCTATCGGATGATGGCATCAAAAAATTAGCTGATAAGTTAAATGGCTATAATTTGAAAGTTGGTTCCTTAGTCGCGCCGATCTGGGGTGGCCCAGCGATGGGAAGCAAGGAAGATCGCGCCAATTTTGTCGAAATGGTCCGTAAGTCATGCCACATTGGTCAAAAACTGACTGAACTGGGTATTCGTCCAAGTGGCGTTGTCCGGATCGACTCGGCTAGTTCTCCTCACGATTGGGATGCCGATCCAACGGGTAATTCAAAATTAATCGTTCAGACATTCCAGGAAGCTTGCGACGTAGCCGCCGATTACGGTGAAAAACTAGCCGCTGAAGGCGAAATCTGCTGGGGCGCTATGCATAGCTGGAAAGTAATGCTCGAAACCCTCGAAGCCGTCAACCGACCAAACATGGGTTTTCAGGCCGACATGGCGCATACGTTGCTTTATACGCTGGGGTACAACCGTGAACAGGATCGGATTCTGCCACCAGATTTCGACTGGAGCGACCGCGCAACCTTGTCAGAAGCATTGAAAAAAGTAACCAACGCACTACGTCCCTGGACGATTGACTTCCACGTAGCTCAGAACGACGGTACGGTATTCGGCTCTGGTTCACACGATAAAACCGGTCGTCACTGCCAGGCGCTCGATCCGAACGGCAAACTCGATATCGTACATGATGCGGGTTACTGGTTGCGCAACGAAAACGGCGAACTAACCAAAGCGTTCAAACATATTTGCTGGGATGGTTGCATGTTCCCGAATGCTGTAATGACCAATCAGCAAACCTGGAACGATATTCTGGCAACGATGATCAAAGTCCGCCAGGCTCACGGCTGGTACGAAGCGTAATAATAGTTAACCGTTTGGAGTTTGAAGTTGCTATACAAGCTAGTTACCCTCAGACTCCGAACTTCAAACCTACCTTTTGAAAATGGCAGCAAAAAAAGAATTACGAATTGGCTTGATTGGTACTGGATTTATGGGTCGTACACACTCGAACGGCTATAATCGCGTACCTAATTTTTTTCCTGATCTTGAATATACGCCCGTCTTAAAAGCAGTTTGCTCTCGTAACGCTCAAAAAGTACAGGCATTTGCCGATCAATGGGGTTACGAATCCATCGAAACCGACTGGAAAGCAATTATCGCACGAGACGATATTGACGCTGTCGATATTTGTACACCAAACGATTCGCACGCAGAGATCGCGATTGCAGCAGCCAAAGCGGGCAAAATGATTCTCTGCGAAAAGCCGCTGGCTCGTACAGTTGCCGAAGCACAGGAAATGGTGGATGCAGCTAACGCAGCGGGCGTAAATACAACCGTTTGGTATAATTATCGTCGTATTCCAGCCGTTTCGCTAGCCAAGCAGATTGTCGATTCGGGCAAGCTGGGTAAAATTTTCCATTACCGCGCCAACTTCCTGCAAGACTGGACCATTAGCGCCGACGTACCACAAGGCGGAACAGGCACCTGGCGGATGGACGTAGACGCTGCTGGTTCCGGCGTTACGGGCGACTTGCTAGCGCATTGCATTGACACAGCTATGTGGATCAACGGAGCGATCACTGATGTATCGGCCGTTACTGAAACCTTCGTAAAAGAACGGATGCACGCACTGACCGGAAAAGTTCAGCCTGTTGGCATTGACGACGCCTGTATTTTCCACTGCCATTTCCAGAATGGTTCGCTGGGCCTGTTCGAATCGACTCGTTACGCACGTGGACACAAAGCGTTGTACACGTTTGAAATCAACGGTGAAAATGCATCTATCCGTTGGGATCTGCACGACCTGAACCGACTCGAATATTTCGATCATTCCGACGAAGGCATTGTGCGTGGCTGGCGGTCAATTCACGTAACCGATGGCGATCAGCCTTACATGGATAAATGGTGGGTGCCTGGACTAGGCATAGGCTACGAACATAGCTTTATTCACCAGGTAGCTGATTTCCTGAAAAGCCTGGAAACGGGTGAGCCTTGTTCGCCAAACTTCCAGGATGCGCTGGAAACGCAAAAAGTCTGCGAAGCTGTCCTGGATTCTGCGGCCTCGAAAAGCTGGAAAGATACCGGTGTTGAGTCGTTCAGCGGCTTTAAAGCTTAATTAGTATTTTGTCGTGCTGACGCAGGAAGCATCTTAACGTATCCTTACGAATTAGATAAGAAACTTTAAGATGCTTCCTGCGTCAGCATGACAAAAACGCTCTTCTATTAAAGGACTATTCAACAACTAGATTGCTTCTCGTATCTATCCAACTAGACACAGAAGTAATCTAGTTGCTGGTTTATATCGTCTACGCTATATCTTCGTTGAATTCTCCTGAATCAATGTCTTCTCACGCAAACGGCTATATTCTTCAGGTGCGCGGCCTAACGAAGTCGTTTGCTGGTGTTCGGGCGCTGGATAACGTCCAGTTGAACGTCCGGCGGGGAGAAGTACATGCGCTGATGGGTGAAAATGGAGCCGGAAAATCAACGCTGATGAAGACGTTGATCGGTCTTCTGACACCTGACTCCGGCGAAATCCTTTTAGATGGACAACCAATAAAGACAGGAAGAGTTAGCGGTGCAGGCAAGCGCGGTATTTCCATGATTCACCAGGAAATGCTGATCGTTCCCGAATTAACCGTTGCTCAAAATATCTTCCTGGGTCGCGAAAAGCGACGAACATTGCTCGGCTGGATTGACGAAAAAGCCTTAAATCAGCAAGCCAGCCATTTGCTGACACAAATGGGAGTCTCCATTCGTCCTCATGTTCAGATGAAATACCTGAGCGTTGCCGAGATGCAGATGGTCGAGATTGCCAAAGCGATTTCTGAGGATGCCAACGTGATCATTATGGATGAACCTACGTCGGCGTTATCAGATCGGGAAGTGAGTACGCTTTTTAGCCTAATTCGAGATCTGACGAAAAAGGGCGTTGCCATTATTTATATCTCGCATCGGATGGAGGAAATTTTTACTCTTGCCGATACGATTACTGTACTACGTGACGGGCAATACATCGCCACTCATCCAGCTTCAGAATTAAATGAGCCGACCTTAATTAGCCTGATGGTCGGTCGAACTATTGATAGCTTATTCCCCGAATCAAAGTCCCAAAATGCTGACGCAAAAGAAGTGCTGTCAGTGCAAAATCTAGGTCAGACAGGTAAATTTTCAGGAATTACATTTTCCGTTCGAGCAGGTGAAGTATTAGGCATTGCGGGTTTGATGGGTGCCGGACGAACCGAAGTCGCGCGAGCCATTTATGGGCTGGACTCTATTGATCAGGGAACTATATATTTAAACGGAACTGAAATTTTGATACGATCTCCCAAAGAAGCGATTCATCAAGGAATTGGCTACGTCAGTGAAGATCGAAAAGGATGGGGATTCATTTCTAGTCTTTCCGTTCAGCAAAATCTCACTCTGGCTAGCCTGAATAGTCACGTCAATGGTATATTCATTAAGAACCAGAGCGAATCAGAAACAACGGCCGCTATTATCAGTGAACTTCGCATTAAAGCGGCTAGTCCAGATCAGGCTGTAATGTATCTTAGTGGAGGGAATCAGCAGAAAGTTATTTTGGGAAAAGTGCTGTTAGCATCGCCTTCCCTGGTAATTCTTGATGAACCCACCCGAGGCATCGACATAGGGGCAAAATCCGAGATTTACCGACTCATTCGCGAACTCACCCAAAAAGGAATAGCAGTAATTATGATTTCTTCTGAACTTCCTGAGTTAATCGGCATGAGCGACCGGATTCTAGTTCTGGCAAAAGGAGTCCAAACGGCCATACTTCCCAAAGCTGAAGCCACTCAGGAAACGATTATGCGGTATGCTATGCAGCCATAACGACGACTTTTACGACTATTCATGAAACTCGGGAACCCATCTTCATTCAGTCAACTTAGTGATTCCTACAGAACACGCGTCCGTCGTATTGGGCAATATGGCCTCTTCGTTGCCTTTATTTTGGTCTGCGTCATTCTTTCCATTACCACTCCGAAATTCCTGACCGTTCAAAACCTGATGATTATTGTCACACAGGTTTCGATCAATGCATTGCTGGCGTTTGGCGTTACATTTATCATCATCACCGGCGGCATCGACTTATCGATTGGGTCGATGGTAGCCGTAACAGGTGTCGTAGCCGCATCGTTCGCGCGTGCTGATGCTTACCCTGTTATTGTTCCCGTTCTCATGGGTTTGTTAGCTGGAATTGGATTTGGTGCATTCAATGGCTTTGTGATTACTCGAAGTAAAGTGCCGCCTTTTATTGTCACCTTGGGAACGATGACTATCGGTCGGGGGCTAGCCCTGATTCTGAGTAAAGGACGCCCTATCTCTAACCTTTCTGACTCGTTTAACTTTATCGGCGGAGGGAAGATTTTAGGTATTCCGACACTTATCCTATTCCTGATAATCGCCTTTATTCTCTGCGCGACTGTACTCCGAAAAACCGTTTTGGGACGTTATATATATGCTGTAGGCGGTAACGAACAGGCAGCACGAGCGTCGGGTATTCAGCCCAACCAAATAAAAATGGTCGTTTACACGCTATGTGGAGGACTTTCGGCATTGGCAGGTATTTTACTAACGGCACGTATTACAACTGGCCAGCCCAACGCTGGGGCAGGGTTTGAGCTAGATGCCATTGCTGCGGCTATTATCGGAGGAACCAGTACATCGGGCGGTAGCGGTACGATGACAGGTACATTAATCGGCGCATTACTGATTGGTGTCATCAGCAACGGTCTGGACTTGCTCAACGTGACTTCATATTACCAGCAGGTCGTTATGGGGGCCATCATTATCGGAGCCGTCGTGCTCGATAGTTTCAATAGGAATAACAACGGATAACGTCATTCACCACTGAATTTATGAGATATATACCTTCTATAGCTTTCGTTTCAGCTTTACTCATCGGCCTGCTAACTGCTTGCAACCAGAGCAGTGAAAAGAGCGGAGATAGTACCGACAAAAAACTTGTTATCGGCGCTACCATGCTCAGTATGCAGAATGAATTTATCGTTAATGTCAACGATGAGATGACCAAAAAGGCAGAGCAGGCTGGTGTTGAATTAATTACCGTCGATGCGGAACGGTCGGCGCTGAAGCAGGTCGAGCAGGTCGAAAGCTTTATTGCGCAGAAGGTCGATGCGATTATTATGAATCCCTGCGAAGTAGAAGCCAGTTCGCCAGCCGTTACGAAGGCGTTAGCCGCCAAGATTCCGATTATCAATGTCAATTCCGAAACGAGCCAGAAACCGTCCGCTTTTGTCGGTTCCGACGATGTTGAATCGGCGCGAATTGCGATGAAATATATTGCTGAGAAGCTCGGTGGCAAAGGAAATATTGTGATGATGCACGGCTACATGGGTCAAGCCGCTCAAATTAAACGGGAACAGGGAGCGCGGGAAATTTTAAAGCAATACCCGAATCTTAAACTTCTCGCTCATCAAACGGGTGAGTGGGATCGGGCTAAAGCGATGGCGTTGATGGAAAATTGGATTCAATCGTTTGGTCCGCAGATCAATGCCGTTTTCGCCCAAAACGACGAAATGGGTTTAGGAGCCGTAAAAGCACTGGAAGATGCCGGCATGAAGGGCAAAGTCATCGTAGTTAGTATCGATGCCATTCCCGACGCGCTACAAGCTGTCAAAAAAGGTACACTGGATGCTACTGTTTTTCAGAATGCTCAACAACAAGGATCAAAAGCCGTTGAAATTGCAGTCAGTGCCGCTACGGGAAAAGACTATCCGAAAGAAACGCTTATTCCCTTTCAATTAGTCACCCAAAGCAATTTGAGCCAATTTCTGAAACCAAATCCGTAAAGGTATAGCCCAATACGAATTGATTTGAAACGATCACCGAATTCCCGTGTCTGTGTTTTCACAGACACCCGTGCGTCAGCCAACGCTGCCATCCGGTAAGGGGTCTGTGAGGACACAGACCAAGGAAGCAGGAAACAGATTTATTTTTTTGTGGTTAGTTGATGCAAATTAATCAGCGGTGAGTTCCTAGGTACTAAAGCATAAGAGAATACTTGTTTCAACGAATTAAAACGCATTGAAACCGTATTAGATCGCTTGCAATTTTGGCAAAACCCACAGCTAAAGCAGTGGGCTGATATGTGTTCTGTTAGGCGGTTAATTTCTTCGGGAGAATCAACCGTAGGACTAAGAAAACAAAGTAGGCGACGTAAAACTTTATCTTTCTCTGTAAACGACGAAACGTGAAAACACAACGCAGAACATTCCTCCAAACGCTGGTCGGAGCCGCTACTATAAGTGCTCTATCTGGCTGGAAAGCCGCGAAAAGCCCTTTAGTGGTGTTCGTTACGGGCGATCATGAATATAGTGGCGAATTGACAATGCCTCTCTTTGCGGCTGAATTGGAGAAAAATTACGGGATGCGAACAAAAGTTCTGAAAGCATACCCAGATTATAATGCGGAAAAAGATATACCCGGTCTTGAAGCGCTTAAGGAGGCTGATTTAGCCGTTTTTTTCCTACGCTGGCGTCTGCTCCCGAAAGAGCAACTTCAATATATCGACGACTACCTGAAATCGGGAAAACCCGTCATGGGATTCCGGACGACAACTCACGCGTTCAATTATCCCGATGGCGATGATCGGAAATCCTGGAATGCCTTTGGCGAATTCGCGTTTGGCGCTCCTCCGGGTTGGGGCGGAAAAGCGCAGCATACGCACTACGGCCATAAGAGTACGACCGATGTATCCATCATTCCCGATGCCGCCAAAAATCCGTTGCTGACTGGCGTAGCGCCATCATTTCATGTAGCTTCCTGGCTCTACCGCGTTCAACCCGATTATCCCGCTAAAGGATCAACCTGGTTACTAATGGGAAAATCGGTCAATCCCGATAAAGAGGCTACCGAAAATCCAGTTGCCTGGACCTGGAAAAATAGTTGGGGGGGAAAAGTTTTCTTTACGACGATGGGCCATCCTGAAGATTTTCAGGTAGAATCTGTACAGCGATTGGTCATCAATGCCATTCACTGGGAATTGGGGTTACCAATTCCTAAAAAATGGAAAGGCAAAATCGCTATGGATGTCCCTTACGGTCATCCGAAAAAATCCTGAGTTTCTCATTTACTTATTTATTGCCCTATGCCCCAAAGTAAAATTGGCTTCAACCTGCTGGCTTGGTCGGCACCAATATCCGAAAAGATGCACCCGATTGCGGAACGCTTAAAAACAATCGGATACGACGGTATTGAATGTTTCATCGACGACCAGCCCGTGAATGCCTATAGTCAGTTTGGCGATCATTTACGTCAGCTCGGCCTGGAAAGTACCTGTGTAATGGTCTGCGGTCCTGATACGAATCCCGCTAGTGAATCGGCTACAGTTCGGGAACAGACTGTCGATTATCTGAAAGGAGCCATCGATCGGGCGCACGCAATGGGCGCCACTGTCATTTGTGGACCTATGCACTCGGCGTTTGCCACGTTCAGCCGTCGGGAGCCACAACCAGAGGAGTATGCCTATAGCGCTGAGGTATTGCGGGCTGCGGGTGAACATGCTCGTCAAGCCAATATCGTGCTAGCTGTAGAAGCGCTGAATCGTTTTGAATGCTACCTCTGCAACACGATGGCTCAGTTAGCTTTATTAATCAACAAGGCCGACCATCCGAATGTACGCGCCATGTTCGATACGCACCATGCGAATATGGAAGAGAAGCGTTTTCCAGCGGCCATTCAAACCATTGCACCGGTATTAGCGCATGTTCACATTAGCGAAAATGACAGGGGAACGCCCGGTGATGGACACATTCCCTGGGATGATACGTTTAAAACGCTATCGGAAATCAACTATAATGGCTGGATGACTATTGAAGCGTTTACGCGAAATGACATTGATTTTGCTAATTCCATCAACGTCTGGCGGGAATACAATGACCCTTGGGATATTGCCGAAAATGGCCTGAAATTCATTAAGCAGATGCAGGGTAAATACGGGTTTTCTGCCTAACAGAGGTTATATAAGAATAAAAAAATGGATCTTTTGTCATCCTGACGACAGTCGGGCCGCCGGAGCGGAAGGATCTCATGATTCCCCAGCGCTCATGGAGGATACTTTGAGATTCTTCACTTCGTTCAGAATGACAAAAAACTCCAAATGTTGCCTCAAGACAAAGGATAAATAACCTCGTTAATTCAGCTAATACGTTAATCTTAGTACGTCATTCGGAAATTTCTTGACCTAATTGCTTTATGATTAATTCCAGCAAAATCAGTCTTCTCTCTCTAGTCGTCGCAGCGGGATTAGCCTTAATTCCAATTACTGCTTTTCAGACGAGTCAATCGGCTCTGCTGCCCATAAAAAAAGGCGAGCGAATTATTTTGCTGGGTAACAATCTGGGGTCGCGAATGATGAATTACGACAACTTCGAGACTGAATTACAAGTGCGTTACCCGGATAGTCAGTTGTATATCCGGAATATGTGTGATGGTGGCGACACACCTGGTTTCCGACCGCACGCATCTCGTTTTTCACCCTGGGCGTTTCCTGGTGCCGAAAAATTCCAAACTGAATTAGCAACGAATTCAGGCAGCGAAGGCCATTTTGAAACGCCTGACCAGTGGCTCACCCGACTCAAAACCGACGTTATTATCGCGTTCTTCGGTTATAATGAGTCGTTTCAAGGCAAAGCTGGTCTGGAAAATTACAAAGCTGAGCTGGACGCGTTTATTAAATGGACGCTGAACCAGAAATACAATGGCGTCAATGCTCCGCAACTGGCGATCGTCTCCCCAATTGCTTTCGAGGACTTATCGGACCGATTCGATCTGCCGAATGGTAAAAAGGAAAATGAGAATATCTGGCTTTACGCGAAAGGCATGCAGGATGTCTGTGCTAAAAACAACGTACTCTTTGTTGATGCGTTCACGCCTTCCAAAGAATGGTACGATGCCACACCAGAACCCCTGACGATCGACGGCTCCCAATTGACTGAAGAAGGCTATAAAAAATTGGGCGTTTTCTTAGTCGATCAGGTTTTCGGAAAAGCCGCTGCGAAAGCTGAAGCGAATCGCAAGTTGATTCACGATGCGGTGATGGAGAAAAACTGGATGTGGCACAACGATTATAAAATTCCTAACGGCGTGCACGTCTATGGTCGTCGCTACAATCCGTTCGGCCCAGACAACTATCCCGCTGAAATCGAAAAAATCCGCCAGATGACCGCGATTCGAGATACCGCCGTTTGGCAAGCTGCGCAGGGAAAAACCTTTGATGTAGCTACCGCCGATCAGCGAACCAGAATTCTTCCCACTGTAAAGACGAATTTCAATCCTGAAAAAAATGGAAGCCTGACGTATCTAACTGGACAAGAGGCTCTGGCAAAATTGAAAGTACCGACAGGTTATAAAATCGAACTATTTGCCTCGGAAACGGAATTCCCAGACCTGGCAAAACCCATGCAAATGTCGTTCGATGGTAAGGGACGCCTTTGGGTTGCCTGTATGCCCAGCTATCCGCACTACAAGCCGGGCGATACCAAGCCAAACGATAAAATCATTATTCTGGAAGATACTAACAACGACGGCAAAGCTGATAAGCAAACGATTTTCGCCGACAAACTCCATCTTCCGCTAGGTTTTGAAATTGCGAAAGAAGGCGTGTACGTTTCACAAGGCACAAACCTGAAATTATTCACCGATACCAATGGCGACGACCGCGCTGATAAAGTAGAGATTCTGCTAAGCGGCTACGACGATCACGATACACACCACAACAGCCATGCGTTTACAGTCGATCCATCGGGCGCTATTTATTCGGGTGAGGGCGTGTTTCTGCATACGAATGTTGAAACGTCGTATGGTCCTGTTCGGGCTACGAATGGTGGATTCTATCGCTATTCTCCTCAGCTTAAAAAACTGGAACGTACGGCTCAGCTTTCCATCCCAAATCCGTGGGGCATTGCCTTTGACGACTGGGGACAACCATTTTTTGCCGAAACTTCCAGCCCAGATGTGCGCTGGATGATGCCTGGAAGCGTATTGCCGCGCTACGGTGAAGCAACGCCTAAGTCGTTCCAGTTGATCGAGAAAGATCACATGGTTCGGCCTACATCGGGTCTGGAGTTTGTTTCTAGTCGTCATTTTCCGGATGACATTCAGGGGGATTTGTTGATAAACAATACCATCGGTTTTCTGGGGATGAAAGAGCACACGCTAGTAGACGATGGCACCGGCTACAAAAGCAAGCACCGAGTCGATTTGGTTGTCAGCGAAGACCGCAACTTCCGGCCTGTCGATATGGAATTTGCCCCCGATGGTTCGCTGTATCTGATCGACTGGCATAATATCCTGATTGGTCACATGCAGCACAATGCCCGCGATCCCTTGCGAGATCATTCACACGGACGAGTTTATCGGATTACGTACCCATCAAGACCATTAGTGAAACCCGCTAAGATCGACGGCGCATCAATCGAAGAATTACTGGATAACCTGAAACTGCCCGAATACCGTACCCGCTACCGCACCCGACGCGAACTTCGGGGACGTGATGTAGCGCAGGTGCTTCCTAAATTGAATACGTGGTTAGCGAGTCTGGATAAAAAAGATCCGCGCTACGAACATCACATGCTGGAAGGACTTTGGGTAAGCTGGGGAATGGATCGCGTCGATCAAACCTTATTGCGGCAATTATTGAAAGCAGCCGACTATCACGTCCGGGCCGCTGCTGTACAGGTGGTTCGTTATACAGGTCATCAGGTAGCCGATCAGGCGAATTTGCTGATGCAAGCCGTCAAGGATGATAATAGCCGAGTGCGGTTAGATGCCATTGTTGCCGCTTCCTGGATCGGGCCAGAAAAGGGATTACCCATTTTAGCCGAAGCAGCGAAAAAGCCACTTGATGAATGGATGATCCATGCCCACGAAGCGGCCGTTGCTCACCTGAAAGGCGAACCTGTTAAACAGAAAAAAGAAATCACCCAAACTTCATCGTTAAAGGGTGCTGACCTTGATCTGTATACCCGTGGCCGGGAAATTTTTGCAAAAGAAGGCTATTGCATTACCTGTCACCAACCCGACGGACAAGGACTTGCCGCATCTGGATTCCCTTCTCTTTCCAAAAACAAATGGGTATTGGGTAACACAGATCGGCTTATCAAGCTGACCTTAAAAGGTCTCCTCGGCCCGATCGAAGTCGATGGCAAAAACTACCCCGGCCAGGTGCCGATGACGCCTTTCGGTGGCCTCTTGAAAGACGATGAAGTAGCCGCTGTGCTAACCTACGTCCGCAATTCGTTCGGGAACCAGGCGTCAGCCATCCTACCCGATCAAGTTAAGAAAGTCCGAGCAGCGACCCAAGCGAAAAAGGATTTCTATTCGCCAACACAACTCTTGAAAGAACATCCATTAGAGCCATAAAGCGACTAGAGAATCAGAATATTTTCATACAAAACGGCGGGCTATAATAAGTATGGTCCGCCGTTGCAGTAAATTGAGATTACATATAATTGCTAGTCCAGGCATATAGTTTTAGTTCAAGACTTCTTATATAATTAGCCAGCTTCATTTGGATTTATAATATTGTAGTATGGGGCTATGAAAGTCATCCCCTTCAATAATATCTTTAATATTTTGAGGTAAGATTTTATCAAATTCCTCGTAATATATTCTGCTTAGCAATAAATACATGCCAGTTTCTTTATTGCCTAAATACTGTTTCAGATCACCAACATTATTGTAATGATCAGGTTGATGAAAGAAGCTTATCAATTCTTCCACTGTCTTATATATAAGTAAAAGCTTTTTCAAACTCACTTCAACAGTCAATTTTTCATCAATCGAATCGAGTCCATACAACACCTGATTTTCAATTGGATTCGTTTTCACGATTATAAAAATTTTGGAGAAAATGCAGTTATGAAATTGACAATAAACTTTAGTTATTACCCTCTCGCATAAAACTTGTTCAAGAAAATACAAGTCAACGGAAACGGCTTAAATACATCTAAACGGCTAGTCAGCTTTTGTAATCTGCAAGACAACGCTGGCTCGACGAGCATTGACATCGGGGTTAATACCTACATTCATCAGAAAGGAGCCGCTGTAAACTTTTCCATCTTCCAGCGTCGATTTTCTTCCTGGATAGAGATTGGTTTCGCTAACCCGATAATTCTTAGTAGGGTCCAGACCAACTAACCGAATCGGCCGATCTGTACCGGCCTGTACGCGATTGGAATGCAGGTACGTAAACATCACCGCGCTTGACTTATCCTCACTGACGTAAGCTATTGACGCATACGGATTTTCGTACGGACTTGCCAGACGATACTGGTCACCATGCCAAACGATACTTTTAAAGCCGTCGTAGTTTTTTAGCGCCTGCTGGCAAAATGCCAAATCGTTTTGGTTTAAATGGCTAACGACAATATCGAACCCAAGTTTACCCATACTAGCAACATCGACTCGGAATTTAATCGGCTGTTTCCCCCAGTCCGTTACGTGGCAATCGGTGGTAATAGATGGGAAGAAATAGGAGTAATCCCACTGCATAAAAATCCGTTCGACGGGCTCCGTATCATCACTCGGCCAGAACTCGGTGAAGTATTTTAGCATCTCATAATCACCACGGCCACCTCCACCCGAACACAGCATCATCGGCACTTTGGGGTATTTAGCCCGGATGCGCTGGAGTACGTTGTATAACCCATGTACATACTCGACATATAGATGCGATTGCGGGATTTTGCTCTTATTTAGCCAGGCCGAATAGGCATTGTAAATCACAGCATTACAATCCCACTTAAGAAACGCCAGTTCTGGATTTTTGGTAAATAATCCATCGACAACACCAAATACAAAATCCTGTACCTGCGGATTCGATAAGTCAAGCACCAACTGATTCCGATAATATTTCTCCGGACGCTCCGGCTGACGAATCACCCAATCGAGGTGCTTTTCATATAATTCACTTTTCGGATTTACCATTTCCGGCTCAATCCAGACGCCGAATTTTACGCCTGTATTCTTCGCTTCTTTGACCAGATACCCAAGTCCATGCGGTAATTTCTTGACGTTCTCCTGCCAATCACCCAGACCCGCGTGATCGTCGTTACGCGGGTATTTATTGCCGAACCAGCCATCGTCGAGCAGAAACATGTCAGCGCCTAATTTCTTGGTATCGGTAATTAATCCCGACAGTTTTGTTTCGTCGAAGTCAAAATACGTTGCTTCCCAGTTGTTCAGCAGCGTGAGTCGGTCACCTTCGCCATCGAGCACGCGGTATTTTCGAGCCCAGCTATGCAATTGTCGACTCGCCTGACCAGTTCCATTATCCGACAAGGTATAAAGCAAAGCGGGCGTTTTAAATGATTTTCCGGCGGCTAATGTATAGGCCGATGCATATGGATTAATTCCAGCTACCAACCGAAGATTTTTATAAGAATCTACTTCGAAATCAAGTTTATAATTACCACTCCAGGCCAGCTGCCCTAGCAAAACTGTTCCGCTATTTTCCTGAGCGGGTTGACCAAACGAAACCATGAAATTAGGTGAACCCAACAGCATTGCCCGCGTGCCTAATTTTGAATCAATCGAGCGCAACCCCTGCAACAATTTTTCTTGCTGTGGCTGCATCTCTTTCAGGTACTGTCCCTGAAACGTGGTCAGATAAAAATCTTTACCGGGAAAAAATAAATTCGCCGAAGCGTATTTCTGTAAGACAATCGGGCCTTTTTCCTGATTCGTAATTTCAGCCCATTGTTCAATTACATTTTGCGTTGGCCAAACTTTATAAAATAAGTTGACGGTTAATTTATAAACTGGATCAGCTAACTGAATGGTAGTCAGTGTTGTATTGGCATCAGATTTGACGATCTGGTGCGTTTGGTATTTTAAATCCAAGGACATATTTCCATCCGCATGGGTAACCTGAATAGCGGGTTCGGAAAAATTCCAGGTACCCGCTGGCGTATACGCATTGTTGTAAATACCGCTGTTATCATCCGAGAATTTGGAAACGCTGACGATGTCTTTATAATCAGTTGTCTGGGCTAGTTTTTTCCCGCAATAAACCGTGGTGAGATAATTATTTTTATCGGCCTGAAGTACGATCGCAAAATTGGCCGTTTCAATCGGAATTGTCGTTTGGGCGTAACTACGCAGGCCCATCAAGCAGAGAGCAGTAATTAACAGGAAAATTTTTTTCATGGCAACAAACTAGTACGGGATCGAGAATTGGTAGCAATCTACAGCTTTTGCCTAATAGCGTATATAAATAATAGTAAGCCGCTCGCTAACTAACTGCTAAAGCCTGTAGGCCGAAATCCACAGGCTTTAGCAGTTAATAAGTGCAGAGAGAAGCCCTTTAATTCGTATTAATCGAGAAAATTTGATAGTGCGAGTAATTAAGCGTTACGAGCTATTTATTGAGCTATAAAGCCAGCTTAAAAATAGATAAAACAAAGATCCTGCTATAATAAACACAAGTGTCCATGGCCCAGGTATAAACGGGCTTCTTTTACTAATCATTATTAAGTACTTTACGGTGAATGGTAACCTAAATGTAAGTCATTATATCGATCATTAAAATGGGCAGCAAGAGTCAATAGAGTTAACGATTTAATTTATAGCCTAATACCACTACGAACCAATTATATTTTAACACCTTCTCTAGGTAGAGAAGAAAATATAAGGTAAAAAATGACCCAAAAAAGTAGTTTTGGAATTCCGGTTTTAGATCGAGTTAGTTATTGATTTCTAAAGTAAAGTTTAGCGATCGTAGGAAAATATTCAATATAAAATAATCTGTTGAATTGTGATTTTTCAGTTCTATCAGCTCTCAGATTTTCACATAAATATGGCATGTTGACAGTCCAAACAATATTGGATTTTTTCATGATTCACCATAGCTAAGATCAGCAAAATAGCGATTTAAATTGTATCGGTCTTTTTGGCACACACTCATGACAATCAGCCATGCAAAATGAATATGTTACCATCTGGTGCAGTTTTTGCATAAAACTTCAACGATTGCAGGTTTACTCAACCTGCAAGCTCTTATGGGTTAGATTAATAAACGCTGTTTCTTTTAGAGACAGCGTTTTTTGTGACTTCTGAATACCTTTCAAGGTCTTAAGTGTACTGTCTAACCCATAGGAGCTGTATAGCACTAAAAGGCCCTGTCATTATTTGATAGGGCTTTATAGTTATTAATTGTGATCTCTGAAATGTTGTATTGTTAGTTTATGATTCAACGTACCCAATTTAACTCTCTGGTTAAGAGAACCATGCACAAAGTTAATTCTCTACGCTTTTATGAAAGTTTCTTTGTATGTAAGAATTGTACCCATAAGCTGAAACAAAAAAAATATATTCGCGTTAATGGCCTACATCCTAGTTACGCAACGTCAAATAACATTTTTACGTAAAATAGCTTGGATATTAACGGTTTTTTTACTTTTGCACCCTTATTGAAAAAAACAGCCATAAAATACGAATCACACTATGTACTGGACTCTCGAACTGGCATCCTATCTGGAAGATGCCCCCTGGCCTGCCACCAAAGATGAATTGATTGATTATTCAATTCGTTCTGGTGCCCCCCTTGAAGTAGTTGAAAACTTACAGGAACTGGAAGATGATGGTCAGCCTTACGAAAGCATCGAAGAAATCTGGCCAGACTATCCAACCAAAGACGACTTCTTCTTCAATGAAGACGAATACTGAGTCTTCTTGCTGATTCCACATAAAAAAAGCGTAATCCATTTGATCAGGATTACGCTTTTTTTATGACCATTTTTTGTCATGCTAAGGAACACGTTAAGATGCTTGGTTCCTTAGCATGACAAAAACTTTTACGCAGACGCTTTTTTCCCTTTTACGGGTCGATCATATTTTTTCGGCGCATAGAGAAAGCCGAACGCTTCAGCGCCTTCTTTTGTATGCACTTTATGGTGGATGTAATGCGCTCGCATAATCCGCTGCATGTACCGCCCGCTGGTATCAATTTTCCATTTTACACGTCGGTGTACAATAATGTCGTGGAAGATAAAATAGAAGATACCATAAAGGGTAACACCTGCACCTATCCAGGCTAAAAACTCCCATTCTGGATACGTCACCCCTGTAAAAATTAGTCCGATAGCCGTCAGACTGAATACGACCGCAAACAGGTCATTCACTTCAAAAAAACCTGTATGGTGATTGTGATGATCATGATGCCAGCTCCATAAAAAACCATGCATCACGTACTTATGCGTAAACCACGCAACCCCTTCCATAAATAAGAAAGTCCCTAAAACCAACGCAACGTTTACCAGCATTTTTATGTTATTATAGCGTACGGAGTTAACTAAGTAACGGTTTGTTCCGTCGAAAAGTTGACCTAGTGTCAATCAGTTTTTCACGAAAAATAGAGATTATGGCTGAACACTTGCAAGTATTCGCAAAAGCCGTATCTTTATCCCAAGTCAGTGCTCAACCAGCTGAACCCATCGGTTATGGACTATCAAGCACTCAAGAACCTGGTCAAACGGGGAGAGGGTAGCAATTTAGAGTTCAAGCTGAAAACAAATCATCCCGAGAAAATCATCCGGGGCGTGGTAGCCTTCGCTAATACAAACGGCGGAATCATGCTCATCGGCGTCGGTGACGACAAATCCATTCCGGGACTGAAATATGCCGACGAGGACGAATATCTGCTTGTCCGGGCTATTAACAAGTATTGTTTTCCGCGCATTTCCTACACGATCGAGCGAGTACAACTCTACGACGAACGCGAAGTTCTCGTGATCCGGGTTCCCCGCAGCCCCACTCGCCCCCACTACATCATTCCGGACCCGGCCAATCCTGACGACAAGAAGGCTTACGTTCGCGTAGGCGATAAGTCGGTGCAGGCCAGTCGCGAAGTTCGGGAAATCCTAAAAGGCGAACAAGCCGAACGGAATATCCGGTTTAGCTATGGCGACAAAGAGCGGATGCTAATGCAGCACTTGGGCGAGCATAATAGCATCACGGTCGATTTGTTTGCCTCGATAGCCGGAATTTCTCGCCGAATTGCCTCCCGAACGCTGGTGCTACTCGTATTAGCCAATGTGCTGGAGATTCATCCCAGCGACATTGTCGATCGGTACACCACGCGGGTATTGCAATAAAGCAGTAAAATCGGGGGAATTGCTTACTTTGTGATGCGTTCATACGATGCGTCACAAATTATAAGACTATGGCCAAAAATTCCCCCGCTCATAAACCCTTCGTTCCTGCTGCTGAATCTCCCGCCGAATTTACCCTCAAAGCCGTTATTACCGGAGCGGTATTCGGGGTATTATTCGGAGCAGCAACGGTTTATCTGTCGCTTAAAGCGGGGCTATCCGTATCGGCTTCTATACCGATAGCCGTATTGGCAATTTCACTGGGGCGGAAGTTTCTCAACACGACTATCCTCGAAAACAACATCATTCAAACGACAGGTTCGGCAGGGGAAAGTATTGCTTCTGGCGTGGTCTTTACAATGCCCGGATTTCTGTTTCTGACAAACGGAAGCGGAGCTGATTTTTTCAATTACTGGACGATTCTAACCTTAGCTATTCTGGGCGGACTCATTGGTACGCTGATGATGATTCCCCTCCGCCGGTCATTGATTGTACAGGAACACGGCACACTACCCTATCCGGAAGGCACGGCCTGCGCATCAGTATTAATTGCTGGTGAAAAAGGGGGCGATTTTGCTAAAACAGCGTATCAGGGTTTGGGCGTAGCATTACTCTACGCTTTTTTACAGAAAGTCTTACACGTGGTTGCCGAAGTTCCCGTCTGGGCAACGAAACAAGCAAATCGGTATTTTCCATCAGCTCAAATAGCGGGTGAGATTACGCCGGAATATTTAGGGGTAGGCTACATTATTGGCTTCCGTATTTCAGCAGTATTGGTCGGCGGTGGCATTCTCGCCTGGCTAGGTTTGATTCCTCTACTGGCCTCCGTCGTACCCGGCGATACGATTGCGCTTCAACTGCAAAAACTTGGCTATCTAGATAATCTACAAACGGCCGGTGGACCCGGCGGGTGGAATCCAACGACGCATACGTTCAATGATACCGCTGTAGCGATTTATCGGGCGTATATTCGTCAAATCGGTGCAGGGGCCGTTACAGCCGGTGGTTTTATGACCTTGATTAAGACCATCCCAACGATTGTATCGTCTTTCAAGCAAAGCTTTAGCCGATCTTCGATTTCTGCTATCGAAAAAGAAGAAGCGCTAAGTCATGGGAACCGGACACCTCGGACGGAACAGGATTTAAGTGTTCGTATCGTTATCATCGGCAGTATTGCCTTAGCGGCCTTAATGGTCGTTCTCCCTCAAATTCCCGGCGATTCGATTGTAACGAAGTTACTGATTGCGATACTGGTCATTGTCTTTGGCTTCTTTTTCGTAACCGTTGCCAGCCGGATTGTGGGCCTGATCGGGTCAAGTTCATCACCTGTGTCAGGTATGACGATTGCCACCATTATGGGCACGTCGCTGGTTTTTATTGGATTTGGTCTGACGGGAAAAGTGTATGAGCCTGCCGTACTGGTGGTAGGAAGTATGATCTGTGTAGCGGCTGCCAACGCGGGTGGAACCTCACAAGATCTTAAAACAGGATATCTGGTCGGTGCTACGCCAAAATACCAACAGATGGCCTTATTTGTTGGCGTTATCGTCTCATCGTTGGTCGTTGGCGCAACCGTAAAAATTCTGGACACCCCTACTCCTGATTTACTGGCGCAGGGAATCACCCACGCAATCGGCTCCGACAAATTTCCAGCTCCGCAGGGAACATTAATGGCTACGCTGATTAAAGGTTTGCTCTCGTTCAACCTCGATTGGCAGTTTGTACTGGTTGGTGCTTTTACGGCATTGGTATTTGAATTATGCGGAGTTAGCGCTCTGGCGTTTGCTGTAGGACTGTATCTCCCTTTATCAACTACCCTTCCCATTTTTACCGGTGGCCTCGTCAAATCAATTGTCGATTGGAATGCCAAGCGGAAAGGAATTGTCGAAGAAGATGCAGATCTAGGGAAAGGCAATTTATTTGCAACAGGTTTGGTAGCGGGTGGTGCATTAGCTGGCGTCGCTGTAGCTTTATTATCCGTCAATGAATCTATCTATAATGGCTTAGCGTCGCTGACGCTTGAACCTGCGCTAGCAGGAGCTTTAGGCGAAGGAGGTTATGAATTATTAGGAGCTTTATTCTTCGTAGCTCTTGCCAGTATTTTATGGCGCATAGCGGAAAGCAGACGGCAGTAGCATGGCATTCGTTAATGAGTAAGTAGTTGTTAGTTAGCCCTTTACTGAGCTAATCCTCTTTTAACTACACTACTTGTTATGTTGACTACTTTATCGGCTTTCTTTTACCGGATTGCGTCCTGGAAAACGCTTTTGCTGGCTCTTGTTCTCTATATTCCATTTCCAGCATATGTATTCAAAAACCTGGAAGCAGAAATGAATGCATTGGCTGGAAAGGAAATCGGCCCAATTGATTTATTAGTTGGTTATAAACCTGCTAAAATCATCCAGATGGTAGGGGATTATGGTCCCGATGCCCGAGCCCTTTATGCAACAGGAGAACTGACCGACGATATTGCCTATCCGCTGATCTATACGTTTCTGTTCTGTATTATCCTTTCATTACTATTTCGAAATCGGACGTTTACTCCGTTTCAATTGGTCAATATACTTCCTTTGGCTGTTTGGGGATTTGACCTGCTGGAAAATATCAGCATTGTTTATCTACTCAAAAGCTATCCGCAATTGTCGGAAGGTATTGCCTCTCTTTGTTCTATACTTACGAATCTGAAATGGGCAAGTTTTGCGGTTGTCGTAGGACTAGTGCTTTATGGGCTAGTGCGCTTAGCTGTTGCTAGACAACGCACCCGGCTGGAGCAGGCTTAGTAAAACGCTTTAATTACTTTGCCTGCCCGGCCTTCTTTAGCAAATCAACTACTTTGTCTATAGGCAGCTGCTCAATGGTATGTCCCTGATCACCAGTGAGCGTTTGGGCAGCAAAGAGTGAATTGATAATGGCCTCTTCGGTTGCTTCAATCGCGGCCAAAAATAAGGGCGATACGTTATCGTTTCGCAATACTTTCACCTCGTCGAATGGGTTGGTCGTTTCGTGCGGAATACGGTAAGCAGTCGAAACGGCGATTACGTAATCGCCACTACCATTTGAAGCAATGCCACCCGTTTGAGCGAGGCCCATGAATGCGCGTTTCGCTAATCGTTTCAAATTACGCGCATCTAGTGGTGCGTCAGTCAGCACGACCATCATACACGAACCGTCAAGGTTTTCTTTAAATGAGTATTTGCCTAACGCTACGCCAATAGGTACGCCAGCAATTTGCAGTACACCACCGAAATTGGTTTGTACCAATACGCCAACGGTATAACCGCCCAGCGACGCCGGTAATTTGCGCGACGAGGTACCGATTCCGCCTTTAAAACCAAAACAAACCGTTCCGGTACCAGCACCCACATTCCCTTCTTCGACAGGCCCGCTTTTAGCTTGCTGAAGCGCATCCAATACGTGTTGCTTTTTTACATATCGTCCGCGTATATCATTCAGAAAACCGTCGTTGGTTTCACCGACAACCGCATTTACTGAACGAACCTGTTCATTACCGGGCTGACTCAATGTATAGTCAATTACTGCATCGGCAGCGGTCGGAACGCTGAGCGTATTGGTCAGCACGATAGGCGTTTCAAGCGTACCAAGTTCTTCAACCTGACTAATGCCGGTCAACTTTCCGAAACCATTGCCAATGTAAATAGCCGCCGGACTCTTCTGCTGAAACTGATTTCCATCGTGTGGCAAAATTGCCGTAACCCCCGTACGAATAGTCTGGCCTTCTTTCAACGTAACCTGCCCCACCCGAACGCCAGGAACATCCGTAATCGCATTGAGCGGACCGGTAGACATTACACCAAACTTAATTCCGTACGACCGTGGACGTTTCGGTGATTGAGCCATTATCGTGAAGGTAGCCAGGAAAAATAGTGTGGCAGTGTATAAATAAAGACGGACAGATAATGTCATTCCATGGTCAGTTTTGACATATTATTTCGCCGTAAGGTAGCCGGAAATACGGTTACTGACAAGCCGTCTTCGTCAGTACATATTCGTAACCCTTATCTGGATTTGCCAAAACCCACTTACCCTGTTTCTCGATCCGTTCGCCTTCGCGCCAGGTAATGGCATCTCCTTTGAGCGTAAAAACCACTTCATACGACTGCGTAACGCCTTCGCCCGATCGTTGCCAGTCAGCAATAATTTGAGTTCCTTTTTGCCTGCCCTGAATTAGTCCCCGCGCCCGATCTTTTTCAAATGGAAGCACTGCCAATTCGCCAATAACTACTGAGTCATTGGTTATTAATGTCAACTTAGTCGAATCACGGCCGGTAACCTGTAGAAAACACAGCGTATCTGGGTGATCAGTTGTTTCTATTGTTTCTGCAATAGTTGTGTCGCCGGCGGCTGTTGTTTCTGTTTTTTCAGAACGTTGACTACAACTGACTACTATGAAGAACAGTCCGATTAGAAAAAGTGGAATACGTATCATTCAGGTTCGTTTTTGCGGGTCAATTACCCCGTGATTCGTAAAAAATCAGCCGATTCTGCGCTTGTCTTAGCTCCTGCTGAAGGTTTTCCAAACGATCCAGTAGATCACTAACGATGTCTATATCTTCTACATGAATCGCCAGGTCCTGATGTAGACGAACGTATTTTTCTAGCTGATTCAGTTGTTCTGGCTGAACATAAATCGCTTGTTCTACTACTGTTGTCTCAATTAGTCCATTATCGGCTAATGTTTCAACAAACGTGATTTCTATATGATGGTACGTACAGAATTCGCGAACGGAAATTAAGTGCTGGGTCTGCATAAAAGATCGGTTTAGGGCATTATGAGAGTGTCGATAGTTGACGTACTAATTCTTTTTGCTGATCGGTCAGATTGGTCGGGAGTTTCACTTGCCATGTAATGTAGAGATCGCCAAATGAGCCTTCCTGCCTGTAAATCGGAAAGCCCTTTCCTTTCAACCGAACTTTGGTTCCGTTCTGCGTTTCGGGTTTTACCGTTAGTTTAACTTTTCCGCCCATTGTCTCAACTACACGCTCTCCACCCAATAAGGCCGTATAGAGGTCGATTTCTTCATCCACATACAAATCGTTGCCTTTGCGTCTATAGCGACTATCCTCGGCAATGACAAAGGTGATATAAAGATCTCCGTTAGGACCGCCATTTACACCCGGTGCGCCATAACCCGCCAGTTTGATTTTCTGCCCATTTTCGATCCCCGCTTGTACCGTAATCCGAATACTCTTTCCATTGACGGTCATCGTTTGCTTATGGGTCGTATAAGCATCCTGTAGGGTAAGCTGGAGATCGGCCTGATAATCCTGCCCTCGGAACTGGCTTTGGCGACCACCTCGCGCACGACCTTCCTGCCCAAATAGCGACGAGAAGAAATCAGAGAAACCTGCCCCACCAAAACCATCCGAAAAATCGTAATCACCATTATCACCCTGCGCGTACGACTGTCGATATTGCTGTTGTTGCTGCCGGGCTTGTTCAAATTGTTCGGCGTGTTGCCAATCTTTGCCGTATTGATCGTATTTCTTTCGCTTTTCAGGATCGCTCAATACTTCGTTGGCTTCGTTGATTTGCTGAAATTTTTTGTTAGCCTCGGCATCGTTCGGATTTAGATCCGGATGGTGTTTACGAGCCAGTTTGCGATAGGCTTTCTTTATATCGTCGTCCGATGCTGTTTTCGGTACGCCCAGAACGCTGTAATAATCGATAAAGTCCATGGTTGGGTGGGAATCAATTAGCTAATTTTCACCCCTATAAACACAAAATCGCGAGGGAAGGTTGTGGGGATATAGTTCATGTACTTAGTTCTGCATCCGTGTTGCTGAACGGAATTGCACTATTTTCCTACTACTTTTATACTTGTACCTCTTAACGTAACCACGCATATGCTTTTCAGTAAAGACTACTCTACAATGACACTTGACGAATTAGTGTCAGAAGAGATAAAAATGAAATCAAAAGCCACTACAGTTACAATTGCTTTGTTAATAGGCTGTTTCGTTGGCTTTGCGATTTGGTCAGCTACCCATAGCGGGAAATTTATCTTTACTGTTGGTTTGCTACTTTTTGCTGTGTTTATTGGTTCCAGATATTCAAAAATCCTGAAGAACATTCAAGCTGAAATAAGCCGTAGAGATTCTGTTCGTTAATTGGCTCCTATGCTTTATCTGGCTAATTGTCTTTTCCGATGAGGGGTATCGTTACCACAAACTGCCCTTCGTTTTCCCGAATAATGGGTTTAGGCTGATTGAGCATCTGGTACTTTGCCAGAATATTGGTTAACCCAACTCCGTTAGAAGCCACTCGTACCGTTTTTCGCTGGATATTGTTCCGAACCTGCAAACGAGATTGATTATCAGTCAGGATATCGATGTTTAACGGTTGATCGGGTAACACAATATTGTGCTTTACGGCGTTTTCAACCAGGAGTTGGAGCGTCAGGGGTGGTATTCGGTAGGTTTGGAAGCGATGGTCGATATCAACGTTCATAATCAACCCCGATCCGTGACGTGTTTTGAGCAAGTGATAGTAGGAATGAATAAAATCCAGTTCGGTACCCAGATCTGTCAGATGCTGGTCGTTGGCGCGAAGCAGATAGCGGTAAACGGTACTTAATTCTTCCAGAAATACCCGCGCCTGTTTTGGATCATCTTCTATGAGTGAGTCCAATACGTTCAGACTGTTGAATAGAAAATGTGGATTTACCTGTTGTTTAAGCGCATCCAGCTGACTTTGTAGATTGGCAGTTCGTAGTTTCTCCTGTTCCTGTTCCGAAAGCCGGAGTCGCTTTTGATATAGTGCTGAATCGCGGGCGAAAAACAGGATTTCGTAAATAGCCTGGAAGAAGAGGAAATTAAAGGTCGCCTGCAAAAAATCGAACCCGTAGACATTGAGGGAAAGCGTCATTTTGTTCAATGTGATACTGGCGGTCTGGCCCGACGATCGGAAATTAGCCAGTGTGCCGTAGGTGAACCAGTATCGAACAGCGCCGGAAATCCAGATACTTATCGTTGTAACGATACTTCCGGTCACGAACGTCAATAGTAGCCTTTTTACGATGTCTCGTTTCGAATAATACTTCCGTCGGAAATAAAAGACCAGCGCCCGGATTGCATGCCAGGTGGCGGTAATAGAAACAAAACTAATTAGTATTCGGATTAGGATTTTTCCGGTAAGCGGCTGATCCAGAAAACCATTGCCCAGAATGGTGAGCGCCAGCAGCAATGAAATACCAATGATCCGCAGCCATCTGTCCTTTATCGTATCCAAAGCAAAGCGGTTCGGCGTTTTCAGTAAATATAGTGTAAGTTTTAAGATGAAAAAACAAACATCCCTGTGCCAGTTTACCAACCTTTTACAACTTGAGTAAACCAGACATAAAAAGCGATAAAAGTAAAGGATAACTATTCCCTCACTCTTATCGCCTTCTGTTTAATTCTGTATACAGAGCCCCTAAAAATCAACCTGATATAAAGTCGCTAATTGCCGCTGATTCAAACTTGCGGGTAGACTACGAAATAGGCCATTGCGAAGGAATGAGAGAATAGGGCTCGTCGTCTGAGCCAACTGACCGATTCGCCACGATGTATTTGTAATGTAATGCGTACGCTGGAGTCTACGATGATCGAACGCAGCAAACGCAGCTTCTGGTGATGTATTTCTCGCCAGCTCATCGGCTAGAATAACCGCATCTTCAATAGCCTGGCAAGCTCCCTGGCCCATATTTGGCGTTGTAGCATGAGCCGCATCACCTAGCAAAATAGCCCGCCCGAACACATAGCTAGATAACGGCTTCAAATCGATTATATCGTTCCAGAGCAAATCTTCCGTTGGTGTATTGGCGACTATTGATGGAATAGGATCATGATAATGAGCAAAGCGATCAGCCAATTGCTGGCTCGTCATCTGGCGCATTGCCTCCGACTTCGCGGGCGCATTGACGCAGGCAAACCAGTATATCTGATCGTTCGCCAATGGTACAATACCTACCCGGCCTTGTTTACCCCAGGTTTCGGTAGCTTCGTGTAGCTTGTTACCGGGAAGATTTATGACCCCTCGCCAACAGGTATATCCGGCATAGCGCGGCATGGAACCGGGTATCAACTGCTGACGAATCGGCGAACGAATACCATCAGCTACCAACAGATAATCGGTTTTATGGCTCGTTCCGTCGTCGAAATAAACCGTAATCCCATCGTTTTTTTGGATAATATGAATCGTGCGTTTGCCGAGTTTAATGCTGTCTGGTGGAAGTTGCGCCAACAATACTTTATGTAATTCGGCCCGGTGAATCGTAAAATTATTGATGCTATACCGTTGACTAAGTGCCCGGCTATCAGTCCGGGTAATTACGTCGCCCTGTTCGTCCAGAATGTTAAGCGCATCGAGCTGACGCCCTGCCCGAATTACTTCATCCGCAATTCCCAATCGGCGAAAAGCCTGCATAGCATTAGCCGCTAGCGATAGTCCAGCGCCTAATGGCTGAATAATGGGAGCGGCCTCAAAAACGGTGGCTTGTATATTTTGTCGTTTCAGGGCAATCGCGGTCGTTAGGCCTGCGATACCTCCTCCTATGATAGCAAATGATGGGCTTTGTTTCATACGTTCTTGTTGTTACTGCTCAGGCAATCTAGTCTATTCAGTAGTGAGTTAATCAAACTGTGTGATAAAAGGTCAGTCATCTAACTCATAAAACCAGGAGTTTATACTTTACAGTCTTTATCGAGTAATGGCAGCGTCACTACAAATAGACCCTTATCTTCATATATAGTTGGAACCGGCTGATTAAGAATTTGGTATTTCGACCAAATATTGGTTAAGCCGACTCCATTCGATGCCACTCGTACTGTTTTCCGCTGCACATTATTTCGAACCTGAAGTTGCGCCTGTTCATTGGTTGTAATAGCAATCGTTAGCGGATAGTCGGCCAAAATCATATTATGTTTCACTGCATTCTCGACCAGCATCTGTAGCGTAAGCGGAGGTAGCTGACGATTCATAAAGGAATGAGCGACATCGCATTCAACACGCAATGCCTTCCCATGTCGGGTTTGCAACAAATGACAATACGATCGGATAAAGGCCAATTCAGCGGCTAACGAAATCAGAATCTGATCATTAGCGCGCAACATATATCGATAGACGGAACTGAGTTCGTCCAGAAAAACACCGGCTTTTTGCGTATCGTCCTCGATGAGTGCACTTAGTGAGTTCAGACTATTGAACAGAAAATGCGGATTTACCTGAGCTTGTAACGCCCGAATATGCACTTCTGTTTTTTCCTGTTCCAACCGCTGCATCACGAGTTCGGCTTCCAGTTGATCGCGGTGGTGTTTTTCTCGCTCATGTGCGAGTTCCTGTTCAACCACTGCATTTCGAATTGCTGCCCGCCGTTGCCGATAGCTCAGCCCCATAGTAAAACAAATAAGTTCGGCAATTATACCCACCTGCATATACGTTAATGATACCTGCCAGAATGGACCAGACCAATCTTCGTCCGGCCGAATGGTTGACAGGAACATAGATGTTAGTCCACCTACCAGCAGAAACCATGTCCCGATGGCAAAAAGGCGCGATACTGCATCGCTTAAGGATAACATCTGTTGAATACCATAAACGCCCAATACAGCCATAGCCAGCCGCATGGCTACAAAGGTGGTTTCGTAGAGCATCGGATTCCACATCGATGGTACGTAACAAAGCATAGCATGCACACCAACGTAGCCTAAAATACCTACTTTGACATACTGTAGATGCCGATAAAAACGAGGTAATCGCCGACGTAAATCCAGAATAGCATCGATAAAGTCGAAATAAACATAGTAGGCTCCCATAGGCGCAATAGCCCGCACGAAGAAGTTCGTTTCCTGCGAAAACCAATCCCGAAATGCGTAGACCCGTAAGCCAAAATAGAAAAGCCAGGCCAGCATGTATAGGGTATAGAAGCCGTAGCTACGGTCCCGATAGGTTGTCCATTGCACCACATTGAGCAGCATAATAGACAGGACCATGCCGGTGAAAACCGCCCCCCAAATCTGAAAGGTCATACAGGTTTCGTGGTTACGGAGTGTAGGATCGATCGCCAGTCATAACCATTTGACTTCGCTGTCTTTCAAGGTCATTCTGGTAATCAGCCTATTAATGACGTTGAAAGACAGCGAAGCCAAATGATCCGAATCGATTGATCTATTTTTCTAGGAACACATTCGTCTGAGAATTCGAATCGAAGGTGTTAGCCGTTGTGATATCTGTATTGGCCGATGCACCATAGGCAACAAACACACCGTATCCACCGCTACCCGTAATCCGCGTATTTTTGATCGACATAGCTGCTTTGGTGCCGTAGATCGCAATGTTTGCTTTCTTACCCGATACGATTACATTGCTGCCGGCATTACTCACCTCAGCATTTTCCAGGGCATTTTTAGCATCCTGTGAGTAGCAGATAATGCCTCTCCAATAAGCCGCTGTACGCTCAGCCCCCGTAAACACAACCTTGCTCGTAGTTGTCCCTTTGGCAATGATGTATCCTGCTGTGTTAATCCGTATAACCCCATCGCGATTTAGTTCGACGGTTACGCCAGGATTCAGTTTCCAGCCTGCGTCGACCGTAAATTCGCCATTCAATCGGTACGGGGTTTTATCCGTAAACCCTGTCCAGATGATTTCGCCAGTTCCTTTAATATTCGACGCCGTTACCTCAACCACGTTGCGGCCGTTATTTCCGGTGAATACCGAAGCCGGGTCCAGTTTAGCTACGTTTTCGCCATCCAGCAGAATACCCGCTTCGGTATGATTGGTAAAGGTGTTCTGCGAAAACTCCCGAAGAATACCACCATCATATACGTATACGCCATAGCTATCATTTTGCGAGAACAGACAGTTTTTCAGGGCAATCTGGGCACGGCTTCCACCCGACAGAAACAGCGCAGCTTTGGTTGTACTGAAGATAGGGCGGCTTCCAGCGTGCATTACCTCAACGTATTCCAGCGTATTGGCGTTACTACCCGAATAGAGCGCAATACCTACCCAATAGCCTTTGGTTTTTTGTACACCAACAAATTTGATTTTATTCTCGGCCGTACCTTTAGCGATAATCAAACCACCACCGTCGTTAACGTTCATCCGAACATCGCGCTCAAACGCAATGACTACACCGGGATTGATTGTCAATTCGTTATTCACGTCGATGCCTTTGGTAACGATGTAGTCAGGCAGATCAGGATTTGCGACTCGGTCAATCAGCGTCGTTTTCACGGTGATATTGGCATTGATTGCTAGTGGTTCGGCTACCGAAGCTGCAATTATTACTTTGTCGGTGCTTTTGCCATTAGTGCTGGTAACAGCCAATTCCAGTTCATATTCGCCTACTTCGTCGGGTTTGAAGGTTGGCTTGAACGAGGTTGGATCAGATAACGTAACGGTACTTTTAGCGGGCTTACGTACAATTGTCCATTGATACGATAGTGGTTTACCCTGGCTGTCTTTTGAAGCGGATCCGTCGAGCGTAACTTGTTGACCAACCTGCACGGATTGGTCGGGGCCAGCGTTGGCTGATAGAGAACCTGAAGGATCAATCTCTGTTTCTTTTTTACAGCTTGTCAGCAAAAAAAGACTCGCCATCAGGAAAGTCATGATTATTCTTACCGCAACGAGTGTTGGGGTGATAGCCCTGCGCACCGGCAAGACTAGGGCAAAGTAGGTTATTGGTTTCATAAAAGAGGCCGCTTTGGCGGTATTTGTTGTTTAACTGGTTCAAAAGTATTCGCGCCAGCTACGGCCTGAAATAAGGAAAGGGATGAAACGGAATAAGTAGCGGATGAACTGACGTAAGTGGCAGCTTTCTTACCTCAATCCAGGTATTTCTTATATGTTGCCCGATAACCTAATAGGTAGGCAATTGGCGATAAAAGCCCAAAAACGACTTGCTGAACGGCTTTAGGAGGTTTCGCCAACCGAAAAACATCAGCAAAGTGACGCATCAGTAAGGCGGCTTGCAGAATGGACGGTTTTCCGGTTGAATCACTTTTACCATCGCTGGCTAAACCAAAAGTAGTTTCAAGTAGGTATTCCGTTTCCAAAGCTGGTTTCACCTGCCAGTTTACAACCGTTTCAGCCTCAGACGCATTCCACATCGAATGCACCAAGTTGGGTGGAATGTGTAATGTATCGCCGGATCGGAGCATATGCACTTGCCCCTTGAGTTTCACGGTTAATTCACCAGAAATAACCGTGAAATATTCGTCTTGATACGGATGATAATGCGCCACAGGCTCGGTACTATGGGTCAGATATGTTGACTCCATTTCCAGCATCTGACCGCTTGTATCGCGCGTAGTCTTAAGAAACCGAATTTGCTGACCTGTTTGGGGACTCGTTATGATTTTGTTAGAAAAAGCCATGATCGATTGTATGAATGCATTACGGCGTATGATTTGTACCAGCACAAATCATACGCCGTAACAGGTTATCTGTGAATGGTTTACTTCTCAGCTAGTTGTAATTCGGCGTTCTTTTGGGCAATATTATTGTGGATTTTAGGAACGGTTTTGAGGTATTCATAAATAGCCCCAACTTCCCGGTCTGATAAAACCATCTTAGGCTCCATTGGGTATTTAAGAATAGAGCCATCGGGTCGCACACCCGCTTTTACAGCCCGGATAAATTGCTCTTTGGTGTATGTTTTGGCAATTCCCGTTTGTTCGTCAAAGGTCAAATTGGCTGTAACCACTTTTTTACCGCCTTCACCCGTCATTTCAATACCACCACCATAGTAGCCTTTTGTTTTCTCCGGGTGAATTTTATCCTGATCGATCAGATCGCCCGAGTGGCAGGCAAAGCAATCACCAATCGCATCAGCCGTGTATTTACCCAGCGCAACCTGATCGGCTGTATCAGGAAAAGCAATAGCCTTTTCTGGATACGGCAGCGGCTTCATCAACGTATGCGTTAATAGCTTCGAAACAAAACTTAGTTCAGAAGCTGGAGCTTCCTTCGATGTAGGTTGCACAGGGAAGCGATCCGAACGAAGCCAGGCAATAACCGACTTCAAATCTTCATCAGCCATATTCGGATACTGTGGCATGACAGGTGCATAAGAGCCATCGTGCCGAACGCCCGTTCGTAGAAAATGCATCAACTCACCATCTGTCCACTTGCCAATACCCTTTTCTTTATCCTGCGTGATATTTTTGGAATAAAGTTTACCAAATATGGCGGGCACTTCACCTAAATACTTACCTGTCAACCGATTGTCTTTATCGGCATGACACGACATACACTGAATCTGGGCAATCACTTCGCCACGGGCTACCCGGGCAGGTGTGCGCTCCACCGTAATTTTAGGAATTGCTGGTGGATTGTAAGTTGGAACATCGGCGACGGCGACATACGCGCAGAAGCCGGCTATTAGCAGGACGATACCGCCTACTAAAAGGCCGGTAATCTTGAGGGCTTTTTTCATAGTATTTGTTGTTAAAAAGAGGAAGTGGATCGTCAGGAACCAGGACAAAACTGCAGTACATTCCTCTGTAAACCAGCCTAGTATTGGCTGAAACGACATTCTTAAGGGATGGAATGAAAAAAGGCCGCTATGAAGCGGCCTTCTCGAGGAGGGTAAACCTAAAACAAAAACTACTTCAACGAAACTGTGCGAGCTGGTTGTATGGCCTTGGTTAACAGCGTCATAACGTGAACTGTTTTATCGGTCCCTGATACGACTTCAATGCTGTAGGTACCGTCGATTAATTCAGCCAGATCAAATTTTATATGGACGTTTCCTTCCTTTTTGCCAATATATTTGGTAGCCAGCAAAGAGCCTTCCGAATCTTTCAGCAAAACTTCCATCGTTTGGCCAGGCTGACGCTCAACGATTACGTTTAATTTAGACGTCGCTGAACCCGATGGATAGATAGCAACTTTGTACGAATCCGTAATAGCCGTAGGGCCTGCCGATACGCCCAACTTGGGCAAATGAGGCATGTGCGATGCAAACGTAGAGGTGCTTAGCATCAAAGCAGCAATGAGTGTTTTGGCAATTGTTTTCATGACTTTCAAGAGTTATTTGTTGTTTGCGCCGTAGCGGTTAAAAAAGAACACTGCAAAAGTAATTGAGTGCAAAAGTCTGGTAAACAGACTACTATACGAAACATCAAAAAACGGGAGTGAACTGTAGGAAATGCAGAGTCAACTGATTTCCAGACCTTTTGGTAAAATGCTTATACATTTAATATAGTTTGCCCTTATCGGGGTCATATATTGTAGCGGAGTATCTATAAATAGGTGACTCAGCGCATTCATAGTCATGACGATTCATCCCTCATTCGTACCGTTTCGTACGGCAATTTGCGGGGTTAGTCAATGTTTGACTTGAGAGTTTTTCAGCGTACTCATTATTTTGGCTTCGGATCGCTATCCCCTTTGGGGAGTCGATGCGAATCAAAACGTACAAGAGTGATTATTTTTGACTACATTTCTTAACACGCAATCATTTTTTAATCTGTTTCAACAATGAACGTACTGCTGATCGAAGACGAGGAATTAGCCGTTCGCAAGCTGACCAAATTATTGCAGGACGTAGACCCGACCATTCAGATCGTTGGGACAGAACCCAGTGTTCGCGCTTCGGTAGCCTGGCTCAATGCGCATGGCCCCGGACAAGCGCTGGCCCCCGACCTGATTTTGATGGATATCGAACTTGCTGATGGACAAAGCTTCGAAATATTCGAGCAAACAACCGTTAGCGCGCCTGTTATTTTCACCACATCGTACGATGAGTACGCGCTTAAAGCCTTCAAAGTCAACAGTATCGACTATTTACTAAAACCCATCAAACGGCATGAGCTGGAAGCGAGTCTGGCAAAATACCGGCGAACTAAAGTTGGCGAGAACAGTGAACCAACGGAGACGAAAGGTTTAGGTACGGTCGATATTGATGCATTGGTTCAGCAACTTCGCCAGCAAATTCAGCCCAGCGATTATCGGCGTCGTTTTCTGGTCAAACACTTACAACAATGGGTGCCCGTTGAAGTAAGTGACATTGCTTATTTCTACTCCGAAGAGGGCGTTAGTTTATTTCGGACGACTACCAATCAGAAATTTTCGCTCGATTATCCGCTCGACGAGCTGGAAAATATGCTCGATCCGTCGCTGTTCTTCCGAGCCAATCGACAGTTTATTGTACATATCAACACCGTACAGCAGATTCACCCGTATTTCAACAACAAACTGAAACTCACGCTCAAACCGGCCACAGAAGAAGAAGTATTGGTAAGCCGCGAGCGAGCTACAGACTTTAAAAAATGGATGGGAAAATAGAGGGCATTGGGTAGATTTTTAGTAGATACGCACTTCTCCTACCCATATACCTACATTCTCATGAAAAAACTCTATTTCCTATTCTGTCTACTAATAGCCTTTACCGCTCAAGCCCAAACGAAAAAAACGGGGTCGCTTGCTGATGTCGCCTTTATGGAAGGCCGTTGGCTTGGAACGTTTAACGGAGGGCCAATTGAAGCCGCCTGGATTGCTCCCGTTGGCGATAACCTCACGGGTTTTATGCGGATGATGAAAGACAACAAAGTTACGATGTACGAAATGTTGATCTTTGAACAAACTGAGCAAGGGCCAATCGTACTGGTAAAACATTTCAAACCCGGTCTGATTGGACAGGAAGAAAAAGATAAATCCGATCGCTATAAATTTATTGAAGCCAGTACTAATCGGGCTTTGTTTGAAAAAGAAGACGGCTCAATCCGAATTATTTACGAAAAAAAATCACCCGACCAACTTGTTATCCAACGCGGCCAACCCAACGGGGGAGACTGGAAATTTGCCGATTTATTTGTGTTTAATCGGGTCAAGAAATAAAGTACATCTACTCAGTTAAAAAGATAGGGCTTGGTCTAACCAAGCCCTATCTTTTTATTTATACACTTGTGGTCTTTCAATTTAATCTTTTATTGAACCAATTCCCGTGTCTGTGTCCTCACAGATACCTGTGCGTCAGCAACATTCACCATTCGGAAGGGCGTCTGTGAGGACCGGGACGCCGGCCGCACAGACACGGGAGATTTAGCGCAAATTAAAGCAGTATCAACCAAGTTTTTTATACTTAATCCGAGTCGGTGTTGCGTCGCTTCCCAAGCGTTTGCGCCGGTTTTCTTCATATTCAGAGAAATTCCCTTCAAACCAGTATACCTGCGAATCGCCTTCAAAAGCCAGAATATGTGTGGCAATCCTGTCTAAAAACCAGCGATCGTGACTGATGATTACGGCACAACCGGCAAAGTTTTCCAAACCTTCTTCCAACGCCCGTAACGTATTCACATCCAGATCGTTGGTCGGCTCATCAAGCAATAGCAGGTTGGCGCCTTCTTTGAGCGTCATGGCTAAGTGAACTCGGTTGCGCTCTCCACCTGATAGCGTACCAATTTTCTTTTCCTGATCCGCTCCGGCGAAATTAAATCGGCTTACGTACGCGCGGGCGTTCGATTGTTTCCCGCCCATCATAATCCACTCATTTCCGCCCGAAATCGTTTCAAACACGGTTTTATTCGGGTCAAGCCCATCATGTTCCTGATCGACGTAGGCGATTTTTACCGTATCACCCACATCGAACGTTCCCGAATCGGGTTTATCGCGTCCGGTAATTAGCTTAAATAGTGTTGTTTTCCCAGCACCGTTCGGCCCGATAATACCAACGATACCGCCCTGTGGCAATCGAAAACCCAAATGTTCAAACAGAAGTCGATCACCGAAGGCTTTAGCAACCTCCTCGGCTTCAATCACTTTTGCACCTAGTCTAGGACCGGCTGGGATGAAGATTTCGAGTTTTTCGTCGCGCTGCTTCGCGTCTTCATTCAGGAGTTTTTCGTAAGCGCCTAAACGTGCTTTCGATTTTGCCTGACGCGCTTTAGGAGCCATCTTCACCCATTCTAGCTCGCGTTGAAGGGTTTTCTGACGCTTTGATTCCGTTTTTTCTTCTTTAGCTAGTCGATTCTGCTTCTGCTCTAACCACGATGAGTAATTTCCTTTCCAGGGAATACCCTCTCCCCGATCCAATTCAAGAATCCAGCCAGCGACGTTATCCAGAAAATAGCGATCGTGCGTTACGGCAATAACTGTGCCGGTGTATTGACGAAGGTGTTCCTCCAGCCAAAGAACGGACTCAGCATCAAGGTGGTTGGTTGGCTCATCAAGCAGCAGTACATCAGGCTGTTGAAGCAACAACCGACACAAAGCAACCCGGCGTTTTTCCCCTCCTGATAGATTATCAATCAGCGCATCAGAAGGTGGGCAGCGCAGAGCGTCCATAGCCCGTTCGAGCTTCTGATCAAGCTCCCAGGCGTTATAATGATCGAGTTTTTCCTGAACTTCTCCCTGACGATTGATGAGTTTATCAAAATCCGCATCGGGATCACCAAACGCTTCATTAATCTCGTCAAATTCTTTGAGTAGATTTACTACCTCTTGTACTCCTTCCTCTACAACCTCACGAACGGTCTTGCCAGGCTCGAACTTTGGTTCCTGTTCCAGCATGCCGACAGAATATCCTGGAGAGAAAACTACTTCTCCGGTATAATTTTTGTCTGTACCTGCAATGATGCGTAGTAAGGTTGATTTTCCAGAACCATTTAAGCCTAATACGCCAATTTTTGCACCATAAAAAAAGGAAAGGTAAATGTTCTTTAGGATTTGTCGGTTAGGCGGAATATTTTTACTCACGCCAGCCATAGAGAAAATTATGGTTTCCTGACTCATTAATTTCTGATAGATTTGTGGTTGGTAATAATCCTCAAATTTAACCCACAGCGCAGCCTTAACCAAGCATAGAATGGAAAACGCTTCACTGGTAGATGAATACGGTTACGTCAAAGACGGAAAGGTATTTTTAAAAGGCTACCTGAATTACGAAGACCGCCAGATTGGCGAAGTCAAACGCACCGAGCAGGAAGCGCTCGATTATTTTAAAAATCGCTTCATTATTGCTGAGAACAAAGTCAGCCAGTTAGAAAAGGACATTGAGGAAGCTCAAAACAAAGGTTCGTATCTGACGAAATTGGTTCAACTCCGCAAGAAACTTCTCGGTTTCGACGCACTTGGCGATTTCCCGCCCTTACTTGATAGGCTGGAAACGCAGGAAAATTTGTTGGCCGATTTAATTACGGTCAATCAACGCAAAAATTACGACATCAAGCGAGCCTTGATTGCCGAAGCGGAAGCCATTGTCGATAGTAACGACTGGCGCCCAGTAGCGGATGCTTTGCAGGAAATCAAGACAAAATGGATCAAAACGGGTCCTGTCGACAAATCTGTTGAAGCGGAAGTTGAAGGTCGTTTTCAGGAGTTGTTAGACGGTTTCTTCCAGCGTCGGCGCGAGTTCTTCAATGAACAGAACAAAGTTATTCAGGAGCGTCTGGACAAATACGACGAATTGATTCGACTGGCTTTCCGTGCGAATCGACTCGGCGATCTGGATGCAGCTTTCCAGGAAGTTCGACGGCTGAATAATGCCTGGAAAGCGGTTGGCGAGGTGCCTATCAAAAAAAGTGGCAAACTGTATAAGCAGTTTAAGAAAGCCACCACCATGTTCTACACGAAGTACAACGACGCGAAAGGCATTGTCATCGTACCGAAAATTGATCCGCGAATCGAGGCTCAAATGAAAATGGTCGATGAAGCCGAAAAACTGTCGAGGCAATCTGACATTTTCGCGGCTGCTGAACGGGCTAAAGTACTACTGAATAGCTGGAAAGAAATCCGGGTACCGTTCAAGCTACAGGACAAAAACCTGAACGAGCGTTTCCGATCTGCCTGCGACAAAATTTTCGAGTTGAGCTATCTTGGTCGGGTGTTAACCCGTAAGTACCCTGCTTTTGAATTAAAAAGTCAGGCGGAGCAGATACGGACAAAAATTCGGGAGATGGAATATCTGGTTCGGCGTGAGAAAAATGATTTGCAATTTGCCCTACAGGACGCCGAAGGTCTCGATCCAAACAACGATGCCGACAAGCAGATTCTGAATAAAATCAATACGCAGAAGCGCAAAATCGCGATGAAAGAAACCATTCTGCGTGAATTCCAGAAGCAATTGGAGTCATCGGGAGGATATTAGTTTTTCTATAATAGCTGACAAACATGAGTCATCCCGAATTTTGATTCCATAAGTGGGTGAAAGCAATTCGGATACGATAAAGCGGTGCTGAGGCTTCTCGGCACCGCTTTCCCGTTCGG